>CADCUE010000253.1 GCA_902805805.1 uncultured Frankineae bacterium | reverse complement strand
GGGGGGCTGAGCGTGTGAGATCGCCACATCCGCAAGGAGACCGCGCGCTGAGGGCCCGTGCCGCCGGGCTCCCGCCGCGCGTGCCCGGCGCCACGTAGGGTCGTCGGTGTGGGCGGGACGGCGGACGAGGCGGCCATCGGGGTGTTCGACTCCGGGGTCGGGGGGCTGACGGTCGCCCGCGCCCTGCTGGACCAGCTGCCCAACGAGCCGCTGCTCTACGTCGGGGACACCGCGCACGGCCCGTACGGCCCGCTGCCGATCGCCGAGGTCCGCCGGCACGCGCTCGCGGCCATGGACTCGCTGGTCGCGGACGGCGTGAAGATGCTGGTCATCGCGTGCAACAGCGCCAGCAGCGCCTGCCTGCGCGACGCCCGCGAGCGCTACGACATCCCCGTCGTCGAGGTCATCCAGCCGGCGGTGCGCCGGGCGGTCGCCGCGACGCGCAACGACAGGGTCGGGCTGCTCGCCACGCAGGTCACGGTCGCCAGCCGGGCGTACGACGACGCGTTCGCGGCCGCGCCGCAGGTCGAGCTGACCAGCGCCGCGTGCCCGCGCTTCGTCGACTTCGTCGAGCGGGGGGTGACGACCGGCCGGCAGCTGCTGCAGCTGGCCACCCACTACCTCGACCCGGTGCTGCGCGCCGACGTGGACACCCTCGTCCTGGGCTGCACGCACTACCCCCTGCTGACTGGCATGATCAGCCTGGTGGTGGGCGACTCGGTGACGCTGGTGAGCAGCGCCGAGGAGACGGCCAAGGACGTCTACCGCGTGCTGCAGCGCACCGGTCTCGACCGCGACCCCGAGCGGCCGCCGCCGGTGCACCGCTTCTCGGCCACCGGGGACCCCGAGCCCTTCGCCCGGCTCGGCCGGCGCTTCCTCGGCCCGGAGATCGGCACGGTCACGACGATGCGCGCCAGCGCATGAGGCTGACCGTCCTCGGCTGCTCCGGCACCTATCCCGGTCCCGACTCGCCCTGCTCCGGCTACCTCGTCGAGCACGACGGCTTCCGGCTGGTGATCGACCTCGGACCGGGTGCCCTCGGACCGCTGCAGCGCTCGATCGACCTGCTCGAGATCGACGCCGTCTACGTCAGCCACCTGCACGCCGACCACTGCACCGACCTGGTCGGCCTGTCCTACGCCCGCCGCTACCACCCGGCCGGACTGCCCGACCCGCTGCCGGTCTACGGGCCGGCCGGGCTCGGGGACCGCCTGTGCCGGGTGTTCGAGGTGCCGCCGCCGGACCGGCTGCGGGAGGTGTTCGACCTGCGCGAGGTGCCGGTCGGCACGCGGCAGATCGGCCCGTTCACGGTCACGACGCTGCGCATGGAGCACCCCGTCGAGTGCCACGGCCTGCGCGTCGAGGCGGACGGCCGCACGCTGGCCTACTCCGGGGACACCGCGACGACGCGCCAGCTCGACGTGCTGGCCGACGGCGTCGACGTGCTGCTGTGCGAGGCCAGCTGGCCCGACGCCCCGGACCGCCCGGAGGGGCTGCACCTGTCCGGCCGGCAGGCCGGGGAGCACGCCGCCCGCGCCGGGGCCGGGCGGCTGCTGCTGACCCACCTCATGCCCTGGACCGACGCGGGCGCGATCACGGCCGAGGCGGCGCAGGCCTACGACGGACCGCTCGAGGTGGTCCGCTGTGGCGCGTCCTACGAGGTGTGATCGCGACGTCTGACAGGCTCGCCGGGTGACCACTGCCTCCCGCCACGACGGCCGCGCACCCGACCAGCTGCGCCCGGTCACCCTCACCCGCGGGTGGCTCGACCACGCCGAGGGCTCCTGCCTCGTCGAGTTCGGCCGCACCCGCGTGCTGGTCGCGGCCAGCGCGCAGGCCGGCGTGCCGCGCTGGCGCAAGGGGTCGGGCCTGGGCTGGGTGACCGCCGAGTACGCCATGCTGCCCCGCGCGACGCACACCCGCAGCGACCGCGAGTCGGTGAAGGGCAAGCTGGGCGGCCGCACGCACGAGATCAGCCGCCTGGTGGGTCGCAGCCTGCGCGCGGCCGTCGACCTGCAGCTGCTCGGGGAGAACACGATCGCCGTCGACTGCGACGTGCTGCAGGCCGACGGCGGTACGCGCACCGCCGCCATCACCGGCGCCTGCGTCGCGCTGGCCGACGCCTGCGCCTCCCTCGGCCGGTCGCAGGCCATGGTCCGCAGCGTCGCGGCGATCAGCGTCGGGGTCGTCGAGGGCGCGCCGGTGCTCGACCTCGACTACCCCGAGGACGTCTCCGCGGGCACCGACATGAACGTCGTCGGGACCGGCGACGGCGAGCTGATCGAGGTCCAGGGCACCGCCGAGGGGGCGCCGTTCAGCCGGGCCGAGCTCGACGCCCTGCTCGACCTCGCCCTCGGCGGCATCGCCGACCTGGTCGCCCTGCAGACCGGGGCCCTCGCGCAGCCGCTGCGCAAGCGGCACGCCGGCGACGCGGGCAAGATGTGAGCCGGCCGAGCGTCGTGCTCGCGACGCGCAACGCCGGCAAGGTGGACGAGCTGCGCCGCATCCTGGGCGACCACGTCGACCTGCTCGGCCTCGACGACGTCACGGCCTACGAACCCGGTCCGGAGACCGGCGCGACGTTCGCCGAGAACGCCCTGGCCAAGGCGGTCGAGGCAGTCGAGCACAGCGGTCTGCCGGCCGTCGCCGACGACAGCGGCCTGGCCGTCGACGCCATGAACGGCATGCCCGGTGTGCTCTCGGCGCGCTGGGCCGGTCGGCACGGCGACGACCGGGCCAACCTCGAGCTGCTCCTCGCCCAGCTGGAGGACGTGCCCGACGAGCGCCGAGCGGCCGGGTTCGTGTGCGCGGCGGCGTACGCCCTGCCCGACGGCCGCAGCGAGGTGGTCCTCGGGCAGCTGCGCGGCCGGCTCACCCGCTCGCCGCGCGGCTCGGGCGGCTTCGGCTACGACCCGCTGCTCGTGCCGGACGGCCTCGACCTGACCACGGCCGAGCTGTCGGCGGCGGACAAGGACGCCATCAGCCACCGCGGCCAGGCCTTCCGCCAGCTCGCCCCCCGGCTCCTGGCCGCGCTCGCCGGCTGAGACCGGGCGCTGCGACCGCCGCTGGGACCGCGCAGCCCCGGCTCACGGCAGGAACAGCGACGAGTCGCCGAACTCGTGCCACAGGTAGCGCTCGGCCACCGCCGCGTCGTACGCCCTGCGCACGGCGTCCGCGCCGGCCACGGCCTCGAGCAGCAGCAGGTGGCTCGCCTGCGGGGCGTGCAGCCCGCTCACCAGACCGGTGACCACCCGCGCCGGGCGGTGCGGGCCGAGCACCAGGTCGGTCCACCCCCGGACGGGCGCGACCGTGCCGTCCTCGGCTGCGGCGGACTCCAGCGCGCGGGTGACGGTGGTGCCGACGGCCACGACGCGCCCGCCGGCCGCCCGGGTGGCGTTCACCAGCCGGGCGGTGGTCGCGGGCACCGCGAAGCGCTCGAGCAGGGGCGGCTCGTGCAGCTCCGGGCTCGAGACCCCGGCGTGCAGGACGACCGGCGCCACGACGACACCGCGCACCACGAGGCGCACGACGAGCTCCGCGGTGAAGGGCCGGCCGGCGCTGGCCATCTCCGCGCTCCCCGGTTCGGTGGCGAAGACCGTCTGGTAGTCCGACAGGGGGAAGCGCCCGGACAGGTAGCCGTACGCCACCGGACGGCCGTGCTGTGCGAGGTAGGGCAGCAGCTCCGCCGGACGCGACGGGACCGCCCGCCACAGCCGCGTCTGCGCCGCGGCGGGGTCCGGGTACGGCTCCCGCAGCCGCAGGACCAGCCCGCCGGGCAGCGAGACGTCCTCGCCGGCGCTCGCCGACAGGTCGGGGCCGCGTGCGTCGGGCCGCCGCAGCTCCACCGCCCAGCTGCCGTCGTCGAGCAGGGCCGACACGTGCACCGGGGTCGGGTGCGGCCCCCGGGCGCCGTCGACCGCCGCGGCCAGCGTGGCGGAGGTGTTCACGACGACGAGGTCACCCGGCTGCAGCAGCTCCGGCAGGTCCGGGAACCGCCGGTGCGACACCCCGGCCGGACCGGTGACGAGCAGGCGCACGTCGTCGCGGGCCCGTCCCCGTCGCTCCGGCGGCGCGGCCGCCTCGGCGCCGGCCGGCAGCGCGAAGCGGACCGCGGGGTCGGGCAGCAGCGCGGTCACGCCGGGACCGCCGCGGTCAGGTCGGACGCGCGGTAGCGGCCGCTGGGCAGCCGCTGGTCGAGCAGGCGGAGCAGGGCCGGCACGACGTCGGCCGGGCGGGGGAGGGCGGACAGGTCCGCGCCGGGATCGGCGAGCTGGTGCAGCTCGGTGGCCATGTCGCCCGGGTCGAAGGCGTAGACGCCGAGCCGCGGGTGCTCGAGGGCCAGCACCGCGGAGGCCCGGTCGAGCGCGGCCTTGGCGGCGCCGTAGCCGCCCCAGCCCGCGTAGGCCTCCACGGCGGCGTCCGACGAGAGATTGACCAGCGCTCCACGACGGGCCTCGAGCGCCGGGACGAGCAGCTGCACCAGGGCCAGCGGTGCGAGGGCGTTGACCTCGAACACCTCGAGCAGCTCCGGCAGCGGGTGGGTGGCCAGCGGCGGCAGCGGGCTCGGGCCGAGCACGCTCGCGTTGTTGACCAGCAGGTCGAGACCGCCGCGCGACGACACGGCGGCGGTGAGCGCTGCCCGGTGGGCGTCGTCGGTGACGTCGCCCGCGATCGCGGTGACCGCGGACGGGTCCGGCAGCGCGGCGACCGCGCGGGCCAGCCGGTCGCCGTCGCGTGCGTCGACGACGACGTGCCAGCCGCGCAGCACGAGAGCGGAGGTGAGGGCGTGGCCGAGTCCGCGCGAGGCGCCGGTCACGAGGGCGACGGGAGGCCGGTCGGCAGGGGGGTTGTGTGATGAGGTCATGTGCCGCATGCTGCAAGTTGAAGTCAACTTCATGTCAACTGGCCCAGCGAGGAGCGGTCGTGGACGGTCAGGACCTGCTGACGATCGGGGAGGTGGCCCAGCGGTCCGGCTTCGCCACCTCGGCCCTGCGCTTCTACGAGCGGGAGGGCCTGCTCACCGCGTCGCGGACGAGCGGGGGACAGCGCCGTTACCCGCGCAGCGTCCTGCGGCGGCTGGCGTTCGTCCGGGCCGCCTCCAACGTCGGGCTCTCGCTGGAGGAGGTCCGCGCGGCGCTCGCCGGGCTGCCGGCCGGCCGATCCCCGACCAAGGCCGACTGGCGGCGCCTGTCCGACTCCTGGCGCGCGCGGCTGGACGAGCAGATCGCTGCGCTGCAGCAGCTGCGGGAGGGGCTGACCGGCTGCATCGGCTGCGGCTGCCTGTCCTTGCGGACGTGCGCGTTGTCGAACCCCCAGGACGCCGCCGGCGCGCAGGGACCCGGCGCCCGCTACCTCGCCCGGTCGCTGCGCCGGCCCAGCCCGTGAGGCGGCGCCCCACGCGTCCCGCCCCCGGACGGCTGCGTCAGCCGGCGACCAGCGCCGGGTGCGCGCCGAACCACGCGAGCGTGCGGGACAGCCCTTCCTCGAAGCCGACGGCCGGCTCCCAGCCGAGCTCGGTGCGGGCCAGGGTGATGTCGGGCTGGCGGACGGTCGGGTCGTCCACCGGGCGGTCGATGAAGACGATCTCGCTCTGCGACCCGGTCAGCGCCCTGATCGTCTCGGCGAGGTGCAGCACGGAGGTCTCGTGCGGGTTGCCGATGTTGACGGGTCCGGCCAGATCGCTGTCCAGCAGGGCGAGCACGCCCGTGATCAGGTCGTCCACGTAGATGATCGAGCGCGTCTGGCTGCCGTCGCCGGCGACGGTGATGGGCTGCCCGGTGAGCGCCTGGGAGGCGAAGGCCGGGATGGCACGCCCGTCGTTGGGGCGCATCCGGGGGCCGTGCGTGTTGAAGATCCGCACGATGGCGGTGTCGACGGCATGGGTGCGCCGGTAGGCCATGGTCAGCGCCTCGGCGAAGCGCTTGGCCTCGTCGTAGACGCCGCGCGGACCGACCGGGTTGACGTGACCCCAGTACGACTCCGGCTGCGGGTGGACCTGCGGGTCGCCGTACGTCTCCGACGTCGACGCGAGCAGGAAGCGCGCGCCCTTCTCCTTGGCCAGCCCGAGCGCGTGCAGGGTGCCCAGGGAGCCGACCTTCATGGTCTCGATGGGCAGCATGAGGTAGTCGATCGGCGAGGCGGGCGACGCGAAGTGCAGCACCCGGTCGACCGGGCCGGGCACGTGGACGTACTCCGTGACGTCGGTCTTGACCAGCCGGAAGCCGTCGTGCTCGAGCAGGTGCTCGACGTTGGTCGGTGTTCCGGTCAGGAAGTTGTCCAGGGCGACCACCTCGTCGCCCGCGGCCAGCAGCCGCTCGCACAGGTGCGATCCCAAGAAGCCGGCGCCGCCGGTCACCACAGTCCTCGCCATGACGATGAGGCTAGGTGGCACCTGCTGTGCGCACGGGGGGATTCGAACCCCCACACCCGTTCGGGTACCAGGACCTAAGCCTGGCGCGTCTGCCGTTCCGCCACGCGCGCCGATCGGCAGAGCGTACGGCCCAGCGGGGCCGAGGGCAGGCGGTCCGCGAGGCGCCCGCCTCAGGCGGCGGAGCGGTCCCGCTGGTCGAGCAGCTGCACGAGGCGGTTCTGGTCGGCACGGGTGAGCACACCGGCGGACGCCTCCTGGTGGTCCCGGACGCACTTGGCCAGCGTGAAGGCCGAGCTGACGAGGAACAGGCAGCCGATGGCGAGGAAGGCCCGGATCCAGCGGTCGACGGGCAGGTAGGTGATGCCGATGCCCACCGCCACCGCGGCGACTCCGAAGGAGATCGCTGCCTGGGCGAAGAAGGCCGGGGTGTTGCCGAGAGGGGCTGGGGGCGTCGTCGAGGTCATGTGCTCAGCCTGGCGGCAGACCGCGGCGAGCACCTGAGCAGTTCTACGCGTCGTCGAGGCCCAGCTCGCGGCGCAGCTTGGCCACGTGCCCCTTGGCCTTGACGGCGTACGCCACCGACGTCAGGACGCCCGACTCGTCGACCACGAACGTCGAGCGGAGGACGCCGACGACCGTCTTGCCGTACAGGCTCTTCTCGCCGTACGCCCCGTAGGCCGTCAGCACCTGCTTCGACGGGTCGGACAGCAGCGGGAAGGTCAGGGACTGGTCGTCGCGGAAGCGCGCGAGCGCGGCGGGCGGGTCCGGCGACAGGCCGACGACCTCGTAGCCCGCCGCCTGCAGCGACGACAGGCTGTCGCGGAAGTCGCACGCCTGGGTCGTGCAGCCGGGTGTCGCGGCGGCCGGGTAGACGTAGAGCACGACCTTGCGCCCGCGCAGGTCGCGCAGCGAGACGGGCCGGCCGTCGGCGTCGGGCAGGGTGAAGTCGGGGGCCGGCGTGCCCGGCTCGAGACGCGGTGTGGCGGCCATCGGGCTCCTCAGGTGGTCCGGACGTCAGCGGCCGGCGGCGACGAGCGGCGCCGGCGTCGCGGCGTGGTCGTCGAGCCCGGCGGTGCGGCGCAGGGCCCGCCCGCCGGTGACGACGAGCACGACCAGGAAGGCCAGCGCGTTCACCAGCACGATCGTCGTGCCGGACGGGATCTCGAGCTGGAAGGACAGGTACATCCCGACAGCACCGGCCGCGGCGCCCAGGGACGTGGAGATCCACAGCATCCGGCTGAACGAGTCGCACGCCATCCGCGCCACGACGGCGGGGATGACCAGCGTCGCGGCGACGAGCGTCACGCCGATGATCTGGAGCGTGGCCAGGATGGACAGCGACAGCACGACCATGAGCATCGCCTCGGTCCGGCGCACCGAGACACCGGACACGTCGGCGACCTCGGGGTCGAAGCTGGAGAACAGGAACGCGCGGTAGCCGACCGTGAAGACCAGCACGGCGAAGACGAGCGCTCCGGTCAGCAGCAGGAGGTCCGAGCGCGAGACGCCGTTGATGCTGCCGAACAGCAGGGCGTCGAAGGACGGTCCCTGGTTCCCGAAACGCGTCAGCAGGGCCACGCCGAGGGCGAACGACGCCGTGGTCACCACCCCGATCGCGGCGTCGGCGCCGATGCGCCGGCTGCGGGCCACGGCGTTGATGGCCAGCGCGCTGGCCAGCCCCCACAGCCCGGCGCCCAGCAGGATCGGCACGCCGATCAGCGGCGCAGCGGCGTACCCCCCGAAGATCGCGTGGGACAGGCCGTGACCGATGTAGCTCATCCCGCGCAGCGTCACGAACACGCCGATGAGGCCGCACAGCGCGCCGGCCAGGACCGCCGCCGCCAGCCCCTTGACGAAGAACTCGTAGCCGAAGGGGTCCAGCAGCGTCTGCCAGAGCGTCATCCGGCCGCCGACCCCACGGAGCCCACCACCCGCAGCGGCAGCTGCTCGCCGCCGTCGACCACGACCGGCATGCCCAGGTGCTGGAGGACCTCCATGCGCGCGCCGAACGTCCGCTCGAGCACGTCGGGGACGATGACCTCGCTCGGCGGACCGGCGGCGATCACCCTGCGGTGCAGGGCGACCAGGTGCGGCAGGTGCGCCGCCATCCCGTTGAGGTCGTGCGTCGTGAGGACGATGGCCAGCCCGTCCCGGTTGAGGTCGTCGAGCAGGTGCAGGACCTCGTGGCGGGTGCCGACGTCGACGCCCGAGGTCGGCTCGTCGAGCAGCAGCAGGGCCGGGCGTCGCAGGAGCGCCCGGGCCAGGAACATGCGCTGCTGCTGGCCCCCGGACAGCTCGCGGATGTGGCGGGACGCGAGCTCGCCGATCCCGAGCTGGTCGAGCACCGCTGCGACGTCCCGCTTCTCGGCCGGGGTGGCCCAGGGCAGCAGCCGCCGGGTCGGCCGCGACATCAGGACGCACTCGGCCACGGTGACGGGGAAGTTCCAGTCCACCGTCTCCAGCTGCGGGACGTACGACACCGCGACGCCGGGGGAGCGGTGCACGGAGCCGCGCTGCGGCCGGGCCGTGCCGAGCAGCAGGCGCAGCAGCGAGGTCTTGCCGCTGCCGGACGGTCCGACGATGCCGGTGAAGGCCCCCGCGTGCACGGCCAGGCTGACGTCGGACAGCACCGGGACGCCGTCGTAGCCGAAGCTGGCCCCGGAGACCTCGACCAGGGGGAAGCCCGCGCGCGGGCCGGTCACTGGGGGTACCGCGCGGTGTCCGGGACGACGTCGGAGACGTCGAGCGCCTCGAGCGCCGACGTGCTGCCGCCCAACCCCTTGATCATCGTGACGTAGTCGTAGCGCATGAGGCCCAGCCAGGAGTGCTCCGGATCGCCCGGCTCGCCGGGCAGGTCGTCGTCGCGGAGCGTCTCCTCGTACCGGGCACCGGTCTCGTCGGCGATCTGCTCCAGGACGGCCGAGGGGAACACCTCGGAGCCGAAGATCACCGGAACCTTCCGCTCGCGCACCTGGTCGATCAGACGGGCGATCTCCTTGGGCTGCGGGTCCTCGAAGTTCGACGGCTGCACCGCGCCCACCACCTCCCAGCCGTAGGTCCTGGCGAAGTAGGCGTAGGCGTCGTGGTAGGTCAGCAGCAGCCTGCGGCTCGGGGGCAGCGACGCCTGGTCGGCCTCGAGCGCCTCGGACAGCGCCTCGGCCTTGGCGAGAAAGGCGGCGGCGTTGGTCCGGTAGGTCTCGGCGTTGTCCGGGTCCTGCTCGACGAGGGTGTCGCGCACCACCTCGGCGTACTTGACCGCGTAGGTGGGGTCGGTCCACAGGTGCGGGTTGGGCTTGCCGTCGGCCTCGGGGAACGAGAAGTCGTACAGGTAGTCCTGCTCCGGCAGGACCTCGTCGCCGAGCTGCACGATCGCGGCGTCGTCCGGGGCGTTCTCCTCGGCCAGCTCGAGGGTCGGCTCCTCGAGCTGCAGGCCGTTCACGAACACCACGTCGGCGTCCTCCATCGTCCCGGCGACCTGGGGCGCCGGCTCGAAGGTGTGGCTGTTGGTCCCCTCCGGGACGATGCCGCGGACGACGGCGGCGTCGCCGGCGACGTTGGCCACGATCGAGGTGAGCGGGGCGACGGTCGTGACGACGCTCAGCCGGCCGTCCGACGACGGCCCGCTGTCGGCGGCGGACGAGGTGCAGCCGGCGACCGCGGCGCACGCCGTGAGGGTCGCAAGAGAGGCCGTGAGCCGGGGCAGGAGCACGTCTGGAGGCTAGTGGACCCTGTCGCTTCCTGCCACTCGTTCGCAACTGCACCACCGTCGCGCTGCGCACCGCACCGTTCGCACAGCCGTCGACGCCGCCCACGGCACTCCGGAGCGTGCGCGGGACGGTTCTGCGGCCGCACCGGGGGGCAAGGCGCTGTCGAGACACGACCAGAGCGCCTCCGCACGCCCAGTCGGCGCGGAGCCCAGCAGACGAACCAGGGAGAGAGCACGTGGCGGACGAGGCAACCAGCAAGGCGATCGAGGTGTCGTCGTCCCCGGAGCGGCCGCCCACGCCGGCGCAGCAGCGTGCGAACGCGCACGCCGGCAGCACGGACACCGACCAGCTCGTCAGCGACATCGAGAAGACCCGTGAGGAGCTGGCCGTCACCATCGACGCCATCGTCGACCGGGTCAGCCCCAAGAAGGTCGTCGAGCGCAGCAAGCAGCAGGCCCGGGAGGGTGTGGCCGACGCCACCGTCATCGTCAAGCAGCACGCCAGCACCGCCGCCGAGGTGGTCCGAGAGAAGGCCATCGTGGCGGGCGGTGTGCTCAAGGACAGGACCAGCACGGCGACGGAAGTCGTGAAGGGGGCCGCCGCCTCGGTCCGGGAGAAGGTCTCCGGTCCGTCGGACGCCGGTCCCGTGCGCAGTCCGCTCAGCCCTGCGACGTCGGTGGCCATCGGCAGCGCGACCCCGGTGACCGGGTCCGGGACGTCGGCCGCGTCCACGTCCGACGGTCGGGCGCCGTCCGACGGCCCGGTCTCCAGCGCCTCGCCGTCGCCGCTGCCCCCCAACACCCAGTCGATCGACGTGGGGGAGCTGCCGCCGCCGGAGTCCGTGGACACGACCGGCTCGCTGGCCGACCGTGCGGACGCGGCGGGGACCACGGTGGAGCCGGCGGGCTCGGAGCTGCCGGCTCCGCGTCCGGTCAGCACCGCTTCGCCGGTGCCGCCCGTGCCGCCGGTCTACGCCGGGGCGGGCGTCGCCGCCCTCGTCGCTGCGGTGCTGCTGCTCCTGCGCCGGCGTCGGCGCAGCCGCCGAGCCCTCCGACGCCGCTGACCGAGTCCGTCTGGGACTACCCCAGACCGCCGAGGGTCGAGCCGTCCTCGCGGCTCGTCACGGTCGTGCTCGCCGGGGTGGAGGTCTGCCGCACGTCCCGGGCGCTGCGGGTGCTGGAGACGAGCCACCCACCGGGGTGGTACCTGCCGGTGCAGGACTGGCTGGACGGCTCGCTCGTCGAGGCGGAGGGCTCGTCGCTCTGCGAGTGGAAGGGCATCGCCCGCTACTTCGACGTCACCGCCGGAGGGCGCACGGCCCGGCGCGCCGCCTGGAGCTACCCGCAGCCGCGAGCCGCCTACGCGGCGCTGCGCGACGCCGTGGCCGTCTACCCCGCGGCGATGGACGAGTGCACGGTCGACGGCGAGGCGGTGCGGGCCCAGGAGGGCGGCTTCTACGGCGGCTGGATCACAGACGACCTCGTGGGGCCGTTCAAGGGCGCTCCGGGCACCTCCGGCTGGTGACCGGCCGAGGCGCGGGCCGCAACGGACCGCCGGCGTCACGCCTGGACGACGACCCCCGCGGCCGCCAGGTCGGTCAGCTCGTCGGCGGAGAACCCCCAGTCCCGCAGCGCCTCGTCGGTGTGCTGCCCCGGGAGGGTGGGGGGACCGCTCACGGCGCCGGGCGTGCGGGACAGCCGCGGGGAGGGCGCGGGCTGCACCACGCCGTCGATCTCCACGAGCGTGCCTCGGGCCAGCAGGTGCGGGTGCTGGGCCGCCTCGCCGAGGGTCAGGACGGGGGCCACGCAGGCGTCGAGCGGATCGAAGACCGCGGCCCACTCGTCCCGCGTGCGCCGGGCGACCGCCGCCGCGACCCGCCGACGCAGCTCGGGCCAGCGCGTGACGTCGGACTGGCCAGGGGCGTCCGCGAGGTCGAGCTGCTCGACCACGACCGCCCAGAACTGCGGCTCGATCGCCGCGATCGCGAGCCACCGGCCGTCCGCGCAGGCGTACGTCGCGTAGAACGGTGCGCCGCCGTCGAGCAGGTTGCTGCCGCGTTCGTCCTGCCAGGCCCCGTCGGCACGCATCCCCCACGTCATCGCCAGCAGGGTGCTGACGCCGTCGACCATGGCGGCGTCCACGACCTGGCCACGACCGCTCGTCGCCCGTTCGACGAGGGCCGCCAGGACGCCTGCGACGAGCAGCATCGACCCGCCGCCGAAGTCCGCCACCAGGTTGAGGGGCGGTACGGGCGCGCCGCCTGCCTCCCCGACCGTGGACAGGGCTCCGGTCACGGCGAGGTAGTCGAGGTCGTGCCCGACGCGCGCGGCCAGCGGCCCGTCCTGCCCCCAGCCGGTCATCCGGCCGTAGACCAGCCGCGCGTTGCGTGCGGTGGCGATGTCGGGACCGATCCCGAGCCGCTCGGCGACCCCGGGGCGCAGGCCCTCGACGAGCACGTCCGCCGAGTCGGCGAGGCGCAGGACCACCTCGGCGCCGCCGGAGCGCTTGAGGTCGACCGCGACCGAGCGCCGCGACCGGGACAGCAGATCGGTGGCCGTCACGCCGAAGCCGCCGCCGGGCCGGTCGACGCGCAGGACGTCGGCGCCGAGGTCGGCCAGGACCATGCAGGCGTGCGGCGCCGGTCCGAGCCCGGCCAGCTCGACGACCTTGACGCCGGTCAGCGGCCCCTGCCGCGTCACGACCGCGCCCGGCGGCGGAACGCCGCTGCGTCGAAGGCGCCGCCCAGCGCAGGTCCGAGACCGGTCCGGGCCTGCTCCCGGAACACCCCAGGGTCGCAGGACGCCGGGGGCAGCGCGCCCAGCAGCGGTCGGGCGGCGAGCATCTCGAGATCGTCGACGGCACTGCGCTCGGCCGGACCGGGGTCGACCGGCCAGCGACCGAGGACGACCCCGAGCAGGGCCAGTCCTCGGGAGGCCGCCGCCTCCAGCGTCAGGGCTGTCGCGTTCACCGCGCCGTCTCCGGCACCGGCGACCACGACGACCGGCAGCCGCAGGGTGCGTGCGAGCGCGGCGGGGGTGGAGCCGTCGTCGTCGTAGCGCACGAGCAGCCCGCCCGAGGCGTCGACGACCGCCAGCCCCCCGTCCCGCGAGGCGGACAGCACCGCCTCGGCGCACACCGCGGGGTCCAGCGCAGGGCGGCCGCTCCAGCGCGCGGCGGCGGCGGGAGGCAGCCGGTCGGGGAAGCGGGTCAGCTCGACCGTCCGCGCACCCTGCGCGAGCCGCGCGACCGTGGCCAGGCTCCCTTCTGCGCCGTCCGCCACGCCCGTCTCGGCGGGCTGCACGACGGTGCAGCCGGCACTGCGCTCGACCGCCAGCGCGGCGACGGCGGCGCACACCTTCGTCGTCCCGACGCCCGGCCCGGCGCCCACCACGAGCAGAGCTGTCACGGACGGGTTCCCGGCGAGCTCGGGGTCACGGACACGCCTCCACTGTGGCAGGACGTGGTCGGAGCCGTGGAGCAGGGCCGGTTGAACACGTTCAAGTTCACCCTTGCCCAAGGGTCGCTGGAGCCCTACGGTCTCTGTACTGAACACGTTCAACTACGGAGGAACCATGGACCCGCTCGTGCTGACCTACGCCTCGTACGTCGCCCTCGCCGTGCCGATCACGCTGTGGGTCGGCAACACCCTGCGCCGCAACGGCCGGGTGTTCCTGCTCGACGTCTTCGACGGCGACGAGGAGCTGGCCTCGGCCGTGAACCACCTGCTGGTCGTCGGCTTCTACCTGGTCAACCTGGGTTACGTGTCGGTCGCGCTCAAGACCACCGACGTCGTCGTCGACGCGGTGTCGGCCATCGAGGCCCTGTCGATGAAGGTCGGCACGGTCGTGCTCGTGCTCGGCGTGCTGCACCTCGCGAACCTGTTCGTGCTCAACAAGCTCCGTCGCCGGGCGCAGCTGAGCAGCCGGGTCGCAGCGCGGCCGCCCGTGGCGCCCGATGCCGTGTGGGGCGCGCCGGCCCTGCCGTCATGAGCGACGCCCCCGTCACGAGGGTGACCGTCCTGTACGACGACCGCTGCAACCTGTGCCGCACCGCCCGGGCCTGGCTCGAGCGCCAGCCGCAGCTGGTCCCGCTGGACTTCCTGGCGGCCGCCTCGCCGCAGGCCCGCACGCGCTACCCGTTCCTCGACCCGCGGATGACCCTCGAGGACCTGACCGTGGTCGGTGACGGCGGTGAGGTCTGGATCGGGGCCAAGGCCTGGGTCGTGTGCCTGTGGGCGCTCGACGGCAAGCGGGGGCTGGCCTCCCGGCTGAGCAGCCCAGCCCTGATGCCGCGGGCCCGGGCGGTGGTCAGCTTCGTGTCGCGCCACCGGCGCTCGCTCGGGACCTACGGTGAGGCGTGTGACTGCACCCCCGCCTAGACCGCTGACCGGCGCGGCGCCGGCGGCCGGGACGGCGCCGTCACCGAAGGGCCAGCAGACCCGCGAGCACATCCTGCAGACGGCTCTGCGGCTGTTCCGGGAGAAGGGCTACGAGGCCACGACGATGCGGCTGATCGCCGCCGAGGCGGGCGTGTCCGTGGGCAACGCCTACTACTACTTCCCGAGCAAGCAGCACCTGGTGCAGGCCTACTACGCCGCGTCGCAGGAGCGGCACGCCGCGGCGGCCCGTCCGGTGCTGGACCGGGAGACCACCTTCGAGGCGCGGCTGCACGGTGTCCTGCGCAGCCGCCTCGACACCATGCAGTCCGAGAAGGGCTTCGCCGTCGACTTCTTCCGCTCGGCGGCCGACCCGCGCAGTCCTCTCAGCCCGTTCAGCGAGCAGTCCGCGCCCGCGCGCGCCGTCGCGGTGTCGCTGTACGTCGAGGTGGTCGAGGGGGCGCGAGGGCTCAAGCTGCCGCCCGAGCTGCGGGCGGCGCTGCCCGAGCTGCTCTGGCTGGGCTCCATGGGGGTCGTGCTGTTCTGGGTGCACGACGACTCCCCGTCGTCGGCCCGGACCTACGCCCTGGTCGACGGCACCGTCCCCCTCGTCGCCCGGCTGGTCGGTCTGGCCCGCTACCGCCTGCTGCGCGGGGTGCTGACGGACCTGCTCGGCCTCCTCCAGCAGCTGCGGTCCTCGACCTAGGAACCCTGCTCGGCCTCCACGGAGCGGCGCAGGGCCGCGTGCAGGGAGGAGGGGGTGAGCACGCCGAGGCAGCGCTCCGACGTCGGTTCGAGGACGGCGACCCAGCCCGCGTCGTGCTGCAGCAGCTCGCCCATCGCCGCCTTGAGCGTCGCGTCGGCGGGCACCGCCGCCGGCAGCCGGCGGGCGTGGTCGGCGACGGTCCCCGGACCGGACAGCCGGTCGACGTCGACGTAGCCGTGCAGGCGCTCGTCGGCGTCCACCACCAGGGCGAAGCGCGCGCGTGCGCTCTCCAGCGTGGTGCGGGCCTCGGCCAGCGTGGCGTCGACGGCGACGACCGGCGGCTTGTCCAGCTCCGCGGTGTCGATGCCGGTCACCGAGAGCCGCCGCAGCGCGCGGTCGGCGCCGACGAAGTCCGCGACGAACGGCGTCGCCGGCGCGCCCAGCACCACGGCGGGGGAGTCGTACTGCTCGAGCACGCCGCCCTGGCGGAAGACGGCGATCCGGTCGCCCAGCCGGACCGCCTCGTCGATGTCGTGCGTCACGAAGACGATGGTCTTGCGCACCTGCGACTGCACCCGCAGGAACTCCGTCTGCAGGCGGTCGCGCGCGATGGGGTCGATCGCCGAGAACGGCTCGTCCATGAGCAGCACGGGCGGGTCGGCGGCCAGCGCCCGGGCGACGCCGATGCGCTGGCGCTGACCGCCCGACAGCTGCGCCGGCCACCGGTCGCGGTAGACGGCCGGGTCGAGCCCGACGAGCTCCAGCAGCTCGTCGGCGCGGGCCCTGCGGCGGGCCTTGTCCCAGCCGAGCAGGTACGGCACGGTCGCGACGTTCTCCCACACGCGCTGGTGCGGGAACAGGCCGACCTGCTGGATCACGTAGCCGGTGCGGCGACGCAGCTGCACCGGGTCGACCCCCGTGACGTCCTCGCCGTCGAGCACGATGCGGCCGGTGGTGGGCTCCACCAGCCGGTTGACCATCTTCATGGTGGTCGTCTTGCCGCAGCCGGACGGTCCGACCAGGCACACGATCTCGCCGCGGGGGACGGACAGGTCGAGCGGCTCGACGGCGACCGTGCCGTCGGGGAAGCGCTTGCTCACGCCCTCGAGCCGGATCATCGGGTCGGCGGTGTCGTCCACGCGGGCACCCTCTCTGACCGGTCCGGCGGTCCGGCGGTCCGGGAGCAGGGTATGCACCCGGCGCGACCGCCGTGACCACCGCGCCGACCGCCGTGGGATCGTCGGGCCGTGGCGACCGCGTCCCTGACCCTGCTCGACTGGCGCCGGCGCGTCTTCGCGCTCTACGCCGAGGTGCGGACCGCCGCCGACCCGGCGCAGGCGCACGCGCTGTGGCGGACGACGCGCGACGAGCTGTTCGCCTCGCACGCCGACTCGCCGCTGCTCCCGCAGGCGCGGTCGTCGTTCGCCGGCCTGCCGGTCGCGCCGTACGACCCGGCCTGGCGCTTCGAGGCCGAGGTCGACGGCGACGTCGAGCCGGCGCACCTCGAGATCCCGACCGGGACGGACGGCGTCGTGCGCTTCGACCGGCTCGGCGTCGCGCGGCTGCCCGGCGTCGGGGAGCTCGACGTCTGGTGGCTGGGCTCCTACGGCGGTGGGGTCTTCGTCCCGGTCAAGGACTCCTCCGCGGGCACGAGGACGTACGGCGGCGGCCGCTACCTGCTCGACACCGTGAAGGGCGCCGACCTCGGCGGCTCGGCCGCCGAGGGGCGGCTCGTCCTCGACCTGAACTTCGCCTACAACCCGTCCTGCGCCTACGACCCCGCGTGGGCGTGCCCGCTCGCGCCGCCGGGCAACGTCCTCGACGTCGAGGTCCCGGTCGGCGAGACCGTGGGCTGAGGGCGGGTCAGCCGCCGAGCAGGTCCTTGTCCTCGAGGTAGCTCCGGGCGACGTCGGCCGCCTGCTCGCGGTCCTCGTCGACCCGGCGGTTGAGCTCGGCGAGGTCCTCGGTGGTGAGCGTCTCCGACAGGCTGTTGAGCACCTCGGCGACCTCGTCGCTGCCGGCCGGTCCCTCGGCGTTCACGACCGGCACCAGGTTGTCGGCGTTCTGCAGGCTCTTGTCGTCCTCGAGCACGACCAGCCCGAGCGCGTCGAGCGTGCCGTCGGTGGTCCCGGACAGCCCCAGCTGCGCCTGGCCCTTCACGACGGCCTCCTTGTTCTGCACGCTGCCGAAGCCGAGCGGCAGGTCCTCGGTGATGTCGATGCCGTAGACCTTCTCCAGCCCGATCTCGCACTTGGGCCGCTCCGGGCACTCGGCGGTCCCGGCGAGCACCACCGGCGCGCCCTTGGCGCCGAGGTCGCTCAGCGTCGTGAGGTCGTTCTGCTCGGCGTACTGCTCGGTCACGAAGAAGGCGTTCTGGTTGGCCGCCTCGGCGGGCTCGAGGACCTCGAAGCCCTTCGGCTCGGCGAGCCCGCGCAGGGCCTCGAGCGTCGCGTCGACGTCGCCGGAGGCGACCGGCTCGGCGGTGGGGCCGTTGGCCTCCAGGTTGAGGTACTCGGTGAAGGTCGCGAGGTACTCCGGCACGACGTCGATGCCGCCGCTCTCGAGCTCGGGGGCGTACAGCTCGCGGTTGTCCACCGGCTTCACCTCGACGGTGTGCCCGTGGTCCTCCAGGAGCGTCTTGTACATCTCCATCATGATCAACGACTCGGTGAAGGAGGCGCCGCCGACGGTGATCGTCTCGCCGGAGGCCGAGGAGCCGGTGTCCTCGCCCTCGGAGAAGGCGTCCTCGCCGCCACCTCCGCAGGCGGTGAGCGCGAGGGCCATCGACAGTCCGGCCGCGAGGGCCGGCAGGCGACGTCGGGGAGGGAGTGGGCGCATGGCAGCACCGCCTTCTGTGTCCCGCGGCCGCAGCCGCGCGTGTCCGGCGGGCACGTCCTGTCGCACACCCGCAGTCGAGCCAACCGACCATGGCACCGGGAGCATCCGTCGGCACGTCACGGAACGGTGACGATCTGACGGGCGACGGTCACCGGTCGACCGTCACCGCGCGCCGGTGCCGGCGAGCGGGTCGAGCAGGCGGGTCAGCCCGGCGAACAGCAGGTCGGTGGCCAGCGCCAGCGCCGCCACCAGCAGCGCCCCGGCCACCACGGTCGTCTGGTCCTGGGTGCCGAAGCCCAGCAGGATGATGCTGCCGAGGCCGCCGCCGGCCACCAGCGCGGCGATGGTCGCGGTGGCGATCACCTGCACGGCGGCCAGCCGGATGCCGTTGAGCAGCAGGGGGACGGCCAGCGGCAGCTCGACCCGCCGCACGACCTGCATCGGGCTGAGGCCGACGCCGCGGGCCGCCTCGACGACGTCGCGGTCGACCTCCCGCATGCCGACGTAGCCGTTGGTGAGGATCGGCGGGACGGCGAACAGCACCAGCGCCGTGATGGTCGAGGTCGGGCCGAAGCCGAGGGGGCCGATCGCCAGCAGCACGAGCACCGCGAAGGTCGGGACCGCCCGGCCCACGTTGGTCACGTTGACCGCCAGCGGACCGCCCCGGCCGACGTGCCCGAGCCACAGGGCGAGCGGCACGGCGAGCGCGCAGGCGAGCCCGAGCGCCGCGGCCGACAGCCCCACGTGCTCCAGCAGGCGGGCAGGGACACCGCCCGGGCCGGTCCAGTGCTCCGGGTCGCGGAACCACGCGAGGACGTCGTTCACCGGGCCCGCGCCCCGGTGCGCTGCCACGGCGTGACGGCGCGCTCCACCGCGAGCAGCAGCAGGTCGGCGACGACGGCGAGGGCGACGACGAGGACGGTCGCGGTGAGCACCTCGGCCTGGAACTGCGTGCGCAGTCCGGAGTAGATGAGGTTGCCCAGACCGCCGTTGCCGAGGATCGCGCCGACGGTCGTCAGCGCGACGGTCGACACGGTGGCGACCCGGACGCCGGCGAGCAGCGCCGGCAGCGCCAGCGGCAGCTGGACCCGCAGCAGCAGCGAGAGCCTGCCGTAGCCGGTGCCGGTCGCCGACTCGACGACCTCGGCGGGGACCGCCTGCAGGCCCGCCAGGACGTTGCGGACGAGGATCGTCAGGGAGTACAGGACGAGCCCGACGACGACGGTGGTCGCCGTCAGCCCGGTGAAGGGCAGCAGCAGCGAGAACATCGCGAGGGACGGGATCGTGTAGAGCGCGGTCGACGTGCCGAGCACGACGGTCCGGGCGGGCCGGTAGCGGAACGCGAGCAGCCCCAGCGGCAGGGCGAGCAGCAGGCCGATGCCCACCGAGACGACGGTGAGGACGACGTGCTGGACGGTCGCGTCGACGATGAGGTCGCTGCGGGTCGTGAGGTAGTCGCCGCACACCCAGTCGTTGCGCTGGAGGCACCCGGGCGCGGCCACGGCGAGGAGCGTACTGATGCGGGCACCGGGAAGTGCCCGTGCATGCAGCTGCAGACGGAGGTCCTGTCCGCGACCGTCCTGCGCTTCGACGACGGGGCGCCGGTGCGCGCGGCGTCGGCCGTCGCGGCGTACGAGGGCGGCTGGCTGGTGGTGCAGGACGACGCCACGCACGGCGCCTGGTGGCGGGGCGACGCGCTGTCGCGCGTACGCGTGTTCCCGCCGGTCGAGGGACTCGACGCCTTCAGCGCGGCCGAGGGCACCAAGCACCTCAAGCCCGACCTCGAGGCCGCGCTGCCCGTGCCGGGAGGCGCGGTGCTGCTGCTCGGCTCCGGCTCGACCCCCCGGCGGATGCGCGCCGCCCTGCTGCAGGGGCCGGGCTCGCCGGTGCGCACCGCCGACCTGACGCCGGTGTACGCCGCCGTGAGCTCGGCGCTGGGGCTCGACCCGGAGCTGCTCAACCTCGAGGGCGCCTGCCTGGTCGGGCCGTCGCTGCGGTGGTTCCACCGCGGCGCCGCGGACGTGCCGTCCGCCAGCGTCGACGTCCCCCTCGACGCGCTGCTGGCGTGCTTCGACGAGCCGCGCGAGGTGCAGGTCGGATCGCCCCGGACCTACGACCTCGGCACGGTCGACGGTGTGCCGCTGGCGGTGACCGACGCGCTGGCGCTGCCCGACGGGACGGTCCTGGTCAGCACCGCGGCCGAGGACACCCCCAACGCGTACGACGACGGACCGGTCATCGGCGCAGCGCTGGCCCTGCTCGACGATGACGGCGTACGGGCCTCGGCGCGGCTGCCGGAGCTGCGCGGTGAGGTGCAGAAGGTCGAGGGCCTGGCGCCGCGGCACACCCGGGCCGACGGGCTGGAGGTCCTCGCGGTCGTGGACGCGGACGACCCCGAGCTGCCGTCCACGGCCCTCGTCGTGGACATCAGGTTCTGACGGTCACTGCCTGCTCGTCATCCCCCGGTGTCGCGGGCCAGCTCCAGGGCGATCCGGCTGAGCAGCTCCCGCGGCTCGAGCTGCTGCTCCTGCGCAGCCATCGACAGCAGGAGCGCGGACAGGTCGAGCAGCCCGTAGTAGCCCTGTGCGAGGACACCCACGCCGTCCTCGTCCACCAGCTGCTGCAGGTAGCTGCCGATCGAGCGCGGGGTCCCCGCCTCCGCGGCCAGCAGGAAGTCGGTCAGCGCGCCGATGGCGGCCGACGCGGCCGCCCGGCGCTCGGGAGTCGTCACGCGAACCACGTTACGGAGCCGTGTCGAGCCCCCCGTCGCCGTGAGAGTGTCGGTGTGGCCCTGTCCGCGCCGTCCCTGGAGCCCCCGTTGCGCAAGCTCCTCGTCGCCAACCGCAGCGAGATCGCGGTCCGTGTCATGCGCGCCGCCCACGAGATGGACCTGGCGACCGTCGGCGTCTTCACGCCCGAGGACCGCGGCGCCCTGCACCGCACCAAGGCGGGGGAGGCCTACCAGCTCGGCGAGCCGGGGCACCCGGTGCGCGGCTACCTGGACATCGAGGCGCTCGTGGCGGTGGCCCGGCGGTCCGGGGCCGACGCCCTGCACCCCGGCTACGGCTTCCTGTCCGAGAGCGCCGCGCTCGCCGAGGCCTGCGCCGCCGCGGGGATCGTCTTCGTGGGACCGCCGGCCGAGGTGCTCCGGCTGACCGGCGACAAGGTCACCGCCCGGCAGGCCGCGGTCGCCGCCGGACTGCCCGTCCTGCGCGCCTCGGACCCGCTGCCCGACGGCGAGGGCGCCCTCGAGGCGGCCGAGGCGGTCGGCTACCCGCTGTTCGTCAAGGCCGCCGCCGGGGGAGGCGGGCGCGGTCTGCGCCTGGTGCGCACCGCCGAGGAGCTCGCCGACGCGGCGAGCGCCGCCTCACGTGAGGCGGCAGCCGCGTTCGGCGACGGGACCGTCTTCCTCGAGCAGGCGGTCGAGCGTCCCCGGCACATCGAGGTCCAGGTGCTCGGCGACACGCACGGGCAGGTCGTGCACCTGCACGAGCGCGACTGCTCGGTGCAGCGCCGCCACCAGAAGGTCGTCGAGCTGGCTCCGGCTCCCGACCTGCCGGCCGCGACCCGGGACGGCCTGCACGAGGCGGCGCTCGCCTTCGCCCGGTCGGTGGGCTACGTCAACGCCGGCACGGTGGAGTTCCTCGTCGGGGCCGACGGCGCCTACACCTTCATGGAGATGAACCCGCGCATCCAGGTCGAGCACACCGTCACCGAGGAGGTGACCGGTGTCGACCTCGTGGGCGCCCAGCTGCGCGTGGCCGCGGGCGAGTCGCTGGCCGACCTCGGCCTGACCCAGGACCGCATCACCGTGCGCGGCTGCGCGGTGCAGTGCCGCATCACCACCGAGGACCCGGCCGACGACTTCCGCCCCGACACGGGCAAGATCTCCAGCTACCAGTCACCCGGCGGCCCCGGCGTGCGCCTGGACGGCGCCGTCTACGCCGGCGCCGAGATCACGCCGTACTTCGACTCGCTGCTGGTCAAGCTCACGACGCGTGCGCCGGACCTGCGCACGGCGGCGAACCGGGCGCGCCGGGCGCTGCGGGAGTTCCGCGTGCGCGGCGTGCGCACGAACGTCGAGTTCCTCTACCGACTGATGGAGGACGAGGACTTCCTGGCCGGCGCGGTGCCGACGTCCTTCCTCGCCGAGCACCCCCACCTCACCGACGCGCCGGCGGTCACCGACCGCACGACGCGCATGCTCGGGGCGCTCGCCGACGCGACGGTCAACGGGCTGTCCCGGCCCGGGCGGCCGCTGCTCGACCCGGTCGCCAAGCTGCCCGACCTGCCGGACGCACCGCCGGTGCAGGGGTCGCGGCGGCTGCTCGACGAGGTCGGGGCGGAGCGCTGGGCGCAGGCGCTGCGCGAGCAGACGGCGCTCGCCGTCACCGACACGACGCTGCGCGACGCGCACCAGTCGCTGCTCGCCACCCGGCTGCGGACCGCCGACGTGCTCGGCGCGGCACCGGCCGTCGCCCGGCTGCTGCCCGGCCTGCTGTCGCTCGAGGCCTGGGGTGGCGCGACGTACGACGTGGCGCTGCGCTTCCTGCACGAGGACCCCTGGCAGCGGCTGGCGCAGCTGCGCGAGGCCGCGCCCGACGTCTGCCTGCAGATGCTCCTGCGCGGGCGCAACGCCGTCGGCTACACGCCCTACCCGGACCGCGTCGTCCAGGTCTTCGTCGCCGAGGCGGCCGCGACCGGCGTCGACGTCTTCCGGGTCTTCGACGCCCTCAACGACCTCGACCAGATGCGGCCGGCGCTCGACGCCGTGCGCGAAGCCGGCAAGATCGCGGAGGGCACCCTCTGCTACACCGGGGACCTGACCGACCCTGCCGAGCAGCTCTACACGCTCGACTACTACCTGCGGCTGGCCGAGCAGCTCGTCGAGGCCGGCGCCCACGTGCTGGCGGTCAAGGACATGGCGGGGCTGCTGCGCCCGCCCGCGGCGGACCGGCTGGTCCGTGCGCTGCGCAGCCGCTTCGACCTGCCGGTGCACCTGCACACCCACGACACCACCGGCGGCCAGCTCGCCACCCTGCTGGCGGCGGCCGCAGCGGGCGTCGACGCGGTCGACGCGGCCGCCGCACCGATGTCGGGCGGCACCAGCCAGCCCAACATGTCGGCGCTGGTCGCGGCCACCGACCACACCGAGCGGCAGACCGGGCTGTCGCTGGCCGCCCTGTCGGCGCTGGAGCCCTACTGGGAGGCGGTGCGCGACCTGTACGCGCCGTTCGAGGCAGGACTGCGTGCTCCGACCGGCACCGTCTACCGCCACGAGATCCCGGGCGGCCAGCTCACCAACCTGCGCCAGCAGGCCATCGCGGTCGGTCTCGGCGACCGCTGGGAGGACGTCCAGGAGCTGTACGCCGTCGCCAACGAGCTGCTCGGCAAGCCGATCAAGGTGACGCCGACCAGCAAGGTCGTCGGCGACCTCGCGCTGTTCCTCGCCAGCGGTGACGTCGACGTGGCGCGCCTGCGCGAGGACCCCGGAGCGTACGACCTGCCGGCCAGCGTGCTCGGCTACCTCGCCGGCGAGCTCGGGACGCCGCCCGCCGGCTTCCCGGAGCCGTTCCGGACGAAGGCCGTCGCCGGTCGGGCCGAGGAGCTGCCGGAGGTCGTGCTCGCACCGGCCGACGACGAGGCGCTCGACGGCCCGGACCGGCGGGCCGTGCTGTCCCGCCTGCTGTTCCCGGGGCCCTGGAAGGACTACGAGCAGGCCCTGGCGCGGCACGGCGACGTCTCGATGATCCCCACGGAGGCGTTCTTCTACGGCCTCCAGCCCGGCCGCACGGTCACGGTCTGCCTGGAGGCCGGCGTGGAGGTGCTGGTGGAGCTCGACACGGTCGGTGAGCTGTCCGACGGCGGTCTGCGCACCCTGCACGTGCGGGTCAACGGCCAGCCCCGCCCCGTGCAGGTGCGGGACCGGTCCGTGGAGGTCAAGAGCAAGCAGGCGCGCCGCGCCGACCCCGCCGACCCCTCGCACGTCGGGGCCGCGCTGCCCGGCCTCGTCATGCCGAGGGTCGCGGTCGGCGACCGGGTCGCCAAGGGGCAGGCCCTCGCGGTCGTCGAGGCGATGAAGATGGAGTCGACCGTGTCGAGCCCGGCGGACGGCACGGTCGCCGAGATCGTCGTGGCGGGCGGTGCGAACGTCGAGGTCGGCGATCTGCTGGTGGTCCTGGGCAGCTGAGGCCACCGGTCGACCGGGCCACTCGGGACCACCGGGACGGGCCTGGCGGATGGCCCGTCCGGACTACTCAATCTCGCGGGGCCGCTTCCCCTGCATCTGCCGCTGCCCCCCCGCGGGATCCGTCGTGATGCTGCTCAGCAGGCAGACGGCCCTGGGGGAGGACCCGATGATCGAGATCCAGCTGATCGGTGCGACGCAGGTGAGCGCGCCGCACGCGACGTTCGCCGGGCGCGACTTCGGCGGCGTCAAGCCGCGCCGCCTGCTCGAGGTGCTGGCGCTCGACCTGGGCACGGC
>CADCUE010000252.1 GCA_902805805.1 uncultured Frankineae bacterium | reverse complement strand
TGCCGTGCAGGAACGTGTCGTGCCGGGTCTCGTGGAGGTGCTTGAGCTCGCGCTCCAGGTCCTCGTCGGACAGCCGGTCGGCGGGCACTCCGGTCACGTCGTCTCCTCGTCTCTCGCCAGCACGGTCCCTGCCTGCGACAGGGCGCTGCCGTGCAGCCTGCACCCCGGCCGCGGGCGGCACTCGACCGCCCTACCGCTTCTGCATCGCGTCCAGGCAGACGGCCAGCGCGATGGCCAGGCGCGGGTCGACCCGGTCGGGGCGCACCTCGAGCACGTAGCGGTCGCGCAGCCCCCACCGCCGCTCGTGCGTGAGCACCGTCTGGCCGGAGGCGTCCACGCCGTCGAAGTGGAAGACGACCGGCAGCGGCAGGTCGCCGACGTACGGGACGAGCCCCCAGACGCGCCGCAGGACCGCGATCGCGACGCTGCGTTCCCGCACCACGACCGGCGGGCGGCCGGGCTGCTCGGCCTCCCAGGTCGACCGCAGCAGGCTCGCGGCGCCGCGCTTGCGCAGCACGCCGACGACGGCGCCGGCCGGGTCGCGGACGGTCATCGTGGAGCGGACGTCGATGCGCCGGTCGGCGGCGATCGTGAGGACCGGCTCGGTGCGGGTCTCGTCGCGGAACAGCGTGAACTGCTCCTTGAAGGCCAGGCGCTTCTGCGCGGCGAAGGCGATCAGGCCCCCGGGCTGGCCGCCGTCGTCGGCGAGCACGCGGTAGGAGTTCTGGAACGGCGTCACGCGCTGCTGCACGTGGAAGCGCACGGGCGGGGCGGGCGTCGCGGGCAGGGGCTCGGCGGAGGTCACGGCGGCGAGCCTGCCAGCAGCGGGGCGAACAGGTCGCCGTCCTCCTCGACCCGCGCGAGGACGTCGTCGCTCGTGAAGACGAGGTCGGACGGGTCGGCGCAGGCCGCCACCTCGTCCCAGGTCACCGGCGTCGACACCGTCGGCCGCTCGCGGGCGCGCAGGCTGTAGACCGACACCGTCGTCTTGGCCGCGCTGTTCTGCGACCAGTCGACGAGCACCTTGCCGTCGCGCAGGGCCTTGGTCATGCGGTGCACGACGAGGTCCGGGTGCTCCTGCTCGAGGCGCTGCGCGAGGCCCTTGGCGTACGCCGACGTCTGCTCGCTCGAGCCGAGCCCGTCGGCGCGGGCGTACAGCTGCAGGCCCTTGCTGCCCGAGGTCTTGGCGACCGGCTCGAGCCCGTCGGCCTCGAGCAGCGGCCGCAGCAGCTCGGCCACCCGGCAGCACTCGACGACGGTCGCCGGCGGGCCCGGGTCGAGGTCGAAGACGACGAGGTCGGGGGCGCCCCGGTCGACCCGCCACATGTGCGTGTGCAGCTCCAGGCTCGCGAGGTTGGCCGTCCAGACGAGCGTGGCGAGGTCGTCGACGACCACGAAGTCGATGGTCTCCCGGCCCTTCGACGAGCCCGGGGTCGGCAGCGTCACGGTGCGCACCCACTCGGGTGTGCCGCGTGGGGCGTTCTTCTCGAAGAAGACCTGCCCCTCGACCCCGTCGGGGTAGCGCTTGCGCGTCAGCGCGCGTCCCGCCAGGTGCGGCAGCAGCACCGGCGCGATCCGCGTGTAGTAGTCGAGCACCTGTCCCTTGGTGAACCCGACGGACGGGTAGAGCACCTTGTCGAGGTTGGACAGGACGACCTGCCGGCCCTCCACGTCGACCGCGATCTTCGTCCCGCTCACTCGCGTGTGACCTCCTGTGCGGGCACGTCGTCGCGCAGCCCCTTGTACGACGGGTGCCGCAGCCGCCCGTCGCGCGTCCACTCGGTGTACTCCACCTCGACGACCACCTCGGGCTCCACCCAGACGGCCGAGCGCGCGTGCTCCCGCGGCACGTCGGTGGCGTACGGCGGGGTGTCGCGGCGCAGCGGCTCGAGGCGCCGGCCGAGCACGGCCAGGGTCGCCGCCGAGAAGCCGGTGCCGACGTGGCCGGCGAACTCGAGACCCGACGGGCCGTGCTGGCCGAGCAGCAGCGAGCCGATCCGCCCGGCGCGGCCGCCCTCGCCCGGCTTCCACCCGGCCACGACGGCCGAGGTCCGGCGGACGTGCTTGAGCTTGCGCCAGTCGTCGCTGCGCCGGCCGGGCAGGTAGGTGGAGCTGCGCCGCTTGGCGACGACGCCCTCGAGCCCCTGCGCCCTGGTCCCCTCCAGGACCGCCGCGCCGCCGCCGAGGAACGCCGGCGGCACCGACCAGTGCTCGCCCTGCAGCCCGAGGCCCTCCAGCGCGCCCCGGCGCTCGTCGTACGACCGGTCGAGCAGCGAGCCGCCCTCGAGGTGCAGCACGTCGAACAGCAGCAGCTGCACCGGGACGTCACGGCGCAGCGCCGCCGACGGACGCGCGACGTGCATGCGCGACTGCAGGCGGCCGAAGTCGGTGCGCCCGCGCTCGTCGGGGGCCACCACCTCGCCGTCGAGCAGGACCGACGTCGAGCCGAGCTGCCGGCCGAGTGCCGCGAGCTCGGGGTACGACGACGTCACGTCGTTGCCGTTGCGCGAGGTGATGGTCAGCCGCCCGCCGTCGACCGCGACGAGGGCCCGCACCCCGTCCCACTTCACCTCGTACGCCCAGGCGTCGTCGTCGGTCGGCAGCGAGCCGGCGGTCGCGAGCATCGGCCGCAGCCCCTTCGGCAGGGGCGTCCAGCCGTCCGGGGGCGGGTCCATGCGGTGCAGCATCCAGTCGGCGCCGCCGGTGCGTAACAGGACGTACCTGCCCGACACCCGCTCGCCGTGC
>CADCUE010000251.1 GCA_902805805.1 uncultured Frankineae bacterium | reverse complement strand
GGCAAGATCCACTGCTGAGCGTGGAAGTTGTGAGCATTCTGTGAGCATGATCTTGATCGGGGCCGGAGATCCCTCGGTCAGAGATCATCTACGAGGCTGTGACCTGCGGCTTTGCAGTGGGGCGGGTGGGGCTCGAACCCACGACCGAGGGATTATGAGTCCCCTGCTCTGACCGGCTGAGCTACCGCCCCGGTGTCGTCCGCGGCGCCTGGACAACGGACAGGCCGAGCGTAGCCGCCGGCGGGACGCAGACAGCGGCCGACGAGACGCCCTCCCTCAGGACTCCGGCGACGGCTCCGGAGCCGGGGCCTCGTCGGCGGAGCCCTCGGGCGACGGCTCGGCCGGCACGTCGGCGGAGGGCTCCGCGGGGGTCTCGGCGTCCGGCGACGGGACGACCTCCTCCTCCGCCTCGTCCTGTTCCGGAGACGGCACCGGTGACGCAGTCGGGCTCGGGGCGGCGGGCGCGACGGGCGCCTGCACCACGGGCACCGTGCCGGGCGCCTCGGGAGCCGGGGGCCGGACGAAGGACCAGGTGACCAGGGCCGTCACGAAGACCAGGCCGAGCCCGACGGTGGAGCTGCGCGGCCGGGTCATGGCCGGCCCGAAGGCTCGGCCGTGTCGAGCCCGGCGCCCACGGACAGGCCCTCCGCGCGCAACGCCATGAGGGCGCGTGCCCTCAGCGCGCGGCCCACGTCGAACTGCTTGCCGGGCAGCGTCCGCGCCACCATCCGGATCGCGAGCTGGTCGACCTCGAGGCTCTCCACGCCCATCACCGAGGGGGCGTCCAGCAGCAGCGAGCGCATGGACTCGTCGGCGTACGCCTGCGCGCCGACCTCCTGCAGCACGGCGTTGATGTGCGCGATGTCGGTGTCCGTCGACAGCGGGATGTCGATGACCGCGCGGGCCCAGTCGCGGGACAGGTTCACCACCTGCACGATCTGGCCGTTCGGCGTGACGACGACCTCGCCGTCGACCGTGCGCATCGTCGTCACGCGCAGGGTCACGTCCTCCACCGTGCCGGTGCGCGGCTCGCCGATGCCGACGACGGCCAGGCGGACGACGTCGCCGAAGCCGTACTGCCGCTCGGTGATGATGAAGAAGCCGGCCAGCAGGTCCTGCACGATGCGCTGCGCGCCGAAGCCGAGCGCGACACCCGCGACCGTGGCCGGAGCGACGAGGCCGGCGAGCGGCACGCCGAGCCGGGACAGCACGAGCAGGGACGTCACGCAGTAGATCGCGACGATCATCGCCCAGGTCGCCACCTGGGCGAGGCTGTGCCGGTGCTTGGAGGCCTCCGAGCGCACCAGGGCGTCGGTCTCCCGGGCGTTGGCGTCGATGCGGTCCGTGATCCGCTCCCCCGCCCACGCGCAGAAGCGGGCCAGCAGGACCGCGCCCGTGACGAGCAGGACGATCTCCAGGCCGGGCCCGCTGGCCCAGTCCTGCGCGTCGTCCAGCGGCTGGAGGCTCAACACCATGACGTCCATCCTGCCCGCCGCAGCGCTCGGCGACGGCCCCGTCGCGCCGTCACGCGGACGCGGACCCTCCAGCCGAGTAGCGTTCTGCGCCATGCGCGCGTCCGGGACCTACTCCGCCACGGACCCGACGGCCACGGAGGCGCAGGTCTGCAAGGCGCTGCAGGACGCCGGCCTGCCCGCCGGGGCGGCGCGGGCCTGGCTCGCCTCGGCTGCCGGTCGGCTGCAGACCGACGCGCACTGGTCGCTGGACTACGACGTCGACCTGCAGGTCGCGAGCTTCGAGGTGTGGCAGGACGGCGAGCTCGTGTTCGGCCTGGACGACTGGCTCCCGCCCGGCTGACGCGCCGCCCGGGCCCGGCAGGACCCCCGGATCGACTACCGACCAGCGGGTACGGCGGGCGCCGTCCGCCGGCGGGCCCGGCCGGCGGGCGCACCCGACGCCGCGCGCGCCGACGGCACGAGCCGCAGCTCGAGCTGGCCCGACTCGACGTCGGCGCTGTCCACCTCGACGGTGACGGCGTCGCCGTACCCGTGCCGGTGCCCGGCTCCGTCGACCAGCGACAGCCCGTCGGGGCTCTCCCGCCACCCGCGACCGGGCAGCGAGCGCAGGGTGACCATGCCGCTGACGTGGGAGCCGTCGAGGGTCACGAACAGCCCCTTCGCCCCGACACCGGTGACCCGACCGGAGAAGCGGGCCCGCGGGTCCTCCGCCACCGCGCGGGCCAGCGTGACGAGCCACAGCGCCTTGCGCATCTGCCGCTCGGCCATCGCCGCGGTCCGCGTCGCCGCGTCGAGGTGCGCGCACAGCTCCACCAGCTCGGCGTGCGCGGGATAGGCGGCCGGGGACCGGTCACCGGCCAGGAAGGCGTGCACGGTGCGGTGCACGACCAGGTCGGCGTAGCGGCGCAGCGGGCTGGTGAAGTGCACGTAGCCGGGCGAGGACAGGCCGAAGTGCAGCCCCGCCGTCGGCGTGTAGGTGGCGCGGCCGAGGAAGCCCAGCAGCACGTCCCACACCGCGGCCGACGTCTCGTCGGCGGCCGCGTCCAGCTGCGACGACAGGGCCGACAGCCCCAGCGGGGTGAGCGTGCTGCCGAAGCCGGGGTGGAACCCCGCGGCGGCGCAGAACGCCTCGAGCGCCGGTGCGGCGTCCGGTCCGGGCGGCGGGTGCACCCGGAAGACACCTGGCAGCCCGCGGTCGACCAGCCAGCCGGCCACCGACTCGTTGGCCGCCACCATCAGCCGCTCGATGAGCAGGTTCGCCGGGTTGGACGGCGTCGCGGCGACCTGCTCGGCGACGCCCTCCACCACCTCGACGGCGAGCTCCGGCTCCACCCGCCGCGCCTCGACGCCACCGCGCCGCAGCCGCTGCACGCCGAGCCGCGCCGCCGCCGTCCGCAGCCACCTCAGCGCCTCCACGACCGGGGCGGCGACCTCCTCGGTCGGGGTCCCGGCGAGGACCTGCGCGGCCGTCTCGTACGACAGCCGGACGTCCGACCGGATCCGGCTGGCGTAGACGTCAGCGGCGGTGATCTCGCCGTCCGCCGCGATGCGCAGCTCCACGGTCAGCGCGTCCCGGTCGGCGTCGGGCACCAGGCTCAGGGCGTCGTCGCTCAGGCGGTTCGGCAGCATCGGCCGGGTCCAGCCGGGCAGGTAGACGCTCGTGGCGGCCCGCCGGGCCTCCGCGTCGACGAGCGTCCCCGGACGCACGTGCGCCGCGACGTCCGCGATGTGCACGCACACCCGGATGCCGCCGTCCGGGTCGGCGGGGAAGACCGACAGGGCGTCGTCGAGGTCGCGCGAGCTGGGTGCGTCGATGGTGAAGGTCGTCTGCTCGCGCAGGTCGCGGCGGGCCAGCGGGTCCCGGCCCCGGCGCCGCCCGGCGCCGGGCAGCCGCGACGCCTGGGCGTCGGCCTCGGCGAGCACCTCGGCCGGGTGCGACGCCGGCAGGCGGTGGCGTACGCGCACCCGCTCCAGCAGCGCGTCCGCGTCCGTCGGGTCGTCCCACTCGTCCGAGGGGTCGGCGGTCCGGTCGCCCGTGATGTCGGCGAGCACCGCCGTGCCGACGGGCAGGTCCTCCACCCGCCCCTGCAGCGCCCACCGGCCCGAGCCGACGTGCGGGTCCACCCGCAGCACCAGGCCCTCCTCGACGACGCCGAACACCTCGACGCGGCTGCGCTCGAGCAGCTCGACGCCGCTGGCGGTCCCCCGGCCGTCCTCCTCCACGACGAACGACGCGCGTACGAGGTCGCCGTCCAGCAGCGGGCCGGTCAGCGGCGGCGGGACGAAGCAGGAGGTCACCGCGGCGCCGCCGGCCGCGTGGTGCGGCTCGGCGAAGTCGACGAAGCCGAAGCCGCGCACGTGCGGCCGGAAGGTGCCGGTGCGGCTCGCGACCGACGACGGCGCGGCGGTGCGGGCCGCGGGACCCCGCCGGCGCGGGCGGGGGTCAGGCTGGGACACGCGGATCTCCTCGACGGGCACCGCCCGGCGCAGCAGGCGCCGCGTCGGCAGGACGGCGCCCCCGCGACGACCGTACTGCGCCGCTTCCCGCTGCGTGCCGGGCCCGCGGCGGCCCCGCAGCGGTGCTCCCGTCAGCGCTCGAGGTGGTCCGGCAGGCCGAACAGCGTGAACAGGCGCGGGCCGACGAAGTTCGTGATGGAGGTGATCCGGCCGTCGGCCACCTCGAGAAGGTGCACCGCCCAGGGCTCGAGGCGATCACCCGAGGCGCTGGGCTTGTACTGCGCGAAGCCGGTCGTGCCGTTGGTCCGGACCTCGATCATCCGCGAGCCGCGGCACCCTCCGCCCGGGCCGGTGTGCCACTCCCCGATGTCGGTGGGACCCGACAGCCACAGCGACCACGGCGGCATGCACTGCGTCGCGTCCTCGTGCAGCAGAGCCACCAGCGCGGTGATGTCGTAGCGCTCGAAGGCCTCGACGTAGCGGCGCAGGAGCGCCGTGTGCTCCTCGTCGAGCGGGTCGGGAGCGGTGCCGAGCGGCGCCCGGCCGGCCAGCGTGGCGCGCGCCCGCTGCAGCGCGCTGTTGACCGACGCGACCGAGGTGTCGAGCAGCTCCGCCACCTCGTCGGCCTTCCAGCGCAGGACCTCCCGCAGCACGAGCACCGCCCGCTGCCGCGGCGGCAGGTGCTGCAGCGCGGCGACGAAGGCCAGGCGCACCGACTCGCGGGCGACCAGGAGCTCGGCCGGATCAGCGCTGTCGGGCAGCACGCTGCCGTCCGGGACCGGCTCCACCCAGGTGGTCTCCGGCAGGGGCGCGCCGAGCGAGGCCATCACCGGCGCCGACGGGTCGGCGGACATGTCCATCGGCAACGCGCGGCTGCGCCGGCCGTTGAGCGCGTCGAAGCAGACGTTCGTCGCGATGCGGTAGAGCCAGGAGCGCAGGCTCGACCGGCCGTCGAAGCGGTCCGCGGCCCGCCAGGCGCGCACCATCGTCTCCTGCACGGCGTCCTCGGCGTCGAAGCCCGAGCCGAGCATGCGGTAGCAGTACGCCGTGAGCTCCCTGCGGTGTCGCTCGAGATCCTCGTCGGCGACCCGGCTGCGGTGCTCGACGGTGACTGTGCCGGCCATCCGACCCCCCTGCGACGACGACGACGTGGTTCGCTTGTGTGGACACCGTACACATGGAGGGACCGTGGCGACAGGGGTCGGGCCGACTCAACTGGCGGGCGCCTACCACCACGGCGACCTGCGCCGCGCGCTGCTCGACGCCGGTGTCGAGCTGGCACGTACGGGCGGCCCGGACGCGGTGGTGCTCCGAGCCGCCACCCGGCACGCCGGGGTGACCCCGAACGCCGCGTACCGGCACTTCACCGACCGGGACGCCCTGCTGGGAGCGGTCGCGCTGGTCGCCCAGTCGCGCGTGGCCGGGGCCATGGAGGCCGAGCTGGCCCGTCGCCCTCCGACGGCCGACCGCCGGGCCGCCGCCGTGGCCGCGCTGCGCGCCGTGGGCACGGGATACCTGCGGTTCGCCGCTGCTGAGCCGGGCCTGTTCCGGACCGCCTTCTCCGTGAACGCCGACCTGCGGCAGGCGACGAGCGCGGCCGGCCGCGGGCCGGGTGGCCGTACGCCCTTCGAGCTGCTCGGGGACGCCCTCGACGCCCTGGTCGCTGCCGGGGCACTGCCCGCCGCGCACCGTCCGGGCGCCGACCTGCTCGCCTGGTCGGCGGTGCACGGACTGGCGACGCTGCTGCTCACCGGTCCGCTGCGCAGCCTGGACGCCTCGACCGTCGAGGCCCTCGGCTCACGGCTGCTCGACATGGTCGAGCGCGGTCTGGCGTCCTGACGCCCCGGCGTCCGTGCGGCCGCCTGCGACGGGAGGCGCCCGCAGCGGCCCGGTCAGCCCCACGAGCTGCAGCAGCGAGGCCAGGTCGCGTCCGCAGCCCCGCAGCTCCAGGAGCACCCCCGCGCGACGGGCGACGAGCGCCACGCGCGCCAGCGCGTCGACCGCCAGCAGGTCTGCGGGCACCCGGTCCAGGTGGCAGACGACCGTGCGCACCCCACCGCCCGCCAGCCTGCTCTGCAGCACCTCGCAGGTCCGCACGACCGCCGCCTCGGTCAGCGGACAGCGCAGGCGGAGCTCCAGGGTCGAGCCCATGCCGCCTCCTCGGGGCGGTCCCGACCGCCGCCCGAGGTACAAGACCGCCCTCAGGGGCGGGACTCATCGGCGGCGTGCCCCGGCCCGGCGACCGCGTACAGGGGCCGGCTCGTCAACTCTCGGCGACCGGCTCGATCCAGGCGACGTAGACGCGCCGACCGGTGGTCGGCGGCAACGCCTCGATGAGGACGTCGCACAGCACCGTGGTGCCGTCCGCACGCAGGACCGGCAGCTGCAGCGGAACCCCGAGGACGTGCGTCTCGCCGGTCGTGAGGTGCCGCGTGAACCCGGCGACGTGCGCCTCGCGCAGCTCAGGGGGGATGAGCGCGACGACCCGCCGGCCCACCAGGTCGTCCACCGCCCAGCCGAGCGCCGCGGCCAGGCTCCGGCTGATCGCCAGGATGCGGTTCGAGTCGTCCCCGGCGACGGCTCCGCGTGCGCTGTCGGTGACGACGCCGGCGTCCCAGTCCGGGGCCGCCGCCCCGGCCCGGTCGCGGACCTCGACGGTGAAGCGCTCCTGGTCGGTGCCGGACCAGCGCGACGGCGCGACCCCCGACAACTGGGCGATGGCCTGCTCGCAGGCCCAGTCGCGCAGCGCGACGATCTCCGGCAGGGCGGGACGCGCCAGCAGCAGCCCGGCGACCGCCAGCTGCTCGGCGGTGTCCAGCACGTCCTGCATCGCGCCGAACGCCGCGGCCGCGTCAGCCGGGACGGCGAGCACGAGGTCGATGCCTGCCGGCCGTCCGGGCCGCTCGAGGTGGGGCGGTGGCGTCCGACCGGACGACGCGGGCTGACCCGACCCGGCCTCCCCCGCGGACCGGGCTCGCCGGTCGAGCTCGGCGACGAGGTGGGCCGAGATCCACGCACGGGCCCGGTCGGCCAGCGCGATCCGCTCCGGCGTCACGGTCGACAGCGGGTGCTCCGCGGCGTACAGAGCCAGCTCGCGCATCACCGCGTCGTGGTGCTGCCGGGCAGCGAGCCACAGCGTCGAGGGCAGGCCGAGCAGCACCACGCTCTCCTGGCCCGCGGCCGACTCGGCCGCCTGCACCGGGTCGATGTCCCAGTCGGCCGTCGCGCCCGATCCGTCGGCGTCCCCCTGGTCCGTCGCCCGCACGACGAACCACACGGTCTTGCCGCTCGTCCCACGGGCCTGCACGCCGCAGTCCTCGGTCATGGCGGCGACGAGCTCCATGCCACGCCCCGTCGTGGCCTGGCCGGCGTAGTGCCTCTGCACGGGCAGCTGGGGGTTGGAGTCGGTCACCTCCACCCGCAGCCGCCCGTGGTCGTCCAGGGCGACGACGACCTCGAAGGCGGTGTGGGCGTGCAGCACCACGTTGGTCACGACCTCGGACAGGGCCAGCTCAGCAGGGTCGGTCACCTCGTCGGAGACGCCGCAGGCACCGGAGAACGCGCGCAGG
>CADCUE010000250.1 GCA_902805805.1 uncultured Frankineae bacterium | reverse complement strand
CTCAAGCCCATGAACTGCCCGATGCACAACCTGGTCTTCCGGGCGCGCGGGCGGTCCTACCGCGAGCTGCCGCTGCGGCTGTTCGAGTTCGGCACCGTCTACCGCTACGAGAAGTCCGGCGTCATCCACGGGCTCACCCGCGCCCGCGGCTTCACCCAGGACGACGCCCACATCTACTGCACCCGCGAGCAGATGGCCGACGAGCTCGGCAAGCTGCTGACCTTCGTCCTCGGCCTGCTGCGCGACTACGGCCTCGAGGACTTCTACCTCGAGCTGTCGACCCGCGACCCGGCCAAGTCCGTCGGCACGGACGACGCGTGGGAGGAGGCGACCGCGGCGCTGCAGGCGGTCGCCGACGCGTCGGGCCTCGAGCTGGTCCCGGACCCGGGCGGTGCCGCCTTCTACGGTCCGAAGATCTCCGTGCAGGCGCGTGACGCGATCGGCCGCACCTGGCAGATGTCGACGATCCAGGTCGACTTCAACCTGCCCGAGCGCTTCGAGCTGGAGTACGCCGCCGCCGACGGCACCCGGCAGCGGCCCGTGATGCTGCACCGCGCCCTGTTCGGGTCCATCGAGCGGTTCTTCGCCGTGCTGCTCGAGCACTACGCGGGCGCGTTCCCCGCCTGGCTGGCCCCGGTGCAGGTCGTCGGCATCCCGGTGCACGCGGACTACGACGACTACCTGCACGGCGTCGCGGCGACGCTGCGCGCGCACGGCGTGCGCGTCCAGGTCGACACCTCCGACGACCGCATGCAGAAGAAGATCCGCTCGGCCCAGAAGGCCAAGGTGCCCTTCATGCTCATCGTGGGCGAGGACGACGTCAGCAAGGACGCCGTCTCGTTCCGCTACCGCGACGGCACGCAGGAGAACGGCGTGCCGGTGGACGAGGCGGTGGCCAAGGTCGTCGCGGCGGTGGAGTCGCGGGCGTGACCGCGCCGGGACACGAGCCGCAGGAGCAGGAGGGGGTCGGCATCGCCGACGCCTTCTCACGGCTGTACACCCCGCACCGGATGGCCTACATCAAGGGCGAGGGCAAGAGCGGCGGCTGCCCGTTCTGCTCCATCCCGGCGCTGACCGACGAGGACGGCCTGGTGGTCGCCCGCGGTGAGCTGGCGTACGCCGTGCTCAACCTCTACCCCTACAACTCCGGTCACCTGATGCTGGTCCCGTTCCGGCACGTGGCGTCGTACGACGAGCTCACGCCGGTCGAGGCTGCGGAGGTCGCCGAGCTCACCCAGCACGCCCTGCGGGCGCTGCGGCACGCGACGGGCGCGCAGGGGTTCAACGTCGGCATGAACCTCGGCGTGGTCGGGGGAGCGGGCATCGCGGCCCACCTCCACCAGCACGTCGTCCCGCGGTGGGGCGGGGACACCAACTTCATGCCCGTCGTCGGGCACACGCGGGTGCTGCCACAGCTGCTGCCGGACACCCGGGCGCTGCTCGCTCGCGCCTGGAACGAGACGTAACCAACACAGTCCGCGTTCGCGGGATTACGCTCGGCGTCCGGAGAGCACAACCGGGCACACGTCGAGCCGTGGAGGACACGTGACCGCACCACAGGACACCTCGCACGAGCAGGACGTCCCGCTCGCCGGCAGCACGGTCTCGCTGCTGTCGCTGAGCAGGGACGTCGTCGCCCTCGCCGAGCTGGAGTCGTGGGAGGCGAGCCCGTCGGGCCTCGTCGTGACGAGCCAGGTCACGACGACGCCCGAGGTGGCGAGCATGCTCGACGGCCAGCGCACGTGGGCCAGCACGTACACCCCGCGCACGAACACCCTGGTCGTCTTCGAGGGCGTCGCCAGCCAGGCGCGCCGGGACCGGCCCGGGCACCTGGTGATCAGCGGGGTCAGCGTCATCGCCCGCGAGCACCGTCGGGCCGAGCCGCGCGCGCACGTGCCGTGCAACGTCCTGCTGCACGTGGAGGAGGCGGACGACGTGACCGGGCGCACGCTGGACCTGTCGCGCAGCGGGTGCCGGATCGAGGTCGAGCGCTCCGACGACCTGCTGGTCGGCGACGTCGCGACGGCCGAGCTGACCCTGGACGACGACACCGTCGTGCGCACGCCCTGCCGCGTGGTGCGGCTCGACGAGGGCTCCCGCCAGGCCGTGCTGCAGTTCCAGGGCATGGAGGACAAGGACATGGTCGCGCTCAGCCGCTCGGTCTTCGGCCGGCTCAGCGCCGACAGCGCCGGGTCGGTGGGGGCCGGCGCCGGCTGACCCGGCGGCGGCCGACCGGCCGGTCTAGCTGCGCACCAGCGCCGGCTCGAAGCCGAGCGGACTGCGGGTGAAGCGGCCGGTGCCGTGCGAGACCCCGCGCAGGGCGGTCGCGTAGGTGAGCAGCTCGGCCTCGGGCAGCGCGGCACGCACCACGCTGCGCTCGTCGTCCTCGGGGTCCGGGTCGTTGCCGGTGACGCGCGCCCGGCGTCCGGACAGGTCGCTCATGACGGAGCCGACGAAGGCCGTCGGGACCACGACGGCGATCTCGCACCACGGCTCCAGCGGGACCACGCCCGCCGCGGCGACCGCCTCGCGCAGCGCCAGGGCGCCCGCGGCCTGGAACGCCGCGTCGGAGGAGTCGACGGAGTGCGCCTTGCCGTCGACCAGCACGACGTCGAGGTCGACCAGCGGGCCCGACCGGTCGACACCGGTGGCGGCCTGCTGCCGCACGCCCTTCTCGACGCTGCCGTGGAAGGTGCTGGGGACCGCACCGCCGACCACGCGTTGGCCGAACGCGATCCCCGAGCCCGGCTCACCAGGAGCGACCTCCAGCACGACCACGGCGTACTGCCCGTGCCCACCGGACTGCTTGACGTGCCGACCGGTGACCGTGACCGGCCGGGCGAGGGTCGCCTGTTGCGGCACGACGACGTCGGGGGTGGCGATCGACAGCCCGTGCCGCACCCGCAGCCGGTCGAGCACCACGTCGGCGTGGGCGGTGCCCATGCACCACAGCAGCTGCTGGCCGGTGTCGACGCGCCGCTCGAGCCGCAGCGTCGGGTCCTCGGCCACCAGGCGCGCCAGCGCCTGCGCGAGGCGCTCCTCGTCGGAGCGCGACTCGGCCTCGACGGCGATCGGCAGCTGCGGCTCGGGCAGCTGCCACGGGGCGATGAGCAGCGGTTCATCCCGGTCGGAGAGGCTGTCGCCCGTCTCGGCCGACGTCAGCCGGGCCACGGCGCACAGGTCGCCGGCCGGGCAGGCGGGCACCGTCCGCAGAGCGGCGCCGAGCGGGGAGGACAGCGCACCGACCCGCTCGTCGACGTCGTGGTCCGGGTGGTCGGGCCGGTGCCAGCTGCCCGAGCCGCCGTGGCCCGAGACGTGCACGGGCAGGTCGGGTCGCAGCGTGCCGGAGAAGACCCGGACGTACGACACCCGGCCCAGGTAGGGGTCGGTCGTCGTCTTGACGACCTCGGCGGCCAGCGGCCCGTCCGGGTCGCAGGCCAGAGGCGCCGCGGGTGAGCCGTCGGGGCGCGTCACGGCCGGCGCCGGGTGCTCGAGCGGCGACGGGAACCCCTGGGCCAGCAGGTCGAGCAGCTCGCGCACGCCGACGCCGGTGAGCGGGGCGACGGCCAGCGCCGGGTGGAAGTGACCACGGGCGACGGCCTTCTCGAGGTCGGTGGTCAGCGTGTCCAGGTCGAGCTCGGCGCCCTCCAGGTAGCGGTCGAGCAGCGTCTCGTCCTCGCTCTCCGCGATGACCGCCTCCAGCAGGTCCGAGCGCAGGCCCTCGGTGAGGGTGACGTGCTCGGGGTCCGCCGGCCGGTCGGTCCGCGCACCCGCGGAGTGGTCCACCACCCGTGCGTCGAGCAGGGTGATGAGCCCGGCGACGCTGCCGTCGTCGTCGTGCATCGGCAGGTGCAGCGGCAGGACGGCCTCGTCGAGCAGCCGCTGGCACAGCGCGACCGCCTCGTCGAAGTCGGCGCGCGGCTTGTCCAGCTGCGTCACGACCACGGCCCGCGGGATGCCGAGGGCGGCGCACTCGGACCACAGCTGGGCCGTCACCGCGTCGAGCCCGCCGGCGGCCGACACGACGAACAGCACCGCGTCCGCAGCCCGCAGGCCGGCACGCAGCTCACCGACGAAGTCCGGGGCGCCGGGCGTGTCGAGCAGGGTGAGCTTGACCCCCTCGTGCTCGACCTGCGCCACGCCCAGGCTGACCGACGCGTGCAGGCGCTGCTCGACGTCCTCGCTGTCGGTGGTGGCGGTGCCGTCCAGGACCCGTCCGGCGCGGGACACCGCGCCGGTGTGCGCCAGCAGGGCCTCCACGAGCGTGGTCTTGCCGGCACCGCTGTGCCCGACCACCGCGACGTTCCGGACCAGCTCGGGCGCCCGGGGCGCCGGCGCCGGGACCCCTTCGGTCGATCGGGGACCGCGCACGTCGTACCTCCCGGTCGTGACCCCGGACCGCCCGGGGCGTCACAGCCTCCCGCCGCAGGTCCGGCCGGACAAGACCGGGCTGCCGGTGCTGCCGCACTAGCGTGGGAGGCCCACTCCCGGACGGACGGACCTCGATGCTCAACCTGCGCGTGCGCCCTGCGCTCGCCCGCGTCGTGGACCCGGTCGCGGGCGCGCTGCTGCGCGCCGGGGTGTCCCCGGACGCCGTCACCGTCGCCGGGACGCTCGGTGTCGTCACGGGCTCGTTGGCCTTCTTCCCCCGCGGTCAGCTGTTCGTCGGCACGCTGGTCGTGGCCGCGTTCGTGCTCACCGACATGCTGGACGGCGCGATGGCCCGCCGCCTGCCCCGACGCGGCGTCTTCGGCGCCTGGCTCGACAGCACCTGCGACCGGCTCGCCGACGCGGCCATCTTCAGCGGCCTCGTGCTGTGGTTCATGGCCGGCGGGGACGACCGGCGGCTGGCCGGGCTCGCGCTGTTCTGCCTGGTGGCCGGTTCTCTCGTGTCGTACGCCAAGGCCCGCGCCGAGGGGCTCGGGCTGCGCTGCGACGTGGGCCTGGCCGAGCGCGCCGAGCGCGTGATCCTGGTGCTCGTCGCGACCGGCTTCAGCGGCCTCGGCGTCTCGTGGGCGCTGCCCGCCGGGCTGTGGCTGCTGGCCGTCGCGTCCGCGGTCACGGTGGTGCAGCGGCTGCTCGAGGTGCGCCGCCAGGCCTCCGCTGCCGCGCGGTGACGGCGCCCCTCGAGCGCGTCGCGGCGCTGGTCGCCGGTCGGCTGTCGGACGCGGCGTACGCCGGCGGCTGGGCCGTGGTGCGCGCGCTGCCCGAGGACGTGGCGCACGCGCTGTTCCGGGCGGGGGCCGACCTCGCGTGGCGCCGCGGCGGTCCGGGCGTCGACCGCCTGCGCAGCAACCTGTCCCGGGTGGCTCCCGACCGCGACCTCGACGCGCTGACCCGCGAGGGGCTGCGCTCGTACGCGCGGTACTGGTGCGAGGTCTTCCGCCTCCCGGAGATCCCGCGCTCGCGTGTCGTCGAGGGCATGAGGACCGTGGGGGAGCCCCGGCTGCGCGCGAGCATCGCTGCCGGCCGCGGCACTGTCATGGCCCTGCCGCACAGCGGCAACTGGGACCACGCCGGGGCCTGGTGCGGCGCCACGGGGGTGCCGTTCACGACCGTCGCCGAGCGGCTGCGGCCCGAGTCGCTGTACGACCGCTTCGTCGCCTTCCGCGAGTCGCTGGGCATGGAGGTCCTGCCGCTGACGGGCGGGTCGCGCCCGCCGTACGACGTCCTCGTCGAGCGGCTCCTCGCCGGAGGGACCCTGTGCCTGCTGGCCGACCGGGACCTGTCGGCACGCGGCGTCGACGTCGACTTCTTCGGCGCGACGGCGCGGATGCCGGCCGGCCCCGCGTCGCTGGCGCTGCGCACCGGCGCGACGCTGCTGCCGGTCACGCTGTCCTTCCGGCCGGACGGGTGGCAGGTCGTGTGGCACCCCGCGGTGCCGCACACCGACGTGCCGACGATGACGCAGGCGATGGCCGACGCCTTCGCCGAGGGCATCGCAGCCCACCCGGCCGACTGGCACATGCTGCAGCGGCTCTGGCTCGACGACCTGGCCGTCGACGACCCGCGCCGGGCGCTGCGCCGGTGAGGATCGGGATCGCCTGCCCGTACACGTGGGACGTCCCCGGGGGAGTGCAGGCGCACGTGCGGGACCTCGCCGACCACCTGCTCGCGCTCGGGCACGAGGTGTCCGTCCTGACGCCGGTGGACGACCCGGACGAGGCCGACCTGCCGGCGTACGTCGTCCCGGCGGGACGTGCGGTCCCCGTCCCGTACAACGGCTCGGTCGCCCGCCTCGTCTTCGGGCCGCTGTCCCTGGCCCGCACGCGGCGATGGCTGCGCGAGGGCGGCTTCGACGTGCTGCACGTGCACGAGCCGACGGTCCCGAGCGTGTCGATGCTGGCCTGCTTCGCGGCGAGCGGACCGATGGTCGCGACCTTCCACACGGCCACCGCGCGCAGCCGCGCGCTGCACGTCTTCGGCACCGCGCTCCAGCCGGCGCTCGAGAAGGTCACCGGCCGCATCGCGGTGTCGCCGGCCGCCCGCCGCGTCGTCGTCGAGCACCTCGGCGGCGACGCTGTGCTGATCCCCAACGGCGTCGACGTCGCGCGCTTCGACGGTGCAGCGCCGCTGCCCGGGCACCCCGCCGGTCCGACGGTGGTCTTCCTGGGACGGCTCGACGAGGGCCGCAAGGGGCTGGCCGTGCTGCTCGAGGCGCTGCCCGAGCTGGTCCACCTCGTCCCTGACGTGCGCCTGCTCGTCGCGGGTCCCGGCAGCGCCGACGACGTGCGGTCGGCCGTCCCCGCCAGCCTGCGCGACCGGGTGGAGCTGCTCGGCCGGGTCAGCGAGCAGGACAAGCCGCGGGTGTTCGCCAGCGGGCACGTCTACTGCGCGCCGAACACGCACGGCGAGTCGTTCGGCATCGTCCTCGTGGAGGCGATGGCCGCCGGCACACCGGTGGTCGCCAGCGACCTCGAGGCGTTCCGGCGGGTGCTGCAGCACGGCAGGGCGGGGGTGCTCGTCCCGGTCCGGGACCCCGGCGCGCTCGCGCGCGCGCTCGGTGCTCTGCTGCACGACGAAGCGCGGCGGACGGCGCTGGCCCGGTGCGCGCGGGAGGCCGTCGAGAGCTACGACTGGCAGACGGTGACGGCGCAGATCGTGGCGGTCTACGAGACGGTGACGGCGGGGGTCGCGCCGACGGTGCACGTCGAGGTGGACGCCGACCTGGAGGTGCTCGCCGCGCTGCTCGACGAGGGCGACGACGGCGAGGAGGACGACGCCGGGCGCCTGGTCACGACGCTGCGCCGATGGCTCGTCGAGCGGCCCCGCCGTGACCGCGTCCCGGGTCGCCGGTGAGGACGTGGCTCGTCCTGCTGGCGCTCGTCCTGGCCACCGTCTACGTGACCTGGACCGCCGGCCGGCTGGACCGCCTGCACGCCCGCGTCGACGCGGCCTGGGCGGCGCTGGACGCCCAGCTCGTGCGCCGTGCCTCCGCGGCGCGGGCCGTCGCCGCCGCGCTGCCGCCCTGCCCGGAGGCCTCGGCGCTGGACCGCGCCGCC
>CADCUE010000249.1 GCA_902805805.1 uncultured Frankineae bacterium | reverse complement strand
AGGTGGTCGGCATGCCGGAGCCTGCACCGGCGTACGAGATCTGGGTCTACAGCCCGCGGGTCGAGGGCGTCCACCTGCGCTTCGGCGCCGTGGCGCGCGGCGGGCTGCGGTGGTCCGACCGCCGGGAGGACTTCCGTACCGAGGTCCTCGGGCTGGTCAAGGCGCAGACCGTCAAGAACGCCGTCATCGTGCCGACCGGCGCCAAGGGCGGCTTCGTCGGCAAGCAGCTGCCCGACGCAGCCCTCGACCGCGAGGCCTGGTGGGCCGAGGGGATCGCCTGCTACCGCACCTTCATCAGCGGGCTGCTCGACGTGACGGACGACCTGCACACCGGCGAGGACGGCCGGGAGGTCGTCGTCGCGCCGGTGGACGTCATCCGCTACGACGGTGACGATCCCTACCTCGTCGTCGCCGCCGACAAGGGCACCGCGACGTTCTCCGACATCGCCAACGAGATCGCGCAGTCGCGCGGCTTCTGGCTGGGCGACGCCTTCGCCTCCGGCGGCTCCAACGGCTACGACCACAAGGCCATGGGGATCACCGCCCGTGGAGCGTGGGAGAGCGTCCGCCGCCACTTCCGCGAGCTCGACGTCGACCCGCAGTCCACGGACATCACCGTGGTCGGCGTCGGCGACATGAGCGGTGACGTCTTCGGCAACGGCATGCTGCTGTCGGAGCACATCCGGCTGGTCGCGGCCTTCGACCACCGCCACGTCTTCCTGGACCCCGATCCCGATCCCGCGGTGTCCTTCCGCGAGCGGCAGCGGCTGTTCGCCCTGCCCCGCTCGTCCTGGGCCGACTACGACCCCGCGCTGCTCAGCGCCGGCGCCGGAGTCCACTCACGACAGGCCAAGTCGGTGCCGCTCAGCCCGCAGGTCAGGGCTCGCCTGGGCCTGCCGGACGGCACGACGTCGATGAGCCCCGACGAGCTCGTGCACGCCGTCCTGCGCGCTCCCGTCGACCTGTTCTGGAACGGTGGCATCGGCACCTACGTCAAGTCCTCTGCCGAGTCGCACGCGTCGGTCGGCGACAAGGCCAACGACGCCGTACGGGTGGACGGCGTCGACCTGCGGGTGCGCGTCGTCGGCGAGGGCGGCAACCTCGGCCTGACGCAGCGCGGCCGCATCGAGGCCGCCCGGTCCGGGGTGCGCCTCAACACCGACGCCGTGGACAACTCCGCCGGCGTCGACTGCAGCGACCACGAGGTCAACATCAAGATCATGCTCGACCGCCTCGTCGCCCGGGGCGAGCTCGACCTGGGCGAGCGCAACGCCCGCCTGCGCCGCATGACCGACGACGTCGCCCGCCTCGTCCTGCGCAACAACGACGAGCAGAACCGGACGCTGTCGGTCGAGAGCGCCTTCACCGCCGATCTGCTGCCGGCCCACCGGCGCTTCCTCGAGGTGCTGGAGGGCGCCGGCGCCATCGACCGCGCGCTGGAGGCGCTGCCGTCCGCAGCCGAGCTCGACCGCCGGGTCCGGGAGGGTGACGGGCTCACGAACCCGGAGCTGTCCGTGCTCCTGGCCCACGCCAAGATCTCGTTGCGCCGCGCGCTGCTGCACAGCGACCTCCCGGACGAGCCCTGGGTCCGCGCAACGCTGTGCGCCTACTTCCCGGCGGACCTCGGCGAGGGGCTCGCCGAGCGCCTCGCCGAGCACCCCCTGCACCGGGAGATCGCCGCCACCGTCCTGGTGAACGACGTGGTCGCCGCCGGCGGGCTCACCTTCGCCTTCCGCGCCGCCGAGGAGACCGGCAGCGACGCCGCGGACGTCGTCCGCGCCTTTGCCGTCACCCGGAGCGTCTTCGGCCTGCCGGAGCGCATCGCCGCGGTCGAGGCGCTCGACGGGCAGGTGCAGGCCGCCGAGCAGGCCCAGCTGCGGCAGGAGCAGCAGCGGCTGCTCGACCGGGCGGTGCGCTGGTTCCTGCAGGCCCGCCCGGAGGGCATCGACGTCACGCGGGAGGTCGAGCGGTTCGGGCCGACGCTCGCGGCGCTCGCTCCCCGGGTGCCCGAGCTCCTGCGCGGCCAGGACGCGGCGTACCTCCAGACCCGCGCCGAGGAGCTGGTCGCGTCGGGGGTCGGCCGGCCCGAGGCGCGGCGGACGACGAGCCTGCTGTTCGTCTACGCCCTCCTGGACGTGACGGAGGTGGCCGAGGCCACCGGTCGTCCTGCCGAGGAGGTGGCCGCGACCTGGTTCGCCGTCTCCGACCGCTACGGGTTCGACCGGCTGCTCACCGCCGTCTCGGCCCTGAGCCGTACGGACCGCTGGGAGACGCTGGCCCGCGCCGCGCTGCGCGACGACCTGTACGCGCTGCTCCGGGAGTTCACGACCGCGGTCGTGAGCGACGGCCGGTCGTCGACCGTCGACGCCGCCACCGCGGTCGAGCACTGGGAGGGCGAGCGTGCCGCCGCGGTCCGCCGGGCCCGGCAGACCCTCGGCGAGCTCGAGCTCGCCGGCCGCGCCGACCTCACCGCCCTGTCCGTGGCCCTGCGCACCCTGAGGACCGTCCTGCGCCGCCGCTGAGGGGCGGGCACCACCGACATCTCCGCCGCACACCACTTCCGCTGCAGTGGACGACGGCGCGGCCGGGACCGGGGACCGGGTCCGTTCGACCGCAGCGGGACTCAGCGTCGCAGGGAGCGGGCGAAGGCCCACAGCGCGCACCTGCGGCAGAGGAACACGCCTCGCGTGCTCGCGAGCTCGGCCACGGCCCGACGCGGGCGCGTCCGGCCGCAGCACGCGCAGCGCACGTCCGGCACGTCCGTCATCGCCGC
>CADCUE010000248.1 GCA_902805805.1 uncultured Frankineae bacterium | reverse complement strand
AGCGGCCGGCCGGCCCGCAGCGGCACCTCGGCAGTGGGCAACTTCGGCAGCTCGGGCCACGACACGACGACCGCCGCTGCCGTGAGCGGTGTGGCACCGGGCGTCGTGTCCCTCGAGCTGGCGCCCGAGTCCGGTGACGGCCTGGTCTTCCGCTCGTCCGAGGACGGCACGACCAGCTCCCGCCCGCAGCTGGTCCTGACGGTCACGAGCGGCTGACCTCCGGCGGCTGTCCTGCGCAGGGCCCCCGTCGCGGCGTGTCCGGGTGCGGAGCTGTCGGCGCTCTCGCCTAGGGTCGAGGACCAGCCCGGCCGCTCCCCACGGTCTGTGTGAAGGCGCTCGCTGACCGTACGGAGACCTCGCCCGTGACTGCCCCCCTCGCCGCACCGCCGAGCAGCCGGCGGCCGCTGCGCGCGTGGCAGGCCGAGGCGCTGCAGGCCTACCGCGACGCGTCGGCGACGGACTTCCTCGTCACCGCCACCCCGGGTGCGGGCAAGACGTCGTTCGCCCTCGCCCTGGCGGCCGAGCTGCTCGAGCGGCGGGAGGTCGACCGGGTCGTCGTCGTCGCGCCGACCGACCACCTGCGCACGCAGTGGGCCGAGGCCGCGCAGGCCGCCGGGATCCTGCTCGACCCGACGCTGAAGAACGACGACCGGCTGCGGCCCGACGTGACCGGCTACGTCACGACGTACGCGCAGGTGGCGATGCGCCCGGCGGTCCACCGCAGCCGCACCGAGCACCGGCGCCGCACCCTCGTCGTGCTCGACGAGATCCACCACGCCGGCGACGGGCTGTCGTGGGGGGAGGCCGTCGCCGAGGCCTTCGAGCCGGCGCGCCGGCGGGTCGCCCTGACCGGCACGCCGTTCCGCACCCGGCCGGAGGAGCGCATCCCGTTCGTGCGCTACGAGCCCGACGGCGACGGCGCCCTCGCCAGCACCGCCGACTACACCTACGGCTACCGGCAGGCGCTCGCCGACGGGGTGGTCCGCCCGGTCGTGTTCGCCGCCTACACGGGCGTCTCGCGCTGGCGCAACAGCGCCGGCGAGGTGATCAGCGCGTCCCTGACCGGCGAGTCGACCAGGTCGGTCGAGGCGACGGCCTGGCGCACGGCGCTCGACCCGGGCGGGGAGTGGGTGCCCCACGTCATCGCCGCGATGGACGAGCGCCTCACCCACCTGCGCGAGGCCGGCATGCCCGACGCAGCGGGGCTGGTGCTCGCGAGCGACCAGGACGACGCCCGCGCGTACGCCGCGATCGTGAAGCGGGTCACCGGCACGAAGCCGGCGCTCATCCTGTCGGACGACCCGAAGGCCTCGAAGAAGATCAGCGCGTTCGCGACCGGCACGGAGCGGTTCGCCGTCTGCGTCCGGATGATCTCCGAGGGCGTCGACGTCCCGCGCGCCGCGTGCCTCGCCTGGATGACGTCGTACCGGACGCCGCTGTTCTTCGCGCAGGCCGTCGGCCGCGTCGTGCGCGCGCGCCGTCCGGGGGAGTCGGCGACCGTCTTCCTGCCTGCCGTCCGGCCGCTGCTCGCCCTCGCCGCCGAGCTCGAGAGCGAGCGCAACCACGTGCTGCCCGCCCCCGCGGCGAGCGACGACTCGCTCGACCTCGAGGCGCCGCGGGAGCCGTCCGACGAGGGGCCGGCCGACGAGTGGCAGGCGCTCGGGGCCGAGGCCGAGTTCGCCCACGTGCTGCACGGCGGCCGGGCGGTGACGGCCGACCTCGCGCTCACCGGCGAGGACGCCGACTTCGTGGGCCTGCCGGGCCTGCTGTCGGCCGAGCAGACCGCCGCCCTGCTGTCGCGGCGCGACGAGCACCACCGCAAGCGGGCCTCGAGCACCCGTGTCGACGAGGTCGCCACCGACGCCGAGCTCGCCACCGCGGAGAGCGAGGCGGCGTCCTGGCGCGCGGCGGGCGACCTGCGCCGCGAGATCAACAGCCTCGTCGGCCAGCTGGCTGCCCGCACGGGCGCGCCGCACGGCGTCGTCCACGCCCGGGTGCGCAAGGCCGTCCCCGGCCCGCCGTCCGCCGCAGCACCCGTCGACGTCCTCGCCTCCCGACGCGACTGGCTGCTCGAGCAGACGGTCCGCTAGGCAGTCCGGGTGGTCCTGCGCCGTTCGCCCGCGCGCGAGGCCGCGAGCGACCATGCTGTCCCGGTGAGGCGTGTCACCGCGGGACGACAGGGCGGTCAGCTGCTGCTCGCCGCGGGGATCTTCACGCTGGTCAACAACTACCTGCCGGGCAGCGGGCACCTCGAGCTGGCGGTCCTCAACACGGTGGGGGTGCTGGCCGTCCTCATCGGCGCCGCCTGCCTCGTCGTCCCCTGGGACCGCCTGCACGTCCGGGCGCCGCTGGCCGTGCTCGTCGTGGCCCTGACCATGCTGCCCACGGCCAGCACCTACGGCAACGTCAGCCCCTACAGCTACGCCGTCTACTACGTCGTCGTCTTCGTCTGGGTCGGCATCGCCCAGCCGCCACGGACGTCGCTGTGGGTCGCACCCCTCGCGGTCGTCGCCTACCTCGTCCCGTTCCTCGTCGAGACGCCGCCGCCCACGGCCATCGCGTCGGTCACCGTCGCGATCCCGGTGTGCGTGCTCGTCGGCGAGGTGCTCGCCCGCCAGGTCGCCCGCCTCGAGCAGAGCCGCTCGGCCGCCGTGCGCCGCGGCGAGCACGAGCAGGCGGTCGTCGACGCGCTGGCCGACGGCGTGCTCGTCGTCGGCGAGGACGGCCGGGTGGTCTCGTGCAACGAGGCGGCCACCGCGCTGCTCGGCGTGCCGCGGTCGGCGCTGGTCGGCGCGCCGCCCCCGCTCGAGGTGGGCGCCCCGGGCGACCTGCTCCACCACACGGTCGGCGCCCGGTGGCTCGAGACGGTGGCCAGCCGGATCGGGCAGACCGGCGAGCTCGTCGTCGCCCTGCGCGACGTCAGCCGCCACCGGGCGCTCGACGAGGCCAAGGACCTGTTCCTCGCCACCACCAGCCACGAGCTGCGCACGCCGCTGACGGCCATCAAGGGCTACGTGCACGTGCTGCAGCACCGCTGGGACGCGCTCGACGAGCCCCGACGCCGGGCCGCGCTCGAGACCGTCGCCGAGCGCACCGACGCGCTCGTGGCGCTCACCGAGCACCTGCTGCTCGGGGCCCGCGCCGGCGCCTCACGGCACTCGACCGACACGCGGCCGTTCGACCTCTCGGCGGCGCTCACCAGCGCCGTCCAGTCCTACGACGGGCTCTCGCCCCGCCACCGGCTCGAGGTCGAGCTGCCCGGCACGCCGCTGCGCGCCGTCGGCGACCCGGCCGGCCTGCAGCACGTCGTGGGGCAGCTGGTCGAGAACGCCGTGAAGTACAGCCCGGCCGGCGGCACCGTCACCGTGCGCGCGCGGGCGGACGACGGGCGCGCGGTCGTCGAGGTCGCCGACGAGGGCGTCGGCATCCCCGAGGGCGACGGGGTCGACCTGTTCGCGCCGTTCTCGCAGGCCGGTGCCACCAACACCCGCGAGTACGGCGGGGTCGGGCTCGGCCTGTACATCGTCCGGCAGCTCGTCGAGGCGCAGGGCGGCACCGTCGCCGCAGCGAACCGCCCCGGCGGCGGGGCGGTCCTGTCGTTCACGCTGCCGCTGACGACCGCACCGGTCGCGGCCGACACCGCCGTCGTCGGCTGAGACCGCGGCCCGGGCTGCGGCTCGTGGGCGTGCGGCTAGTGGGCGTCGTCCATGATGCCGCCGGTGATCCCCAGCACCATCCCGGCGACCAGCAGGACGCCGCCGACGACCGCGAGCGGGATGCTCTGGAACACGAAGGCGAAGCCGAGCACGATGCTCGCCACGGTGATGAGCGCGACGGTGATCCACGACGTCATCTTGTGCTTGTGGGCGGTGTCGGCCTGGCTGGTGTCGCCGAGATCGGCCATGACGTGTCCTCCGCGTGGTCGGGTGGCAGCTCACCTGCGAGCCTACCGGCGGAACATCCCCCGCTGAGGGCGGTTGCCACCCTGCATGAGCCTGCTCCTGTCGCCGATCACCCTGCGCGGGGTCACCGCCCGCAACCGGATCTGGGTCGCGCCCATGTGCCAGTACTCCGCCGTCGACGGGATGCCGGGCGACTGGCACCTCGTGCACCTCGGCGCCCGTGCGGTCGGCGGGGCCGGCGTCGTGCTCACCGAGGCCACCGCCGTGAGCCCCGAGGGGCGCATCAGCCCGCAGGACACCGGCATCTGGACCGACGAGCAGGCGCAGGCGTGGTCGCGCACGGTGGCCTTCGTGCAGGCGCAGGGCGCGCTCGCCGGCATCCAGCTCGCGCACGCCGGACGCAAGGGCAGCAGCCGGCGGCCGTGGGAGGGACGCGGCGCCGTCGCTCCCGAGGACGGCGGGTGGGTGCCGGTGGGCCCCACGGCCGAGGCGTACCCCGGCCTCGCGCGACCGACGGCGCTCGACCTCGACGGGATCGCACAGGTGCGGGCCGACTTCGTCGCCGCGACGCGCCGTGCGCTGACGGCCGGCTTCGACCTCGTCGAGCTCCACGCCGCTCACGGCTACCTGCTGCACGAGTTCCTGTCGCCGCTGTCGAACACCCGCACCGACGCGTACGGCGGCGACCTCGCCGGACGCATGCGGCTCGTCCTCGAGGTCGTCGAGGACGTGCGTGCCGTGTGGCCGCAGGACCGCCCGCTGGTCCTGCGCATCTCCGCCAGCGACTGGGTCGAGGGCGGCTGGACCGTCGACGACTCCGTCGCGCTCGCGAAGGAGGCGGCGGCCCGTGGCGTCGACCTCGTCGACTGCTCGTCGGGCGGGAACAGCCCCGACCAGTCGATCACCCTCGGCCCCGGTTACCAGGTGCCGTTCGCCGCGCAGGTGCGCCGCGACGCGGGGGTCCCGTCCGGCGCGGTCGGGCTCATCACCGATGCACACCAGGCCGAGCAGGTCCTCGTCGAGGGCTCGGCCGACGTCGTGCTGCTGGCCCGCGAGCTGCTGCGCGATCCGCACTGGCCGCTGCACGCCGCGGCGGCGCTCGGCGACGACGTCGCCTGGCCGGTGCAGTACGACCGCGCCCGCCTCCCCGTGTGAGCCCGTCGCCGGAGACGGTCGAGTCGCCGCAGGACCCCCGCGTCGCCGACTTCGTCGGCCTCACCGACGGCGCGCGGCGGATGCTGCACGAGCCGGGCGCCGGCTTCTTCATCGCCGAGGGCGAGAAGGTCATCGCCCGCACGGCCGCCGCGGGGTACCCGCCGCGCTCGCTGCTCGTCTCGCCGAGCCGCCTGGCCGACCTCAGCCCTGCGGTCGCAGCGCTGGACTGCCCGGTCTACGTCGCGTCGTACGACGTGCTCGAGGCCGTCACCGGCTTCCACGTGCACCGGGGCGCGCTCGCGTCGTTCGGCCGGCTGCCGCTGCGCTCCGCCTCGGACGTCCTCTCCTCGGCGCGTCGCGTGGTGGTCATGGAGCGGGTCACCAACCACACCAACCTCGGCGCGGTGTTCCGCAGCGCGGCGGCGCTCGGCATGGACGCCGTGCTGCTCAGCCCCGACTCGTGCGACCCGCTGTACCGGCGCTGCGTGCGGGTGTCGATGGGCCAGGTCTTCTCGGTGCCCTACGCCTACCTCGAGGACTGGCCCGGCGGCGTCGACGACGTCCGGGCGGCCGGGTTCCGCGTCCTGGCGCTGACGCCGCACCCGAGCGCCACCGACCTCGCGCAGGTGCGCGTCGGGCCGGACGACAAGGTCGCGCTGCTGTTCGGCGCGGAGGGGCCCGGCCTCACCGAGGACGCCATGGCGGCGAGCGACGAGCGCGTGCGCATCCCGATGGCCGCGGGCGTCGACTCGCTCAACGTCGGGGCCGCAGCAGCCGTGGCGTGCTGGGTGCTGGGCCGCCGGCCGACCTGAGTGCACGATGGGCCGGTGACCCGCCACCCGGACCGCCGCGCGCTCGCCGCCCCGCTGACCGCACTCGTCCTCGCCCTGTCCGCCTGCAGCGGGGGTGGCGACGAGGCCGCCGCCCCGGAGGAGGTCGACCCGAAGGAGGCCTACGTCGAGCAGGCCTCCGACGTCTGCACGTCGGCCGACGAGGAGTTCGCCGCCCTGGGCGGCACGCCGACGACGCCCGAGGAGTACGGGCCGTACGTGCAGGAGACCGTCGGCATCGCCGACCGGGCCCGCGCCGGGCTCGCCGAGCTGACGCCTCCGGAGGAGGACCGCGCCGAGCTCGAGAGCAAGGTCCTCACGCCGCTCGGGACGCTCGTCGACGAGGCCAAGGCGTGGTCGGCCCAGGTCACGGCCGCGGGGACCGACCAGGCGGCGCTGCTCGGCCTGCTCGCCTCACGGCCGACGTCGGCCGGCATCGACAAGGAGTTCCTGCGCGAGTACGGCCTCACGAGCTGCGCGGACGCCGTCTCCAAGCTGGGGTGACGCCAGGCACATCCGGACATGGCGGGAAGCGTCCCCGTCCGGGCGCGCTTGTCCTCGACGTGACGACGACCAGCGCAGGACCTCTGACCCCGGACCTGTTCGCGCCCTACCGCCTCGGTGGGCTCGAGCTCGCGAACCGCTTCGTGATGGCGCCGATGACGCGCAACCGCGCCGGCGAGGGCGGTGTGCCGACCGGGCTCAACGCCGAGTACTACGCGCAGCGCGCCGGCGCCGGCCTCATCGTCACCGAGGGCGTCCAGCCCTCCGCCGTCGGCCAGGGCTACCCGAGCACCCCCGGGCTGCACACCGACGAGCAGGTCGCCGGCTGGCGCCTCGTCGCCGACGCGGTGCACGCGCGCGGCGGCAAGGTCGTCGCGCAGCTCATGCACGGCGGCCGCATCGGCCACCCGTCCATCACCGGGCTCCACCCGGTCGCGCCGTCGGCCGTGCGCCCCGCCGGCCAGGTCTTCACCCCCGAGGGCATGCAGGACTACCTCGAGCCGCGCGCGCTCGAGACCGACGAGCTGCCCGGCGTCGTCGCCGAGTTCGTCGACGCCGCCCGGCGGGCGATCGCCGCGGGCCTCGACGGCGTCGAGCTGCACGCCGCCAACGGCTACCTGCTCCAGCAGTTCCTCGCCGACGGCAGCAACGTCCGCACCGACGCCTACGGCGGCTCGCCCGAGCGCCGCGCGCGCTTCGTCGTCGAGGTCGCCGCCGCCGTCGCCGAGGCGGTCGGCGCGCAGCGCGTCGGCATCCGCGTCTCGCCCGGCAACGACTTCAACGACATCCGCGAGACCGAGGTCGAGGCGACGTACGAGGCGCTGGTGCGCGGGCTCGAGCCGCTGGGCCTGCTCTACCTCCACATCACCGAGGCCCCGCGCACCCGCTACCGCGACGCCCTGCGCGCGCTGTTCAGCGGTCCCGTCGTGCTCAACACGGGCTTCGACGGCCCGTCCGACCTGGCGACCGCCCAGGCCCTCGTCGGCGGGGGCGAGGCCGACCTGTACTCGATCGGGCGCCAGTTCATCGCCAACCCCGACCTCGTCGAGCGGCTGCGCACCGGCGCCGAGCTCAACGAGCCCGACCCCAGCACCTTCTACGCCGGCACGGCGAAGGGCTACACGGACTACCCGGCACTGGCCGCGTAGCTCCCCACCGACTCGGCGCCCGTC
>CADCUE010000247.1 GCA_902805805.1 uncultured Frankineae bacterium | reverse complement strand
CTGCCGCGCAGGAAGTCTCGCCTGTCCATCGCTCTGCTCCTCGAAGTCCTGTCACCGTGCCGACACCGCGTGAGGCGGCGTCCTGATGCCTGTGGCTTCGGCTGGTGAGAAGCAGATCCGTAGCGGTTCCGGCCAAGTCGACGAAGATCTTCTGCCGGCGGCCGACCTGGCCGGGCGCTCGGCCTCGAGGTGTCAGGCCGGGGGGTGGGCCGACGGGCAGATCGCGGCCGACGGGGTACGCGTGCGGCATGACCGAGATCACGAACCCCCTGCCGCAGGACCCCTCCGGTCCCTCCGCCCTCGACGAGTCGTCGACCCTCGCCAGCGGCTCCGAGCAGCTGCTCGACGGCGGCTCCACCGGCACCGACGAGGGACCGGCCGGCATCCCGGCGGCGCTGGTCGGGCACGACAAGGACGGCGACCCGGTGCCGCCGCCGGCCTCGGCCTCACCGGACGGCGCCACGGGCGGGACGACCAGCACGGGTCCCGGCGAGGAGGCCGATCTGCTGTCACCGGCCTACAACGCCGCGCCGTCGCAGGTGTCGGCCAGCCGCGGCGACTCGGCGATGGGCAACGAGCTGCCGGCCGAGCGCACCGGACGGGGCTAGCGCCGGGCGCTCAGCCCAGCGTCTCGCTGATCGTGACGTTGCCGTACTGGTTGAGCAGGTTCTCCGTCGCGTCGAGCCGGTGCAGGTGGCACGCCGCGGTGACGACGGTGTCGGGCGGTACGGCGTTCTCCCGAACGCTCGACAGCTCCCACTCGGCGTGCTCGCCGCAGTCCTCGCAGATCCGGCTCATGTCCTGATCCTCCCGCACCCCGACGAGCCTGATCCTCCCGCACGTCGACGACGGGGTGCTGCGGTGGCGAGGTGGCCGAGCCCGGCCACCTCGCCGTACCGCTGTCAGCGTCCGCCGAGCATCCCGCCCAGGCCACCGGCGAGCCCACCGCCACCACCGCCGCCACCGCTGACCATCGCGATGAGGTCCTGCGGGGAGATGCCGAACTTCTCGAGCAGACCGGCGTGCTGGTCGGTGTCGACCTGCTGCGGCAGCTCGCTGTCGGCCTGGCTCGCCTGGTCGCCCTTGCCCTGCGAGCGCAGCAGCTCCAGCACCATGCTCTTGTCGATCTGCATCGGACACCTCCGGGTCGTGGGGAACGGTCTGGCAGGTGTGCCCCGCTGCGCCGGGGTGCAACGGGCGGTCGGGGGGTGACGTCGAGCCGGAGTCGACGAGGAGCGGCATGCTGACCCCCGTGGACCGCCTCCGGACGTCGTCGCCGTACCTGCTGGCGGCGCTGCTGGCCGCGGCCGGGACGTCGCACCTGCTGCGTCCGGCGTGGTACGACGGGCTCGTCCCGCCGGTGCTCCCCGGTCCGGCGCGGGCCTGGACGCTGGTCAGCGGCGTCGTCGAGCTGGCCGTGGCCGCGGCGGTGACGGCTCCGCGGACGCGCCGGGCCGGTGGTCTCGCGGCGGCGGCGCTGTTCGTCGCGGTGTTCCCCGGCAACGTCTGGATGGCGCTCGAACCCGGTGGGGTCCCCCGTTGGGCGGCGATCGCCCGGCTGCCGCTGCAGGTGCCGCTGGTCCTGTGGGGCCTGCAGGTCGCCGAGAAGCTTCCGTCCACAGGCCGGCGGGCCTAGCGGGGCGACAAGTCACAGAGCCGTCCCCACCGACTGCACAACGGCGCGCCGGACCGGTCCCCACGACCGGCACAGCGCTCCGCACAGGAGCGCTTGGCGGCGGCCCGCGCGGTCCGTAGCGTCCCTCGGGCCGCTACCGGGAGGACCTCATGCCCATCCGCACCGCCGCCGCGACCCGCCCCCTCATCCCTGGCCCCACCACCTCCACGTCCACGTCCACGGCAGGAGCCGACCCCGCCCTGGACGAGGCCCTCGAGCGCATCTCCGACCTGGCGGCGCGGCTGTGGGCCGTCCGGTCCGCCCACCGGCCGGTGGCCGTCGGATGGCGCCGCTCCCAGACCCGCTGCGCCGGCTGCGGGCAGCCGGTGCCGTGCGCGACCCTGCTGGCCGCCGGCTGACGGCCGCTCAGACCGTGCGGTCGGCCAGCGTCGAGCGGCCGATGTCCACCAGCGGGCCGATCCGCTCCTCGATGCCGTCGAAGCCGGCACCGACCATCGCCCCGCCCCGCACCCGCGCCACGATGCCGGCGCACACGACGGCGAGCTTGAACGCTGCGAAGGCGGCGTACCACGGCAGGGGGGTCAGGTCGAGACCGGTCCGCTCGGCGTAGCGCTGGGCGACCTCCGCTCGGGTGGGGAAGCCCTCGAGCACCGTGGCGGCGGGCACGACCAGCGCCTGCGAGCGCGCGCCGGAGTCGTCGGCCTGCGACCAGTAGCCGAGCAGCACGCCGAGGTCGGCCAGCGGGTCGCCGAGTGTCGACATCTCCCAGTCGAGGACGGCGGCGATGCGCCCCGGTGTCGTCGGGTCGAGGATCGTGTTGTCCAGGCGGTAGTCGCCGTGCACGACGGTGTGCCGCTGGGTGTCCGGCACCTCGGCGGCCAGGTCCGCCGCCAGCGCGTCGAGCGCCTCGTGCCCCTCGATCCGGGTGGCGTCCCACTGCGTGACCCAGCGTCGGACCTGGCGCTCGAGGTAGCCGCTCGGCCGGCCGAACTCGCTCAGGCCGACCTTCGCCGGGTCCACGTCGTGCAGGGCGGCCAGCACGTCGACCAGGCCCTCGCCGACGGCTCGGCGCTGGGCCGGGTCGTCGGCGTACCCGGTCGGCAGCGCCTCCCGGCACACGTGGCCCTCGACCCGCTCCATCACGTAGAACGGCTGGCCGAGCACCGTGTCGTCGGTGCACAGGTGCAGCATCCGGGGCACGGGCACGTCCGTGTCGGCGAGCGCCGACATGACGGTGTGCTCGCGGACCATGTCGTGGGCGGTCGGCAGCACGTGACCGAGCGGCGGCCGGCGCAGCACGGCCGACCCGGCCGGGCTGTCCACCCGGTAGGTCAGGTTGCTCTTGCCGCCGGCGATCAGCGTGACCGAGCAGCCGGTCCAGCGCTCGTCGTCGAGCGCTGTGGCGAGGTACGGCCCGACGACCGCAGGATCGGCGCCGGCAGGGGACGAGGTCATGCGTCGAACCCTAGGGGTGCCGTCCGGCCGCGCGTGGGTAGGCCCCGGCCATGACCGACACCCAGCCCGACCCCGACCTCGCCGGCGCCGGCCTGTCCGCCACCGGCAAGACCGCGGACCAGTTCCGCCCCGGCGAGGAGGGCTCCGGCGCGACGTACGGCGATCCCGCCGGCACCGGCGCTGCGGAGCAGGAGACCACCTCGGCGCCCGAGGACGAGGACGCCGGGCAGACCGCCGAGGGCGACACCGAGGGCGTCTGACGCCAGGCCGTCCGCGGCTGAGCGTCGTGCCCGCCTCCCGCCTGGTCGACCGCGCTCCGGTCGTGCCGGCCGAGACCCTCGTGGCCTCGCTGGTGCCGCCGCCGCGCTTCGACGGCGCCCGTTTCGAGACCTACCTGCCGGATCCGGCGCAGCCCTCGCAGGCCGCGGCCGTCGAGGTGCTGCAGCGCTTCGCCGCGGCCACGGCGCCGCCGCCGAAGCGGTGGTTCGGCCGGTCACCCGCGCCCCGGGGCCGCCCGGGCGTCTACCTCGACGGCGGCTACGGCGTCGGCAAGACCCACCTGCTGGCCGCCCTGTGGCACGCCTCGCCCGAGCCACGGGCGTACGGGACCTTCGTCGAGCTGACGCACCTGGTCGGCGCGCTCGGGTTCGCGCGGTGCGTCGAGGCGCTGTCCGGCCACCGCCTGCTGGCGATCGACGAGTTCGAGCTGGACGACCCTGGTGACACCGTGCTGGTCTCGACCCTGCTCGGCCGGCTCGTCGATGCCGGTGTGCGCGTCGCCGCCACCTCGAACACGCTCCCGGGCGCTCTCGGCGAGGGACGCTTCGCCGCCCAGGACTTCCTGCGCGAGATCCAGACCTTGGCCGGTCACTTCGAGCCGGTGCGGGTCGACGGCGAGGACTACCGCCACCGCGGTCGCCCCGCGGCGCCGGAGCCGGTCGACGACGCCGCGGTGCTCCGCACGACGGCTGCCACGTCCGGCGCGACGTGCGACGTCTTCGACGAGCTGCTCGCGCACCTGTCGTCGCTGCATCCCTCGCGCTACGGCGCCCTGGTGGACGACGTGCCGCTGGTCGGTCTGCTCGGCGCGCGTCCGGTGGAGGACCAGGCGGCGGCGCTCCGGCTCGTCGTGCTGGCGGACCGGTTGTACGACCGCGACATCCCGGTCCTGTCGAGCGGCGTGCCGCTGGACGCGCTGTTCCCGCCGGACCTGCTGGCGGGGGGATACCGGAAGAAGTACCTGCGCGCGGTCAGCCGCCTCACCGCGCTGGCGCGCGAGGCGCGGTCCGTGGCCTGACCGGTCGGCGCCCACGCCCCGCACAGCGCCGCACAGGTGTCAGCCGGTGCCCTTGGCGCCCGGCACGAGTGCCCGGACGATCTCCAGCACGCGGTGGCCGCCCTGCGCCCGGGGACGCAGGACCGGTGATCCTCCGCCTCGACCGGCCGACATCGCGTCGACCGTCTCGAGCAGGGCCTGCGCCGCGTCGTACTGCGGCGCCCAGCCCAGCACGGTGCGGGCCCGCGTGGTGTCGAGCAGCGGCGTCTCGCGGCCGATGTCGACCCAGCCGGGATCGGTCGGCTGGACGTGCAGCCGCCAGCTGAGGCCGACGACGGCGCGGGCGAGCACGGCCGGGACCGGGACCTGGCGGGCGCCGAGGATCGCCGCCAGGGTGGCCGGGTCGAGCACCGGCTCGGTGGCGATGTTGAAGGCGCCGGAGACAGGGGTGGTGCAGGCCAGGACGTACGCCCGGGCCATGTCGGAGGCGTGGACGACCTGGAACGCCAGCCGGTCGATCGCCGGGACCACGGGGAGCAGCCCCCGGCGGACCAGGCTCTGCGGCACGAACGGCCCGAGGAAGTAGCGCGCCAGCTCGCTGGCGGCGTCGGCCTGCAGCACGACGCCCGGGCGCAGACGCACGACCCGCCGCTCGGGGTGCGCCGTCTCGAACCGGTCGAGCATCCGCTCGGCCTCGGCCTTGTGCCGGCTGTAGGTGGAGGTGCTGATGCCCCCGGTGGGGTGGTCCTCGGCGGCGCGCGGGGACTGGGCGCCCCGCGTCTTGGCCGGCCCGGGGGAGTAGGCGCCCACCGAGGAGGCGTGCACCAGCACCGGCACGCCGGCGGCGGCGACCGCGTCGAGCACCCGGCGGGTGCCCTGCAGGTTGACGCGGCGCATCTCGTCGGGGTCGTGCGCGGGCTGCAGCAGCCAGGCGAGGTGCACGACGACGTCCGCCCCGCGCAGGACCGGCGTGAGGTCGTCCTCGGCGACGTCGAGGGCGTGCCACTCGACGCGGCGGTCAGGGTCGGTGGGCAGCCGGCGGGCGAGCCCGACGACCGAGCTCACCTCCGGCGCGGCGAGCAGCTGGGGCAGGAGCTGCGAGCCCACGTTCCCGGTGGCCCCTGTGACGACGATGCGCATGCCGGTCAGCGTCCCCGCCCCGCGTGGCGACAACCCGCGTCAGACTGCGAGGTCCACCACGACGGCCGACTCCGCCGCGAGCGTCAGGCTGTCGTCCGCCGCCTGCTCGAGGGGGGCGCTGGCGAGCAGCACGGTCCGCGCGCCGCCCGGGACGGGCACCCGCGCCGGGGCGCCGGCCAGGTTGCCGACGACGAGCAGCCGGCCACGGCGCACGACCAGCCACCGGGCGTCCTCGTCGTACGTCACCTGCACCGCGTCCCGGCGCCCGTCCGACAGCTCGAGCCGCGACCGTCGCAGGGCGATCAGCGACCGGGTCCAGGCGAGCAGCTCGGCGTGCCGGGGCTGCTCCGGCTCGCTCCAGTCGAGCGTGCTGTCGCGGAAGGTCTGCTCCGACTGCGGGTCCGGCACGTCCTCGGTGTTCCAGCCGTGCGACCCGAACTCCGCGCGGCGGCCGTTGCGGACCGCCTCGCCCAGCTCGCCCTCGTGGTCGGAGAAGAACTGCCACGGCGTGCGGGCACCCCACTCCTCGCCCATCCAGAGCATCGGGGTGTACGGCGAGGTCAGCACCAGCGCGGCCCCGACCTTCAGCAGCCCGTCGGACAGCGTCGCCGAGATCCGGTCGCCGGTCGCCCGGTTGCCCACCTGGTCGTGGTCCTGCAGGTAGACCACGAAGCGGTGCCCGGGCACGGTCGACGGGACGGGCCGGCCGTGCACCCGGCCGCGGAAGCTCGACCACGTCCCGTCGTGCAGGAACACCCCGGACAGGACCTTGGCGAGCACGGGGAGGCCGACGAAGTCGCCGTAGTAGCCCGCGGTCTCCCCGGTGAGGTTGGCGTGCAGCGCGTGGTGGACGTCGTCGGCCCACTGCCCGTCCAGCCCGTGACCGCCCGCCTCGCGCGAGGTGACCATCCGGGCGTCGTTGAGGTCGCTCTCGGCGATGAGGAACAGCGGCTTGCGCAGCTGGGCTCCCAGGGCCTCGACCTCGACCGACATCTCCTCGAGCAGGTGGGTGGCCCGCTCGTCGACGAAGGCGTGCACGGCGTCGATGCGCAGACCGTCCACGTGGTAGTCGCGCAGCCACGACAGCACGCTGTCGAGGACGAAGCGCCGGACCTGGTCCGACCCGGGCTGGTCGAGGTTCACGGCCGGCCCCCACGGGGTGGTGTGCGCCTCGGTGAGGTAGGGGCCGAACTCCGGCAGGTAGTTGCCGGCCGGTCCGAGGTGGTTGTAGACGACGTCCATGACGACGCCGAGGCCGCGGGCGTGGCACGCGTCGACGAAGCGCTTGAGGCCGTCGGGACCGCCGTACGGGTCGTGGACGGCGAACCACGCGACGCCGTCGTAGCCCCAGCCCCGCTCTCCGGCGAAGGCGTTGCAGGGCAGCAGCTCCACGGCCGAGATGCCGAGGTCGGCGAGGTGGTCGAGCCGGCCGATCGCGGCGTCGAAGGTGCCCTCCGGCGTGAACGTCCCGATGTGCATCTCGTACAGGACCCCGCCGGGCAGCGGCACGCCGCGCCACTGGGCGTCGGTCCAGGAGAACGCGCTGTGGTCGACGACCCGCGAGGGGCCGTGCACGCCGTGCGGCTGCCAGGCCGAGCGCGGGTCGGGGCGGGGGTCACCGCCGTCCAGCACCAGCGCGTAGTCGGTGCCGGGGCCGCCGATCTGCGCGGTCCACCAGCCGTCGTCCAGGGAGGTCATCGGGGTGCGCGCGCCGTCGGTCGAGACCTCGACCAGACCGGGGAGCGGCGCCCACACGTTCAGCGTCGTCATGCGCGAGCCCCTGCCCGGTCCGCCCGCCCTTACGCCGGGGGGTGGCTCAGGCCCGCAGCAGGACGGCCACCGGGAAGTCGGCCAGCAGGTCCGCCAGGCGCACGGACCCGCCGTCGCGCTCGGCGCCGGTGAGCACGTCGGTCCAGCGGCCGGCGGGCAGCTCGACCGCGTCGTCGCCCCAGCCGTGCCGCTCGACCAGCAGCGCCCGCGTCGGGGCCACGGTGACGACCTGCCCGCCGCGGACGAAGCCGACGGCGCGGCCGCCCGCGTCGAGCGGGGTGTACGACGACCCGGCCAGGAACAGCTCCGACCGGTCGCGGCGCAGCCGGAGCAGCCGCGACACGACGTGCAGCTTCGCGGCGCCGGAGTCGTCGACCTCCGGCACGCCGTCGAGGGCCAGCATCCGGCGCCGGGCGTCGTAGTCGACCGGCCGCCGGTTGTCGGGGTCGACGAGCGACAGGTCCCACAGCTCGCTGCCCTGGTAGGTGTCGGCCACCCCCGGCACGGTCAGCTGGACGGCCTTCTGCGCCAGCGCCGTCGTGCGCCACGAGCGCGCCAGCGTCGCGACGAAGGCGGCGATCCGCGAGCGGAGCCGCTCGTCGCCGAGCACGCCGCGCACGAAGCCGGCGACCGCCTCGTCGAACTCCGGCACGGGGTCGGTCCAGCTGGTGCGGGCCTTGGCCTCGCGGGTCGCCTTCTCGACGTACGCCACGGCGCGGTCGGCGCTGAGCGGCCAGGCGCCGACCAGCGTCTGCCAGACCAGCTGCTCGGTGACCGGGTCCGGTCCGGCGGGGCTGCGGTGGTCGTGGGCCAGGGCCTGCCAGGTGGTCACGGCGTCGGCCCACTCGCGGGGGCACTGGGCCAGCAGCACGAGCCGCGCCCGCACGTCCTCCGAGCGCTTGGTGTCGTGGGTCGACAGGGTCGTCATGGCCGTGGGCCACGCGCTCTGCCGCAGGGCGTTGGCCTCGTGGAAGGCGGCGACGGGCAGGCCGAACCGGCCGGGGTCACCGCCGACCTCGTTGAGCGCCGACAGGCGCAGGTAGCGGTAGAACGCCGTGTCCTCGACGCCCTTGGCCATCACCGGCCCGCAGGTCTGCTGGAACCGGGTCACGAACTCCTCGGCAGCGGGGCCGCCGGGGCCCTGCGCCAGCGCCAGCCGCCCGACGACCTCGATCGTCCCGGCGCGCCGGGGGAGCGACGCGCGAGCGGCCGCCACGGCGTGCTCGACGTGGGCCCGCGCCTGCTCGTCGGCGGGACCGGCGGGCGGCAGGTAGGCGCGGTAGACGCCGAAGGACGCGAGCACCTCGACGAGCGACTCGCGCAGCGCCCGGCGGGTCGTGTCGCGCAGGACCGGGTCCTGGCGGCAGACCCGCAGTCCGAGCTCGGTCAGCCGGTTGACCTCGGCCGACAGCACCTCCGACAGCACCAGCCGCTTGGTGCCGGCGACGACCTTGTCGTACGACGCGTCGGAGCCGGTCATCGAGGCCCACAGGGCGGTCAGCGGCTGCTCGCCGGCCGGATCGACGAAGACGCCGAGGACGTCGTTGAGGACGTCGTAGCCGGTCGTTCCCGCCGTCGCCCAGTCGTCGGGCAGCTGCTCGCCGGGCTCGAGGATCTTCTCCACGACCACCCAGGAGCCGCCGGTCGCCTCGGCGAGCCGGTCGAGGTAGCCGCCGGGGTCGGCCAGCCCGTCCGGGTGGTCGATGCGCAGGCCGTCCAGCACGCCGCTGCGCACCTGCTCGACCGGGATCCGGTGCGTCTCGTCGAACACCGCCGGGACCTCGACCCGGACGCCGGTGAGTGTCGTGACGTCGAAGAAGCGGCGGTAGTCCAGCTCCTCGCCGGCGACGCGCCAGGAGCACAGCCGGTAGTGCTGGCGCTCGAGCGTGGCCAGCAGGTCGTCCTCGACCCGCGTGCCCGGCGCGATCGGCACCTCGTGGTCGTAGTAGCGGATGCGGTCCTCGAGCAGCTCGAGCTCGTCGAGCACCTCGCCCAGCGGGGCGCCCAGGACCGGCACGAGGACCTGACCGGGGTTGTCGGCCGACTCCCAGTCGACGTCGAACCAGTCGGCGTACGGCGAGTCGCGGCCCTCGCGCAGCAGCGACCACCACTGGGCGTTCTGCGACTCGGGCTCGCTCACCGCCATGTGGTTGGGCACGACGTCGAGCACGATCCCGAGGCCGTGCTCGCGACAGGCGGCGACCATCGTCTGGAAGGCCCGCTCGCCGCCGAGCTCGTCGTTCAGGCGGCTGTGGTCGACGACGTCGTAGCCGTGCGCCGAGCCGGGCGCGGCCTGCAGGTAGGGCGAGCAGTAGAGATGCGTGACGCCGAGGTCGGCCAGATAGGGGACGACCTCCGCCGCGTCGGCGAAGCCGAAGCCGGGATGGTCCGCCGCGGGCGGGCGGAGCTGCACGCGGTAGGTCGACACCGGCACCGGCCGCCCCGCGGCCGGCACGTGGCGGTCCGGCACTAGAAGACCTTCCTCAGGACCTGCACGGCCCGCGCGTCGACCTGGACCGGCTCGCCGGTCTTGGCGGTCTGCTCCTCGACGTCGCCGAGCATGGGCGCGGCGGTGTCCACCTCGACCTGCCAGCGCTCACCCGCACCGAGGTCGGGCAGGACGAACTCCATCGGCTCGTGGTGGCCGTTGAACAGCAGGAAGAACGAGTCGTCGGTGACCTTCTCGCCGCGCGCGTCGGGCTCGCGGATGCCGTCGCCGTTGAGGAAGACGGTGACCGAGCGGGCGCTGCCCGACCCCCAGTCGTCCTGGCCCATCTCGTGGCCGGCCGGGGTGAACCAGCCGATGTCCTCGAGGCCGGTCCCCTTGACCGGCCGGCCCTCGAAGTGACGGCGGCGGCGGAACACCGGGTGCTCGCGCCGCAGCCGCGTGAGCCGCGACACGAACTCGGTGAGCACCTCGAAGTCCTTGGCCCGCTCCCAGTCGACCCACGCCGTCTCGTTGTCCTGGGCGTAGACGTTGTTGTTGCCGCTCTGCGTCCGGCCCAGCTCGTCGCCGTGCAGCAGCATCGGCACGCCCTGCGACAGGAACAGCGTCGTGAGGAAGTTGCGCTTCTGCTGCTCGCGCAGCGCGACGACCTCCAGGTCGTCGGTCTCGCCCTCGACGCCGCAGTTCCACGACGAGTTGTGGCTCTCGCCGTCCATGCCCCCTTCGCCGTTGGCCTCGTTGTGCTTGTCGTTGTACGACACGAGGTCGTGCATGGTGAAGCCGTCGTGCGCGGTGACGAAGTTGATGGAGGCGTACGGCCGCCGCCCGTCGTCCTCGTACAGGTCGGCGGAGCCGGTGAGCCGGGCGGCGAACTCGCCGAGCGTGCGGGCCTCGCCGCGCCAGTAGTCGCGGACCGTGTCGCGGTACTTGCCGTTCCACTCCGTCCACAGCGGCGGGAACTGCCCGACGTTGTAGCCGCCCTCGCCGATGTCCCACGGCTCGGCGATGAGCTTGGCCTGGCTGACCACCGGGTCCTGCTGCACCAGGTCGAAGAAGGCCGACAGCCGGTCGACCTCGTGGAACTGACGGGCCAGCGAGCTGGCCAGGTCGAAGCGGAAGCCGTCGACGTGCATCTCGCTCACCCAGTAGCGCAGCGAGTCCATGATCAGCTGCAGCACGTGCGGGTGCCGCATGAGCAGCGTGTTGCCGGTGCCCGTCGTGTCGTAGTAGTGCTTGGCGTCGCCCTCGACCAGCCGGTAGTAGGCGTTGTTGTCGATGCCGCGGAACGACAGGGTCGGGCCCATGTGGTTGCCCTCGGCCGTGTGGTTGTAGACGACGTCGAGGATCACCTCGAGGCCGGCCTCGTGCAGCGCCTTGACCATCGCCTTGAACTCCTGCACCTGCTGGCCGCGCGAGCCGGAGGAGGAGTAGTCGTTCTGCGGGGCGAAGAAGCCGATGGTGTTGTAGCCCCAGTAGTTGCGCATGCCCCGGTCGGCGAGGTGGCTGTCGTGCACGAACTGGTGCACCGGCATCAGCTCGACCGCGGTGATCCCGATCTTCTTGTAGTGCTCGAGCATCACCGGGTGCGCGAGCGCGGCGTAGGTGCCGCGGATCTCGTCCGGGATGCCCGGGTGGGTGTTGGTGAGCCCCTTGACGTGCGCCTCGTAGACGACGGTCTCGTTGTAGGGCGTGCGCGGGTGCCGGTCGTTGTCCCAGTCGAAGAAGGGGCTGATGACGACCGACTTGCTCATGTACGGGCCGGAGTCCTCGTCGTCGAACGAGTCCTCGTCGCCCCAGGTGTAGCTGAAGCAGGCCTGCGACCAGTCGATGTCGCCGTCGATGGCCTTGGCGTACGGGTCGAGCAGCAGCTTGCTCGGGTTGCAGCGGTGGCCGGCCGCGGGGTCGTACGGGCCGTGCACGCGGTAGCCGTAGCGCTGACCGGGACCGACGTTCGGGACGTAGCAGTGCCAGACGAACGCGTCGCGCTCGCGCAGGTCGACCCGGACCTCCTTGCCCTTGTCGTCGAACAGGCAGAGCTCGACGCGCTCGGCCACCTCCGAGAACAGCGCGAAGTTGGTGCCCGAGCCGTCGTAGGTGGCCCCGAGCGGGTAGGGCGAGCCCGGCCACGTCTTGACGGGCGCGGCCTTGGAGTCCTTGGTCGTGCGCTTGCGTGGTGGCATGGGGGTCTCTCAGACGTCGGAGTCGGCGTAGCGCAGCAGTGCGCCCAGCCCTGACTGCGGGGCGTGCTCGCTCTGGTGCGGGACGAGCTGGACGTCGGCGCCGGTGGCCAGCGCCGCTCGCAGCAGGACGGTGAGCAGCGGCCCCTCCTGGGGGGAGGTGGCGCCGAGCGCCTCCACGTCCGCCCGGCTCGTGCCGAGCTGCGAGGGGTCCTCCCCGAACCACAGCGTGCTGTGCTGGTCCGGATCGGTGGTGAGGACGAGCGTCTGCACCTGGGCCTTGCGCAGGGCGTCGACCACGTCGCGCAGGCCGTCGCAGGCGCGCTTGGCCTGACCCAGCTCCTGAGCGTAGTCGGCGAGCAGCTGGAGCGTCTCGGCCGCGGTGTGCAGGCTGACCGCGTTCCGGACCCGGGTCTGCACCAGCTGCTCGCTGCCGTCCTGCCCGCGTCCGCCCGGGATCTCCACCCACCGGGCGTCCCAGGGCGCACCCAGGCCCTCCCGCACGTAGGTCAGCTCGCGCTCGTCCCCGACACCCACGACCAGCTCGGCGCCGACCTGCTCGGCGAGCTGGACCACCGTCTCGCGGATCTCCTTTGCGTTCTCACGCCACTGGTTCTCGGTGCGGTGCTGGTAGCGATGATGGGCCCAACCGCCGCCCTGCACCTTCTTCAGGTGCAGGGTGCGGCCCTTGACGGTGACCTCCCCGGCTGCCGACGCGGTGTCGAAGAACGCCTCGACGTCCGCGCCGGTGCGGTCGGTGTGCACGACGACGTGGGGCACCTGCGAGGTGAGGTCGGTGACGAGCGGCAGCAGGTCGGGCAGCGGCGCGATGTCGACGACGTCGGTCGCCGGCCGGGTCGACACGGGCTCGGACAGCACGACCCGGGCCTGCGGGATGCTCGCGACGACCAGACGGGCCTCGCCTCCTGCGTGCTCGCCCTTCGCGGCGGCGATCGCCTCGCGGACCGGCGCGGCGACCCCCTCGTCCTCCAGTCGCTTGAGGACGTTCTTCCACGCGAGGTCGTAGCGGTCGGCGGCCTGCTCGACGGCGCTCTCGGCACCGACGTGCACCGTCACGAAGGGGCTCTCGGCGGCGAGGACGTCGGACAGGTCGCGCAGCTGCACGGGGTGCCTCCTGGGAACGGGGAGCGGTCGGTCGCGGTCCTACCCCCGCCCGCGCGGGACCTACGCCCCGCGCCTGCGCGGGATCGGTCACTCCCCGGGCGGCCCCGTCACGGGCTCCACGGGCCCCGGCGGGCGGTGCTGGCAGTAGCACCAGGTCGCGCCGGGACACCGCTCGTGCTCCGCCTCGCGGCACGCCTCGCAGATCACCGGAACAGGCTGCCCCGCACCGTCGGCGCGCATGCGTCCGCCGCTCGGCCGGGCTCGCGTCGACCCGAGCACCGCCCGGCCGGCCAGGCGTCAGGCGTCGGGCACGGCCCGCAGCGGCCGGCTGCCGAGCGCTGCCAGCGCGTACGCCGACTCGACGTCCTCGTCCACGAACGCCCGCTCCTCGAGGCCCTCGACGACCACCACCGACCACCCGGCGGGGGTGGCCTCGAGCCGGCGGAAGCGGGGGCCGAGCAGCTCACGCAGCTGCTCCTCGCGCGGCAGCCAGAGGACCTGCGTGCTCTTGAGGCTGTCGAGCGCCCACTCGGTCGTGCCGTTGAAGCCGAGCACCAGACCGGACGGCACCTCCCGGACCTCGACGGTGAAGTCGCTGACGACGAACACCTCCTCGTCCATGTCCCGGTCCGGGACGACGAAGCGGTCGCCGCGCACGGGCGACCAGGTGAGCCCGTCCGCGCGCAGGGCCTGGGCGAGGTCGAGGCGCAGCATGGCTGTGCTGTGCCCCAGCCGGGCCGTCCTCAGCCGGGCGGCCGCTCAGTCGGACATGGGTCGGTCCGGCAGGCCCGCGGTCGTCGCACCGGCGCCCGCCGCCGACGCGGGACGGACCCGGACCGAGAGCGACAGGGCCGCCGCGACCAGGCAGAGCGCCCCGGCGCCGAGCCAGGCGATGTCGTAGCTGCCGGTCGTGGTGCGGACCAGCCCGGCCGCGGAGGCGGCGAGCGCGGCGCCGACCTGGTGGCTGGCGAACACCCAGCCGAAGACGATCCCGCCGTCCGGGCCGAACCGCTCGCGGCACAGCGCCACGGTCGGAGGGACGGTGGCGACCCAGTCCAGGCCGTAGAACAGGACGAACAGCAGCATCGTCGCGTGGGGGACCGCGGCGAACAGCACGGGCAGCGCGAACAGCGACAGCCCGCGCAGCCCGTAGTACCAGGCGAGCAGCACCCGGCTGTCGACCCGGTCGGTGAGCCAGCCGGAGGCGATCGTGCCGACCACGTCGAAGACGCCGACCAGCGCCAGCAGGCCGGCCGCCGTCGTCGTGCCCATGCCGTGGTCGTGGGCGGCCGGGACGAAGTGCGTGGCGATCAGCCCGTTGGTGCTCGCACCGCAGATGGCGAAGCCGCCGGCCAGCAGCCAGAAGGCGGGCACCCGCACGGCGCGGCGCAGCGCGTGCACCGCGGCCCGGCCGGCGCCGCCGCTGGGCGCCGGCGGGGGACCCGCCGGGTCCGGTCCGCCGTACGGCTCGAGCCCGACGTCGGCGGGGCGCTCGGCGAGCAGCAGCAGGACGAGCGGCACGACGGCCAGCGCGGCTGCCGACACGACCAGCGCCGCGGTCCGCCAGCCGGCGCCCTCGGCCAGCCAGGCGACGAGCGGGAGGAAGACCAGCTGCCCCGTCGCGCTGCCGGCGGTGAGGATGCCCGTCACCAGGCCGCGCGAGCGCGTGAACCAGCGCTGCGCCACGGTCGCGGCGAACACCAGCGCCATGGAGCCGGTGCCCAGACCGACCAGGACCCCCCAGCACAGGACCAGCTGCCAGCTCGCGGTCATGAAGACGGTCAGCCCGCTGCCGGCCGCGACGACGACCAGGGCGCTCGCGACGACGCGGCGCAGCCCGAACTGCTCCATCAGGGCCGCCGCGAACGGCGCGGTCAGCCCGAACAGCAGCAGGTTGACGCTGACGGCCAGCGAGACCGTCGCCGCCGACCAGCCGAACTCCTCCTGCAGGGGCAGCATCAGCACGCCCGGGCTCGCGCGGAAGCCCGCCGAGGCCATCAGGGCCACGAACGCGACCGCCGCCACCCACCACGCGCGGTGCACCCGTCGCAGCCCGCGCGCCGGCCCCGGCGGCGAGCGGAGGTCGTCGAGCGTCACCGGCCCGACCCTAGGCGTGCGGCGGGGGTGCTGCCCTTCGCCCCGGTCGGTTGCTCAGCGCTGAGCGGAGGCCGCGGTGGCCTCGGCCTCCGGGCGGGTGGTCAGGTCCAGCACGATGTCCCGCGCGGGGACCGGTCGGCCGAAGTGCCATCCCTGCGCGGTGCGGCAGCCGTACGACGACAGCAGCGCCGCGCACTCGGCGGTCTCGACGCCCTCGGCCACGACCCGCAGACCGAGCTGGTGCGCCAGCTCGAGCGTCGACCGCACGGCGACGCGGTCCACCCGGTTGTCCGCCATGCCCATCACGAAGCTCTTGTCGATCTTCAGCTCGTCGACCGGCATCGTGGTCAGGTAGGCGAGCGAGGCGTACCCGGTGCCGTAGTCGTCGAGGGACAGGCCGACGTGCAGGGCCCGCAGCTCGCGCATCACCTCCTGGCAGCGCTGGGGGTGCGACATGACGGCGGTCTCCGTGAGCTCGAGGACCAGCGCGTGGCTGGGCACCCCCCACAGGGCCAGCCGCCGCGCGACGCGCTTGGGGAGCTCGGGGTCCTGCAGGACGCTGGCCGAGACGTTGACCGACACGGTCGCGTTCGACCCCTGGCGTCGCCAGCCGGCGACGCTGCGCAGCGACTCGTCGAGCACGTAGTCGGTGACCTCCTGCATCATCCCGGCGTGCTCGGCCAGGGCCACGAACTCGTCCGGGGACACCGGTCCGAGGACGGGGTGCTCCCAGCGCAGCAGGGCCTCGTAGCCGAGGACGTGGCCGCTGACCATGTCCGCCTGCGGCTGGAAGTGCACGGTCATCTCGCGGCGGCGCAGCGCGGGGCCCAGTCCGCGCAGGACCGCCAGGCGGCGCTCGGTGAAGGCGTTGCGCTCGGAGCTGTAGACCTCCAGGCCGGTGCGCGAGCGCTGCGCGAGACCGCGGGCCACCTCCGCGTGCTGCACGAGCTGCTCCGGGTCGGACCCGTGCAGGGGCGACACCGTCAGCCCCACGCTGGCGCGCAGCGCGAAGGCCGAGTCGGCGAAGGCGTACGGGTCGCTGAACTGCGCGAGCAGTCCCTCGGCGCAGGCGCTGCCGTCCCAGGGGGAGTGCAGCCCCGGCACGGCGACGACGAAGCCGCCCGTGTGGGACCGGGCGAGCACAGCGCCCTCGGGGACCGAGGTGCGCAGCCGGCTGGCGACCTGCACGAGCAGCTCGTCGGCCGCCGAAGGGCCCAGGGTGTTGCTGACGTCGTCGATGTGGTCCAGGTCCAGCACGAGCACGGCGACGTGCTCCCCGTCCTGCGCGGCCTCCAGGTGCTCGACCAGCCGCTCGCGGAAGGCGACCTGGTTCGGCAGGCCGGTCAGCGGGTCGTGCAGGGACATGTGCTCGCGCTCGAGCGCGGACAGGGCTCCGCGGTGCACGGCGAGCACGGGGACGATCAGCAGTCCGACCAGCCACAGGCTGTCGTTGGCCACAGCGACGACCAGCGGTGCCATGGCGATGACGACGCCGTTGACGGACCACTGCAGGGGGAGGTCGGCCCGCAGCGAGGCGACGACGCCGGTCCCCTCCTTGAGGGCGATGGCGACGCCGGGCAGCGCGGTGTTGAGCAGGAAGAACGTCGCGCACGTGGCGAGCGACACGGCCACGGGCAGCGACAGCTCGGCCGGACCGGCCGGAGCTCCGCCGAGCCGGTCGAGCACCGCCGCCGCCCCGGCCAGGGACAGCGTGTACTGCCCGGCGTTGAAGCCCGCCTTCCACCAGCTCGAGCCGCACCGCACGTCGTCCACGGCCGAGCCGAGGGCGAGCACGACGACGACGAGGGACCAGTCGTAGTGCAGCACCAGCGCGCAGGCGAAAGCGCCGGACAGGCTGATCGACTCGTGCGCCCCGCTGCGGCGGTGGACGGTGATGTGCCGGACCTCGGCGGCGACGAGCAGCACGCTGAGCAGCACGAAGGTGGCGTCCACGGTGCCCAGCAGGGTGTGCGCCCGGCCGAGCACCGCGTACAGCAGCAGCGCGCCGCCCGCGAGGAGCACCGCGGCGACGTAGGCGCCGAAGGCCGTCGCCTGCCGGCCGGCACGCTCGTGCACCGTCAAGACGCTCTACCGGAGCTTGCGGCCGTGGGGCACGCTCCACGGAGCCGCGTTCCAGCCGGCCTGGCTCTGCTCGGGCATGAGGGAGAAGCCGGGCGGCTGCGTCGTGTCGGCGTGGGCGAGCGGAGCAGTGACGACGCCGGCGGTCAGCGCGCCGGACGTCGCGACGGCCAGCAGCGCGGAGCGGGCCAAGGAACGTCGGGGCATGGGTCCTTCTTCCAGTGACGGGGACGCTCGCGGCGAGGGGGAGGAGCGCCAGGAGATCAGCGTCGCCGACGCAGCTCCCCCGGACAATGGTCACTTCGGGTGATTAAGTCGACACACTTCGTTGCCGAGGAGAGACCGTACGCCCCTTCTCGTGCCAGTTCGGCCCACGCCTCTCGGCCGGCGAACCAGGTGCTCCCTCCATCGAAGGACGTCCTCGACATGCTGCCGTTCGCCTTCCGTCGCCTCCGCAGTGCAGGCGCCGTCGCCGTGGGGGCCCTGCTGCTCGCGGGCAGCCCGCTCGCTCCCGCCCCGGCGACGGCGGAGCTCGCCTCGGCCGCGCCGACCGCCGACTTCGTCCCGGTCGTGCAGGCCGGCGCAGCGAGCGACGCCCGGCACCCGCTGCGCCTGAAGGTGCTCGGCCGCACGCCGCAGGCCGAGCCGCTGCTGACGAGCACCTCGGCGAGCGGCTACACACCGGCGCAGATCCGGGACTACCTCGGCCTCACCGGCACCGGCGCGGGTCAGACGATCGCCATCGTCACCGCCTACGACGCGCCCAACATCGCCAAGGACCTCGCTGTCTTCAACTCGACGTTCGGGCTCCCGGCGCCGCCGTCGTTCAAGAAGGTCAACCAGACCGGCGGCACCAAGTACCCGCCGGTCGACGGCGGGTGGGCGCTCGAAGCCGCTCTGGACGTGCAGTGGGCGCACGCCGTGGCCCCGGCCGCGGCACTGCTGCTCGTCGAGGCCACCTCGAGCTCCATGGGCAACCTCATGACGGCGGTCGGGTACGCGTCGAAGCAGCCGGGGGTGACGGTCGTCAGCGGGAGCTTCGGGACAGGGGAGTTCGCCGCTCAGAAGGACCAGGACTACCGCTGCCGGCTGACGACCGGCGTCTGCGTGTTCGCCTCCGGGGACGACGGCAACCCCGGGTCGTACCCGGCGAGCAACCCGGCGGCGCTCGCGGTCGGCGGCACGTCGCTGGAGCTCGGCGCCGCAGGCGCGGTGGTCGCCGAGACCGCGTGGTCGGGCTCGGGTGGCGGCGTCAGCCTCTACAGCCCCAAGCCCGCGTACCAGAACGGCGTGACGGACGCCGTGCGGCGGGCCGGGCCGGACGTGTCGTACGCGGGCGACCCGGCGACCGGCTTCGCCGTCTACAGCAGCACGCCCTACGAGAGGCAGACCGGCTGGTTCGTCATGGGCGGGACCAGTGCGGGAGCGCCGCAGTGGGCGGGCATCCTGGCGGCCACGCACCAGCTGCGCAAGGCCGCGGGCAAGCCGCTGCTCAGCGCGGTCACCTCCACAGGGGCCACGCCCCTGCACACGGCCCTGTACTCCAGCGCCCTGCGCAGCAGCGGCGCCCTCGGCGACATCGTGACCGGGACCAACGGCACCTGCGGTGCGGTCTGCACCGCGACGACCGGGTTCGACACCGTGACCGGTGTCGGCAGCCCGCGCCGTGGCCTGGACGTGGCGCTGCGCAACCTGCCCTGACCGTCGGCCCACAGGCCGCTCACGGTGTTCGCGTCACGTTCCGATGACGTTCCTTGACACCCCTGGTTGCGCAGTGAAGCGTGACCTGGCTTGCCGGATCCCCGGCACAGCCGGGAACACGAGCAAAGGGCTGTCATGCGCAACTCACGATCCCGCGTCGCCGTCGCCGCGACGGCGTGCCTGCTGGCGGCCGCCTGCACGGGGGCTGCCCCGGCGGACGACGACAGCGGATCCGGGGACGGGGCGCAGTCCATCCGCTACCTCATCGAGGAGCAGGAGGACGCCGAGGCCAACAAGGCGCTCGAGGAGCACCTCGGCGAGTTCACGAAGGAGAGCGGGATCGAGGTCGAGCTCGACACCCTGCCGCTCGACGCCATGCGCACCGTCCTGCAGACCCAGCTGCGCTCGGGCGAGGGCCCGGACGTGTTCGCCTGGGGCTCCGGACCGAGCTTCGGCGGCGCCCTCGCCGAGGCCGGCCTGGTGAAGGACCTGACGGCCGCCTACGAGGAGAACGACTGGAAGGTCTTCGACTTCGCCAAGGAGCGGGTCACCGTGGACGGCAAGGTCTACGGACTGCCGGGCGAGGCCGAGACCATCGGGCTGTTCTACAACAAGGACATCTTCTCCGAGCTCGGGCTCGAGGCGCCCAAGAGCCTGGACGACCTTCAGGCGGCCAGCGAGGCCATCAAGGCCGCCGGCAAGACCCCGATGGCCGTCGGCGACAAGGAGGGCTGGGAGGGCGGACACCTGCTGAGCATGGCCCTGTCGAGCGCGGTCGGCGGCGACGGCATGCAGGCGCTGCTCGACGGCGAGAAGTCCTGGACCTCGCCCGAGGTCGTCCAGTCCCTGCAGCTGTGGCAGGACTACAACAAGAAGGGCTACCTGCCCAAGTCCCCGACCTCGGTGGACTACGACACGATGACGTCGCTGTTCTACTCCGGCGACGCGGCGATGATCCCCACGGGGAGCTGGCTGGTCGCCGAGATCGAGGACAACACCGACTTCGAGGTCGGCTACATCCCGTTCCCGGCCCCCGACGGCCCCGGCATCTTCACCGGCGGCCTGGGCTCCGGGCCGTACGTCTCCGCCACGACGAAGAACGAGGAGGCGGCGATCGAGTTCCTCGACTTCCTCGCCTCCCCGGAGCACGGCAAGTGGGTCGTCGAGAACCTCGCGACCATCCCGCCGATGGAGGTCGAGACGGAGGGCCTGGACGTCTCGCCGCTGTTCGCGCAGGTGCTCGAGGACACCGCCGAGCTCTCCAGCGGCGGCGACTTCGGCCTCAACATCGACGTCCTGGTGAGCGACGCCTTCAACGAGGCGATGTTCGACGGCTTCCAGGGCGTGCTCACCGGTCAGCGGACACCGCAGGAGGTGGCGAAGGCCCTCGAGGCGGAGAAGGCGTGACCCGCAGCCGCGCAGAGGGGGCGGCGGGACGGCGCCCGCGCCGGCCCGGGCGGCGGCCTCGCCGGCGCCCGCGCCGGCGCCGACGCGTCGTCGGGGCGGCACCGCCCGGTCCCAGGTCCCCGCGGTGACCCGCAAGGCGCAGGCACGGCTCGGGGTCCTGCTCGTCGTCCCGCTGCTCCTGCTCGTGGGCGTCTTCCTGGTCTTCCCGATGATCAACGCCGTCTACTACGTCTTCGTCGACTTCAACGGCATCGACCCCGCCCCGCCCTGGGTCGGCCTCGCGAACTTCACGGAGCTGGCGCAGGACCCCGACGTCTGGGCGGCCTTCTCGAACAACATCATCTGGATCGTCCTGGGCACTGTCGGCCCGCTCGTCCTGGGGCTCGCCCTGGCGCTGCTGCTGTGGCACGTGCAGCGCGGCAGCGTCTTCTACCGGGTCGCCTTCTTCCTGCCCTACATCCTGCCGCAGGTGGCGGTCGGCGTCGTGTGGGGCTGGATCTACGAGCCGTCGCGCGGCTGGCTCAACAAGGTGCTCGAGACGGTCGGGCTCGACGCCCTTGCGACCGGCTGGCTCGGCAACCCCGACACGGCCCTGTACGCCGTGCTCGCCACCGCGGTCTGGGTCACGCTGGGGTTCGTCTTCGTGATCTTCCTGTCGGCGCTCAAGGGCGTCGACATGGACATCGTGGACGCCGCCCGCCTCGACGGCGCCAACGGCTGGCAGCGGCTGATCCACATCGTGCTGCCGCAGATCATGCCGGTGTTCCTCATGGTCACGACCATCACGCTGCTGGGCGGCTTCAGCGTCTTCGACATCATCTTCGTGATGACCGGCGGCGGTCCCGCCGGCGCCTCGGAGGTCCTGGGCACGCTCGCCTACAGCAGCGCCTTCCAGCTCAACCGCATCAGCTACGGAACAGCGCTCGCGCTGGTCATCACGATGCTGGCCATCCCGTTCGCCGTGTGGCTGAACAGGCTGCAGCGCCGGGTGTCGCTCGAGGGGATGAGCTGATGGCCACGACGGCCCCGCTGCAGGCCCGGATGACGCCCCGGGCCCGCGTCCGCCTGGCGGGCAAGCACGGGCTGCTGATCGCGCTGTCGCTGCTCATGCTCTTCCCGCTGGTCCTGACCGTCTCCACCGCGCTCAAGACCGAGCAGGACGTCCAGGTGAACCCGTTCGGCCTGTTCTCGTCGTTCTCGACGGAGAACATCGTCACGGCCTGGACGGTCGGCGGCTTCGGCGGCTACGTCCTCAACAGCCTGCTGCTGACGGTCCCCAGCACGCTGCTCGTGCTGGCCCTGTCGACCATGGGCGGCTACGCCTTCGCGCGGCTGCCGTTCCCGGGTCGCGACCTCGCGTTCTACGTCGTGGTCGTCGGTCTGCTGGTGCCGTTCTTCACCTACATGATCCCGCTGTACTTCCAGCTGCGGGGGATGGGCATGCTGGACAGCCTCGTGGGGGTCAACCTGGTCCTGGCCAGCACGGGCGTCTCGTTCGGCACGTTCTTCATGCGCGCGTTCTTCTCCGACCTGCCGGTCGAGCTCGCGCAGGCGGCCCGGATGGACGGCGCCTCGGAGTGGCAGATCTTCACCAAGGTGATGCTGCCCCTGGTGACCTCGGGCATCGGGGCGCTGGCCGTCTTCACGTTCCTGCAGAACTGGAACAACTTCCTCGTCCCGCTGCTCTACATGCCGGGCGGCGACTACCGGCCGCTGACGACCGGGCTCTACCTGTTCCTCGGCGGGCGGTCGATCGACATCGGGCCGCTCGCGGCCGGCACCCTGATCACCATCCTGCCGGTCGTCGTGCTGTTCGTGGCGATGCAGAAGCAGGTCACCCAGGGCCTGGTCTCCGGCGCGGTCAAGGGCTGACCGGGCGGGCGCGCTCAGCTCAGTCCGCGCCGTCGTCGCTCCGGGTGTCGGACAGCTGCTGCCGCAGGTCGGCCACCGTGTCCTCCAGGTCGGCCACCCGGGTGGCCGCCGCCAGGGTCAGGCCCTCGTCCACGAGCCGGAGCAGCCGGCGGGCGTGCTCGAGCTGGCGGTGGCTGTAGCGGCGCTGGCCGCCGGTGGAGCGGGCCGGCCGCACGGCTCCGGTGACGTCGAAGCGGCGCAGCGTCGCCGCGGGGACGCCGAGCAGGTCGCCGACCTGCCCGACCGTGTAGAAGGCGGCGTCCGGGTCGGACCAGGGGCCCTCCGGAGCAGGTCCGCGGGCCGTGGTGACGGGTGCGGTCTGCGGGTGGCCGAGGGGCAGGGGCAGGGACTGGCTCAGGGGCAGGGCCTCGGGGGACGTGCGGGGCACCCCGCCCGGGCCGGTGTCCCCCGCCCGGGACGAGGTGCCCGTCATGGCGTCAGCTCGTGCTCGTGCCGGAGCCGACGGCCGTCTGCGGCGACTTCGTGCTGCCCTCGATGACCTCCGGCCCCTGCTCGTGGCCGCCCAGCGAGACCGTGATCTTCCGCGGCTTGGCACGCTCGGCGACGGGGACGTGGAGGGTCAGGACGCCCTGCTCGTACGTCGCCTCGATGCGCTCGACGTCGAGGCCCTCGCCGAGCAGGAGCTGGCGGGACACCTCGCCCGCGGGCCGCTCGGCCACGAGCACCTGCATGTCCTCGCCCTGCGGACGGGTCGTGCGGTGCGCGCGCACCGTGAGCGTGTTGTCCTCCACCGACAGGTCGACGCTGCCCGGGTCCACGCCCGGCAGGTCCAGGTGGACGACGTAGTGGTCGCCCAGCCGGTAGACGTCCATCGGCGCCATGCGCGGCGTGCGTACGCCGCTGGTCAGCTGGTCAGCCAGGCGGTCGAGGTCCCGGAACGGGTCGAACCGCATCATCACGAGAACCACCTCCAGCAACGGGGGAGTCCCTGCGACTCCACACGCAGACTGCCCGTGCGTCGGATGCAGCAAACCTGCATGTCGAGATGCAAGTCCTGGACGGTGCCCGGGGGCATTGCCCTGCAGGGCAGCGAGGAGGAGGCTGGAGCGCAGGACGAGAGGTCGGAGGCCACCATGAGAGCCACTGTCGGTGATCGCATCCGCGTCCCGGGGCGCCACGTCGGCGACGCGTCCCGCGAGGGCGAGGTCACGGCCGTCCGCGGGAGCGAGGACGCGCCGCTCTACGTCGTGCGCTGGGACGACGGGCACGAGGGCGTCTGCAGCCCGGGTCCGGAGGCCAGGGTCGACCAGCCCAGCTCGTCGTGACGGACAGGAGCAGGACATGACGCTGCCGACGCCCTTCCCGGAGCCCGATCCGCTGCCGCCGGACCCCGTCACACCCGTCGAGCCGATCCTGCCCGGACCGGGCCCGACGGACCCGCAGCCGATCGAGCCGACGCCCGCCTGACCGGCGTCCGGCGGGTGCCGCGGGCGCAAGGGTGATCGACGCGGCGCCCGCCGTCGCGTGCTGGCTCGCCCTCTCCAAGATCTTCCGAAGATCCCCAGCACCAGGGTGCTGGGGATCTTCGGAAGATCTTGCGGGTCGGGGAGCGGGCCGGGTCGGCGCGCCAGCTCGACCGCGGGGTGGATGCGCCGGTGCGGTCACCTGGGCCTACGGTCGAGGTCGGCGAGCCGGAGGGCGTACGGGCATGACGCGAGAGGTGCACCTGGCCTACGGCACGAGCGGTCTGACGGTGGACCTGCCCGAGTCCCGTACGACGGTCGTCGAGCCGCGCTGGGAGCCGACCGTCGACGACCCGCCTCGCGTGCTGCAGCAGGCGCTCCGCAATCCGGTGGCGGGTCCTCCGCTGCGCCAGCGGGTCGGCGCCGGCCAGACCGTGGCGATCTCCGTCTGCGACGCCACCCGGCCGCAGCCGCGCGAGCTCATGGTGAGGGCCGTGCTCGACGAGCTCGACGGGCTCGTGCGCCTCGAGGACGTCGTCGTGCTCGTCGCCACCGGCACGCACCGCGTCAACACCGGATCCGAGCTGCGCGCGATGCTCGGGGACGAGATCGTGGACAGTGTCCGGGTCGTCAACCACGATGCCCGGGACGACAGCACCCTCACGTGGATGGGCACCTTCGGCAACGGCGTCCCGGTCTGGCTGTGCAGCGAGTGGGTGCAGGCGGACGTCCGGATCACCACCGGCTTCGTCGAGCCGCACTTCTTCGCAGGGTTCTCCGGCGGGCCGAAGATGGTCACGCCGGGCCTCGCGGGGCTCGACACCGTCCTCGTCCTGCACGACGCCCAGCGCATCGGCCACCCGGACGCCCGCTGGGGCGTCTGCGACGGCAACCCCGTGCACGACGACATCCGTGCCGCCGCCATGTCGACCGGGTGCGACTTCGCGCTCGACGTCGTCCTCAACCGGGAGCAGGGCATCGTGGCCGCGTTCGGCGGCGACCTGCTGGCCATGCACGAGCAGGCCCGGGAGCGCTCACGCGGCCTCGCGATGGCGCCCGTACCGGGGGAGTTCGAGGTGGTGCTCACGACCAACGCCGGCCATCCGCTCGACCAGAACCTCTACCAGGCCGTCAAGGGCATGTCGGCCGCGGCGACCGTCGTGCGTCCCGGCGGCCTCATCCTGTGCGCAGCCGAGTGCCGGGACGGCTTCCCGGACCACGGGTCCTACCGCGAGGTGCTGGCCTCTGCAGCCTCGCCCCAGGCGCTGTTCGACGAGATCTCGGCGCGGGACGCGACGGTGCCGGACCAGTGGCAGGTCCAGGTCCAGGCCAAGATCCAGATCAAGGCGCGGGTGGGCGTCCACTCGGGGTTCCTGTCCGAGGACGATCTGCGCGCGGCGCACCTCGAGCCGGTGCCCGATCTCGCCGAGGCCGTCGACCGGGCGCTGGGCAGTGCCGGCCCGGACGCCCGCGTCTGCGTGCTGCCCGAGGGCCCGCAGACGATCCCGTACATCGTCTGACGCGGAGCGCAGGAGGCTCGAGATCTTCCGAAGATCCACAGCACTCGGGTGCTGGGGATCCTTCGAAGACCTCGGGGGCGCGGGTGAGCCGAAGGGCTGTCCGGCGACTGCTGCGTGCGGCTGGATCGTGCCGCGCCGGTCGGCTGGCGCGTCGGCCGGACTGCTCCCCGTGAGGGCGGCTGGAGGGCGTGCGAGCCGTTCGGCACGTCGCCCGACGCTCGGCGCTTCCGTCGCGCCGGGCGGCCCAAGATCTTCGGGACATCCCCAGCACCAGGCTGCTGGGGATGTTCTGAAGATCTTGCCAGCGGTGTGTCTATGAGGTCCGGCGTCCTGGCTGGCGCGGTGGCCGCGGCACGGTGGGCGGTGGCCGCGGCACGGTGGGCGGTGGCCGCGGCCCGTGGGTCGCGGGCCAT
>CADCUE010000246.1 GCA_902805805.1 uncultured Frankineae bacterium | reverse complement strand
CGGCCCCGGCACCCGGGGCCGGCCGGACGGCACGACCTCCCGCGGGCGGTCGGTCCCCTCGGGGGGCCGGCCGCCCGCGGGCGTGTGTCAGGAGGCGGGCGCCGCCGGGTCGGCGTCGATGCCGGCCTCGCGCCGCTGCGCGGCGGTGATCGGCGTCGGCGCGCCGGTCAGCGGGTCGCCGCCGCCGCCGGTCTTGGGGAACGCGATGACGTCGCGGATCGACTCCGAGCCGGTGACCATCGCCGCGATGCGGTCGATGCCGAACGCGATGCCGCCGTGCGGGGGCGGGCCGTACGAGAACGCCTCGAGCAGGAAGCCGAACTGCTCCTGCGCCTGCTCCGGCGACAGCCCGATGACGTCGAAGACGCGGCGCTGCACGTCGCTGGAGTGGATGCGGATCGAGCCGCCGCCGAGCTCGGCGCCGTTGAGCACCAGGTCGTACGCCCGGGCCGGCACGTCGGCCGGGTCCTGCGCGAACGACTCCTCGTGGCTCTTGGCCGGGGCCGTGAACGGGTGGTGCACGGCGGTCCAGCCGCCCGCCTCCGTCGGCTCGAACATCGGGAAGTCGGTGACCCAGAGGAACTCCCAGCGGGCGTCGTCCATGAGCCCGAGCCGCCGGCCGATCTCCAGGCGGGCGGCGCCGAGCAGGGCGAGGGCCTGGGGGCGGCTGTCGGCGGCGAAGAAGGCGGCGTCGCCGACCTGCGCCCCGACGGCCTCGCGCAGCCCCTCGCGCTCGGCCTCGGACAGGTTCTTGGCGACCGGCCCACCGAGCGTGCCGTCCTCGAGGAAGGTGACGTAGGCCAGCCCGCGGGCGCCGCGCTGCTTGGCCCACTCCTGCCAGGCGTCGAAGCCCTTGCGCGGCGTCGACGCGCCGCCGGCCAGCACGACCGCGCCGACGTGGGCGGCCTGGAAGACCCGGAACGGGGTGCCGGCGAAGTAGTCGGTGAGGTCGACGAGCTCGACGCCGAAGCGGACGTCGGGGCGGTCGCTGCCGTAGCGCCGCACCGCCTCGTCGTAGGTCATCCGCGGGAACGGCGCGGTCAGCTCCGTGCCGACCACGTCGCGCCAGATGCGGGTGAAGACCTCCTCGGTGAGCTCGTAGAGGTCCTCCTCGTCCGGGAAGCTCATCTCGATGTCGAGCTGGGTGAACTCCGGCTGCCGGTCGGCGCGGAAGTCCTCGTCGCGGTAGCAGCGGGCGATCTGGTAGTAGCGCTCCATCCCGGCGACCATGAGCAGCTGCTTGAACAGCTGCGGCGACTGCGGCAGGGCGTACCAGTGGCCGGGCTGCAGGCGGACCGGCACCAGGAAGTCGCGGGCGCCCTCCGGTGTCGAGCGGGTCAGCGTCGGCGTCTCGATGTCGAGGAAGTCGCGCTCGTCCATGACGCGGCGGATGGCGCGGGTGACCAGCGACCGGGTCCTGAGCGCCTTGGCAGCACTGGGCCGGCGCAGGTCGAGGTAGCGGTACTTCAGGCGCACCTCGTCGCCGATCGGCGCGTCGTCGTCGAGCGGGAACGGCAGCGGCGCGGCGGCCGACAGCACCTCGACCTCGCTCGCGGCGACCTCGACGGCGCCGGTCGGCAGGGCGTCGTTGCGGTTGCCCTCGGGGCGCACGCGCACCTCGCCGACGACGCGCACGCAGTACTCGGCACGCAGGTCGTGCGCCACGTCCGACTCGCGGACGACCACCTGCGCGATGCCCGAGCCGTCACGCAGGTCGAGGAAGGCGACGCCGCCGTGGTCGCGCCGGCGGGCCACCCAGCCGGTGAGCGTGACGGGAGTGCCGGCGTGCTCCTCGCGGAGCGTCCCGGCCTCGTGCGTGCGGATCACAGCAGCTCCTCCAGCAGTCGTCGTACGAGGTCGTCGAGCGGTACGGCGACCTGCGCGTGCTCGCGCAGGTCCTTGAGCTGGGCCTCGCCGGCCTCGAGGTCGCGGTCGCCGAGGACGACGGCGTACGCCGCCCCCGACCGGTCCGCGGCCTTCATCGCGCCCTTCATCCCCCGGTCCCCGTAGGCGAGGTCGGCCGCGATGCCGGTGCGGCGCAGCTCGCCGACCAGCGCCACCGAGCGCGCCTTGGCAGCGGCGCCGAGCGGCACGAAGAAGACCTGGACGGCCGGCTCGCCGGGCAGCTCGACCTGCTCGGCGCGCAGTGCGAGCAAGGTGCGCTCGACGCCGAGCGCCCAGCCGATGCCGGGCACCTGCGGACCGCCGATGGCCTCGGCCAGGCCGTCGTAGCGCCCGCCGCCGCCGACGGCGGACTGCGCTCCCAGTCCGTCATGGACGAACTCGAACGTGGTGCGCATGTAGTAGTCGAGCCCGCGCACCAGCCGGGGCGCCGCCTCGTACGGCACGCCCAGCGCGTCGAGGGAGGCCCGGACGGCGGCGAAGTGCTCGCGGCAGGCCTCGCACAGCGCGTCGGCCATGAGCGGGGCTCCGGCGAGCTGGGCCTGCACCTCGGGGCGCTTGTCGTCGAGCACCCGCAGCGGGTTGACACCCGCCCGGCGGCGGGTGTCGGCGTCGAGCTCCAGCCCGTCGAGGAAGCCGACGAGGCCGTCGCGGTACGCCGGCCGGCAGGCCGCGTCACCGAGCGAGTTGAGCAGCACCCGGACCTGGGTGAGCCCGAGGTCGGCGTAGGCCTGCCAGGCCAGCGCGACGACCTCGGCGTCGAGCGCCGGGTCGTCGAGCCCGAGCGCCTCGATCCCGACCTGCTGGAACTGCCGGTAGCGGCCTGCCTGCGGCCGCTCGGCGCGGAACATCGGCCCGGCGTAGCGCAGCTTGACGGGCAGCTGGCCCTTGTGGAGCCCGGCGTCCAGCGCCGCGCGCAGCACTCCGACGGTGCCCTCCGGCCGCAGGGTGAGCGAGCGGTCGGCCCGGTCGGAGAAGGTGAACATCTCCTTGGTGACGACGTCGGTGCTCTCACCGACGCCGCGGGCGAACAGGTCGGTGTGCTCGAAGACCGGCGCCTCGGCGTACGCGTACCCGGCGAGCACCGCCGGGCCGAGCAGCGCGTCGCGCACCGCGGCCGTCGCGCCGAACTCGCTGCCGGGCAGCACGTCGTACGTGCCCTTGGGGCCGGCCACTACAGACCCCGGGACGGCGGCACCGGCGGCAGGTCCTGCAGGTAGGGGTTCGCGGCGCGCTCCCGCCCGATGGTGGTGGCGCCGCCATGACCCGGCAGCACGACCGTCTCGTCGGCCATGGGCAGGATCACCGAGGCGAGCGAGTGCTGCATCTGCTCCCAGCTGCCGCCGGGCAGGTCGGTGCGACCGATGGACCCCGCGAACAGCACGTCACCCGACAGCAGCAGCGGCGGGGACGCCTCGCCGTCCTCCTCGTGGCCCGGCAGGCGGAAGACGACCGATCCGGCGGTGTGGCCCGGCGCGAAGTCGATGCCGATGCGCAGACCGGCGAGCTCCAGGGGCGCGGCCGGGTCGAGCAGCCGGACGTCGTCGGGCTCGGTCCACTCCAGGCGTCCGCCGAAGATCTGGCCGGTCTGCGGTGAGAGGTACTTCGCCGGGTCGGCGAGCTGGTCGCGGTCGGCCGGGTGGATCCACGCGGGGATGCCCCTGGCGCCGCACACCGGTGTGACCGAGAACGTGTGGTCCAGGTGGCCGTGGGTCAGCAGCACGGCCACCGGCTGCAGGCCGAGCTCGCGCAGCAGCTCGTCGAGCTGCGCCTCCACCCCGATCCCCGGGTCGACGACGACGCACTGCTCCCCGGGTCCGGGGGCGACGACGTAGCAGTTGGTGTCGAAGGCCTGCGCCGGGAACCCGCGGACGAGCACGGAGGTCCTCTCGAGAGGTGGGGCACCGGCGGATCGGCTGCGCAAGCACCGCGAGCGTCCCGCCCAGGTGCGGAACGGTGCCCCGACCCTACCGGCGCGGCGCCCCGCGCCTGCTTGGCTTTACTGGGAGCCGGCACGACCGGTCTCCACCCGGTCGTGGACCCCTCTCTCGGAAGGACAGGCGTGTCGAGCAGTCAGCGCGACAGGGAGCTCGCCCGACGGCGGGCCGAGCGACAGGCCGCCCGCCAGACGGCGCTCGCCCAGCGCCGCAAGCAGCGCAACGCGGTGATCGGCAGCGTCGTGGCGGTCCTGCTGGTGGCCGGCGCCGTCGTGGCCGGCTCGCTGGCCCTGCGCGACCCGGCCGGGCCGTCGGACTCGGTCGCCTCGAGCCCGACCAAGGGCCGCACACCGGCTCCGTCGGCCCCGGGTGACGAGCCGACGTCCGGCGCCGCGGCCGCTCCGGCCGGGGACCCCGACTGCGCCTACGAGAAGTCGGGGGCGGCGGCGCGGCCGGTCCCCCTCCCCCCGGCCGACGACGTGGACACGACGGAGGTCTACGACGTCACGCTGGCGACCGACCGCGGCGACATCGTCTTCGAGATGGACAGCGCCTCGGCGCCGTGCACGGCGCACAGCCTGCGGTCGCTGGCGGCCGCCGGCTACTTCGACGGGACCCGCTGCCACCGCCTCACCACCTCGGGCATCTCGGTCCTGCAGTGCGGTGACCCCGAGGGCACCGGGTCGGGCGGTCCCGGCTACTCGTTCGCCGACGAGAACCTCGAGGGCGCCACCTACCCGCGCGGGACCGTCGCGATGGCCAACGCCGGGCCCGACACCAACGGCAGCCAGTTCTTCCTCGTCTACGGGGACACCCCGCTCCCGCCCGCCTACACGCCGTTCGGCCGCATCACGTCCGGTCTCGAGGTGCTCGACGCGGTCGCCGAGGCCGGCACCACCACCGGCGCCCCCGACGGCGCGCCGAAGCTGGGGGTCACGCTCAAGTCCGTGCGCGCGACGCCGAAGGACACCTGACATGAGAGCTGCCAGCGGACATCCCCGCGCTGTGGAGGGCCTGACGCCGGCGCGCGTCGGGCAGGTCCTGGTCGCGGTCGCCGTCGTCGCCCTCATGGCCGCAGCCGTGACCGCGGCGGCGGCGGTCTCCGCCGCCATCCCGGACACCGGCTACCTCACCCGCGATCCGACCTCCGTCGGCCGGGTCCCGTGGTGGGCCGGCTCCGTCAGCCGGCTGACCAACCTGGCCTGGGCCTCGGCGGCGACGCTCGCCGTGGTGGCCGGGCTGGTCGCGACGCCGCCGCGGCGGCGGCTGCTCCTGCTGCTCGGCGCGTTCCTGGCGGCGTTGACGCTCGACGACACGATGATGCTGCACGACGCGATCCTGCCGGGCCGCGGCATCCCCGAGAAGCTGGTGGTCGCGGCCTACGCCGCAGCCGGCCTGGCGCTGGCGTGGCTGTGGTGGCCGCTGCGGCGCACCGCCTCCGGGCTGGCGTTCTACTTCGGCGCGGGAATGTTCGCCGTGTCCGTGGCGATCGACGTCCTGATCGCCAAGGCGTACGTCCCCGAGGACGCCACCAAGCTGCTCGGCCTGCTGGCCTGGGGGCTGTGCGCCTGGTGGACCTTCACCGACGGGCTCGCAGCGCTGCGCTCGTCGGCCCGGAGCGGGGGCGCGTCGCCCGCTCCGGACGTCAGCCGCTGAGCACGGTCCGGACGCGCTGGACCGAGGTGCGCGCCGGATCGGCCGCGCACCCCGGTCGACGCGGTCAGGAGGCGGTGACGACCGTGCTCTTCGGACTCCACAGCGTCTTGCCGAACGAGTCCTTGACGCGCACCTGGTAGTAGTGCGTCGTCCCGGGGGCCAGACCGCTGTCGGTGAAGCTGGCGCTCGGCAGCGTCCAGAAGTTGCTCTTGATCTTCTGCGAGCTGACCCAGGTCGTGTTGTCGCGCAGGACGTCGTAGGTCAGCGTCTCGTTGTCGTAGTCCCACGCCGTCCCGAAGACGACCTTGATCTGGCCACCACCGAGCGGCGTCGCCGTGGTCGGCGGCACGGGACGGTCCGGCTTGGTGGAGTACGTCGGCCCGCGCCGCACCGTCGTCGTCGGCGCGGCCGCCGGAACGGCCATGCGCACCAGGCCCTGCTGGCGGGTTCCGTTGACCGAGGGGAACTCGCCGCCGATCACGACGTAGTTGCTGTTGCCGGCGATGGACCAGCCGGCCTGGTACTGCCCGGTGTAGGTCCCCGCCGGCATCTGCGGGAACCAGTGCAGGACCGTGGACGCGGGCAGCCCGTTGTAGTTCCAGCCGTAGGTGTCCGGCCCGATGTTCGTCGTCGTCGGCGCGATCGTCTGGGCGAGCGCCCGCTGCCAGCGCACCCGCGGGCTGGTGTCGGGGAAGCTGCGGATCCACTTGCAGCTGTGGGCGTGGCCGACGCTGTAGAGCACCGCCCCGATGGGCGCCACGTCGTAGGTGTCACCGTGGCAGTCGTTGACGAGCGTGATGTTGCCGGTCATCGGGTCGGCGGCGAAGGTGCCCTCGAAGTTGGCTTCGCCGGTGGTGCTGAACTGGAAGCCCGAGCCGTAGATCTGGCGTCCGTCGGTGCGCAGGCTGTTGATCGCCGCCGCTGTGCCGGCGTTGCGGATCGTCTTGTTGGCCGCCCACGGCTGGACCGAGCCCGACGAGGCGCTCAGCGAGCCCATGCCGTAGGCCGCCGTCCCGTTGAGGGTGGTGAAGGACCCACCGACGACGACCCTGCTCGAGTCGGGCGTCAGCACCATGGACTGCACGGAGCCGCTGTTGATCTTCGGCGCCCAGCTCAGCACTGCTCCGTCCCGGCTGTTCACGGCGCCCAGGCCCTTGCGTGCGGCGCCGTTGACCGAGCCGAAGCTGCCGCCCATGTAGAGGGTCGTCGGCGACGCGGCGAGAGCGCGGACCGTGCTGCTGACCTTCGCCTTGGCGAAGGTGGTGTCCAGTGCACCGGTGGCCGTGACGAAGGACGCCACGTGCCCGCGGGCGATGCCGTTGACGGTGGTGAAGTCGCCGCCGACGAACACCCGCGAGCCGTCCGGGGAGGCGGTGATGACCCGACCCTGCGCGTTCAGCGAGTGCTTGAAGGTCGTGACCCGGTTGCCGGTCGTGATGTCGTAGGCGAACAGGTGCTGCGCGGCGACCTCGCCGGTGCCCCCAGGGGCCACGCCCGGCGGACGCGCCTTGGTGAAGCTGCCGGTGACGTAGACGGTGTTGCCGACCACGACCTGGCTCCAGACGACGCCGTTGATCTGCCAGGTCGGCAGCGCGTCGGTGCTGACGGTCGCGGGCGTGCCGACCGGAGGCGTGGTGTCGGCCGCCGCGGTCCCCGGCAGGCCGAGGCCGGCGGTCACCAGGGCGGTCGCAGCCACGGCCGACCAGACGCGTCGGCTGGTGCTGGGGGCGCTCATGCGGAGCCTCATCCCTCCTCCATCCCGGTGAACGTCGCCGCGGCGTGCGTCCCGTCGAAGTCGACCCGCGTCACCGCGGTCTTGGCCTGGCCCGGCGGGATGGCAAAGGCGTACGTGGCCGTGGCCGTGCCGCCGGGCGGGACCGTGCCGGTGAAGTCGCTCACCGCCGCGCCGTCGTAGACCGGGGAGGCCACCCGGGGGCGGGCACCGTACGTCGTCGTCACGACGACCTGCGTCAGGTCGAGTGCCTGCGCCGAGCCGTTGCGGATCGTCATCTCGAGCAGGGTCTGGCGGCGTCCCGGGAAGGCCCCGACTCCCGCGCCCTGCTCCACCTTGCGGGCGACCC
>CADCUE010000245.1 GCA_902805805.1 uncultured Frankineae bacterium | reverse complement strand
ACGCTGTACGCCGCCGATGCCGACGGGATGCTCGACGAGCTGGCCGAGGCGAGCCGACGGGCGGCGCAGGCGGCGCCGGCCGGCAGCGACCTGCAGCTCACCCGCGTGCGGGCCTTCGCCGCGGCGGCGCGGAGCGAGACGCACGCGGCGGCGGTCGCGGCGGTGCTCGACGGGTCGCAGGTCCCGCCGGGGCTCGTCGTCGACACCGAGCTGCGCTGGCACCTCCTCGAGTGCCTCGCCGCGCTCGGCCGCGTCGACGACGCGGCGGTGGACGCCGAGCTCGCGCGCGACGACACCGCCGCCGGCCGCCTGCACGCCCTCACCGCCCGCGCCGCGCTGCCGACGCCCGAGGCCAAGCGGCGCGCCTGGGACGCGGTGACCGGGACGGGGCTGTCGAACCTCGAGACGAGGGCCGTCGCCGCCGGCTTCTGGCAGTCCGGCCAGGACGACCTGCTGCGCCCGTGGGTCGAGCGCTACGTCGACGAGCTGCCGGCGCTCTGGGACGCCCGGACGCCGCAGGTCGCCGGGACGCTCGCCGAGGACCTGTTCCCCTCGACCCTCGTCGAGCAGGACGTCCACGACCGGACGGCCGTCCTCGAGCAGGAGCACCACCCGGCCGGCCTGCGCCGCTACGCCGCCGAGCAGCGCGACGACCTGCGCCGGGCCCTCGCCGCACGGCGCCTGCCGTGAGGTTCGCCGAGCCGGTCGAGGTCGTCGGCGTCGACGGCGACGACACCCTGTGGCGCTGCCAGGACGCCTTCGACGCGGCCGAGGTCGAGGTCGCCCGGCTGCTGTCGGCGTACGCCGACGTCGAGCAGGTGCAGGCGGCGCTGGCCCGCACCGAGCGGGCGAACCTCGCGACCTACGGGTTCGGGGTCAAGTCGTGGACGCTCAACGTCCTGCAGGTCGCCGAGGAGCTCGGCGGTCCGCCGCTGGCGCTCGCGCCGTTCCTCGAGCTCGGCCGCGCCCTGCTCACCGGTCCGGTCGAGGTGCTCGAGGGGGCGGAGGAGGCGGTCCTCGCCCTCGGCCGCACCCACCGGGTCGTGCTCGTCACGAAGGGCGACCTCGTCGACCAGCGCCGCAAGCTGGCCGCCTCCGGGCTCGCCGGCTGCTTCAGCCACGTCGAGATCGTCCCGGACAAGACCCCGGGGGCGTACGACGAGCTGCTGCGCTTCCTCGGCGTGCCGCCCGAGCGCTTCCTGATGGTCGGCAACAGCGAGGTGTCGGACGTGCGGCCGGTGCTGGAGCTCGGCGGCTGGGCGGTGCACGTGCCGTACCACACCACCTGGGTGCTCGAGCGCGCCGCCGAGCCGGTCGTGCACGACCGGCGGCTCACCGTCGCCTCGCTGTCAGACGTCCCCGCCCTCCTGCAGGCCGAGGGCGGCTGACAGGGCGTCCGCCCACTGCAGGTAGCCCCGGTCGTTGGGGTGGAAGCCGTCGGCGTAGAGCCCCCGGTACGGCGGGCCGGTGTGCGCCCACAGGTCGGCGACGCGCAGCCCGCGCTCGGCGGCGCGCTCCCGCAGCACCGCGTTCACGCGGCGGGCCTTGCCCTCGAAGACGCCGCGGGGGCAGGTGGCGACGACGGCCCCGGGCGGCAGGGCGTCGCAGAGGTCGACGGCGGCCTGGCGCCACTGCGGCTCGGGGGTGCGCAGGGCGTCGTTGCCGCCGACGACGGCCGTCACGAGGTCGGCGCCCAGCCCGGCCGCGGACGGCCACTGCACGTCGGCCACCTCGCGCGTGCGCGCGCCGGACCGCGACAGGTTCAGCACGCGCCACGGCCGGCCGTCGGCGGTCTGCAGCCGGGTGAGCACCACGCCGACGTAGCCCGACAGGTGGGTGCTGGCGCCGACGCCCTGCGCGGCGCTGTCACCGAGCACCACCCACAGCGGACCGGCAGCCTCCCGGGCCGCGTCGTTGGCCGCGGACCACGCAGCCCGGTACTGCTCGACCTGGCCCTGCGTCCGGCGGAACAGCGGCAGCCGGCCGAGCAGGTCCACGGCCGCAGGCTAGGCCCGGCGGGTGCCGGCCGCGGTCCGGACGACCCGCTCGGGTCCCGCTCCGGTCGCCTCCCGCGCACTAGCCTGAGGGCCATGTGCGGCATCGTGGGCTACGTCGGCCAGCAGCAGGCGCTCGAGGTGGTGGTCGACGGGCTGCGCAGGCTGGAGTACCGCGGCTACGACAGCGCCGGCGTCGCGGTCCTCGACGCCGGCGGCCCGGACGGCAGCCGCCTGCAGGTCGAGCGCAAGGCCGGCAAGCTCGCCAACCTCGAGAAGGTCCTCGGGGAGCAGGAGCTGCGGGGCACCCTCGGCATCGGCCACACCCGGTGGGCGACGCACGGCCCGCCCACCGACGCCAACGCCCACCCCCACCTGGACTGCGCCGGCGTCGTCGCCGTCGTCCACAACGGCACCATCGAGAACTACGAGGAGCTCGTCCGCGGGCTCGAGGAGCGCGGGCACGTCCGCCGCTCCGACACCGACACCGAGGTCGTCGCCCACCTGCTCGAGGAGCGCTACGCCGACGGCCCGACGAAGGGCGACCTGCCCGCCAGCCTGCGCTCGATCTGCAAGGACCTCGAGGGCTCGTTCGTGCTCGTCGTGTCGCACCGCGACGAGCCCGACCTCGTCGTCGCCGCGCGCCGCAACCTGCCGCTGGTGATCGGCCTCGGCGAGGGCGAGAACTTCGTCGGCTCCGACGTCACCGCCTTCATCGCCCACACGCGCGAGGCGCGCGCCGTGGAGCAGGACCAGGTCGTCGAGGTGCGCCGCGACGGCGTCGTCGTCACCGACCTCGACGGTGCGGTCGTCGACGGCCAGAGCTACCACGTCGACTGGGACACCGACGCCGCCGAGAAGGGCGGCTACGAGTTCTTCATGCTCAAGGAGATCGAGGAGCAGCCCGGGGCGGTCCGCGAGACCCTCGGCGGCCGCCTCACCGCCGAGGGGCTCCTGCACCTCGACGAGCTGGCGATGAGCGACGAGGACGTCCGCGGCATCGAGCAGGTCTTCATCGTCGCCTGCGGCTCGGCCTACCACTCCGGGCTCATCGGCAAGTACGCCATCGAGCGCTGGTGCCGCCTGCCCGTGCAGGTCGAGATGGCGAGCGAGTTCCGCTACCGCGACCCGGTCCTCGGTCGCAACACCCTCGTCATCGCCGTCTCGCAGTCCGGCGAGACGGCCGACACGCTCGAGGCCGTGCGGCACGCACGGGCGCAGAAGGCGTGGGTCCTCGCCGTCACGAACACCGTCGGGTCGACGATCAGCCGCGAGTCCGACGCCGCGCTGTACACCCGCGGCGGCCCGGAGGTCGCCGTCGCCTCCACCAAGGCGGTGATGACCCAGATCACCGCGATGTACCTCGTCGGGCTCTACCTCGCGCAGCTGCGCGGCACCCGCGACGCCGACGAGGTCCGCGGCCACCTGCGCGACCTGCAGGCCGTCCCGGACCTCGTCGAGCAGCTGCTCGGCCGCATGGAGCCGGTGCGCGAGCTGGCGCGCGCGCTCAAGGACGAGCCGCGGGTGCTCTTCCTCGGACGCCACGTCGGCTACCCGATGGCCCTCGAGGGCGCGCTCAAGCTCAAGGAGCTCGCCTACGTCTCGGCGGAGGGCTTCCCGGCCGGTGAGATCAAGCACGGCCCGATCGCGCTGGTCGAGGACGGCACCCCCGTCATCGTCATCGCGCCCCGCCACGCCCTGCAGGCCAAGCTCATCAACAACGTGCAGGAGGTGCGCGCCCGCGGCGCCCGCACCATCGTGCTCGCCACCGACGGCGACGAGAGCGTGACGCCCTACGCCGCCCACGTGGTCCGGCTGCCCGACACCAAGTCGCTGCTCACGCCGCTGCTGACGCTCGTCCCGCTGCAGGTGTTCTCCGCGGAGGTGGCCCGGGCCCGCGGGCTCGACGTCGACCAGCCGAGGAACCTCGCGAAGTCCGTCACGGTCGAGTAGGGACCGGCACGGGCGCGCCGGCTGTTCGCCCGATCGGGTCTTCTGCGCGCAAGGCTCAGGGACGAGACAGGGACTGCCGAGGGAGTCCCTCAGCAAGGCCGGGTGCCTCTCAGCCTTCCGTCCCCCACGAAGGAGCCTCCCATGTGGAAGTCCGTCAACGTCAAGCTCATGTCCTCGGCCGGCGCCATCGCCGCGCTCGTCGCGATCCTCGAGGCCGGTCGCAAGTGGGCCTGACGGCCTGACCCGCGGCTCGCTCGACGGCCGGTGCCCCTGCTCCTCGGGGGCGCCGGCCGTCGTCGTCTCAACTCCGTGCGCTCCTGGCCGACAGGAGGGGGAGTGCACCACCCGACCGTCGACGGAGACTGCCATGGAGACGCTGCCGGCCTCGGCCCGGCGCTTCGTGCTGGCCGTCGTCGTCTCCGGCTGGACGGCGCTCGCCGTGACGCTCGGCGCGAGCGCCGGCACGGTGCTCTCGCCCCGCAGCGCCGCCGTGTGCATCGTCCTGTCGCTGCTGGTGCTCGCCGCGGAGCTGCGGCCGATCACGATCGTCCGCGGCGACATGCGCGACGAGATCACCGTGAGCACCAGCTTCGCGCTGGCCCTCGTCGTCGTCGGGCCGCTGTGGCTGTCGATGTCGGCGCAGGTCGCCGCCGTGGCCCTGCAGGACGCTCGCGCCCGCAAGGACGGGATGAAGCTGGTCTTCAACGTCGCCCAGCACGCCCTGACGATCCTCGCGGCGCGCGCGACGTACGCCGCCCTGACGGGTCAGCCGCTGCTGCACGGCGGGCCGCTCGAGCTGCCCCAGCACCTGCCGGCCGCCCTGCTCGCCGGCGTCGCGTACTTCTGCGTCAACAACGTGCTCGCCGGCGTGGTGGTGGCCCTCGCGCAGGGCGAGCCGTTCCTGGCCCACCTGCGCAGCGACCTGCGCTTCCAGTTCGCCACCACCGGCGTCCTGCTCAGCTTCTCGCCGGTCGTCAGCGCCTCGGCGCAGCTGTCGCTGTGGCTCGTCCCGATGCTGCTCCTGCCGATGGAGGCGATCCACCGCAGCGCCCAGCTCGCCGCCGACCGGGAGCACGAGGCCCACCACGACGGCCTGACCGGGCTGCCGAACCGCGCGCTGTTCCGCCTGCGGGTGCAGCGGGCGTGCGAGGAGTCGCGGCGCACCGGACGGCCGTTCGCCGTCATCCTGCTCGACCTCGACCACTTCAAGGAGATCAACGACACGCTCGGCCACCACGTCGGGGACGACCTGCTGCGGGTGGTCGCCCAGCGGCTGCGCACGAGCGTCCGCCCGGGCGACACCGTCGCGCGGCTCGGCGGCGACGAGTTCGTCGTGCTGGTCACCGACCTCACCTCCGCCGAGGTGGAGGGCGGCGAGCTGGCCGCGCGGCTGCTGCAGGGCCTCGTCGAGCCGTTCATGGTCGAGGACGTGCGGCTGGAGATCGGCGCGAGCCTGGGCGTCGCGCTGCACCCGGCGCACGGCGACCACGTCGACCTGCTCCTGCAGCGCGCCGACATCGCCCTGTACGGCGCGAAGGTCGAGCGCGGCCGCTTCAAGCTCTACGAGGCCGCCGACGACGTGCACACCCCCGCACGCCTGACCCTCGCCGCGGAGCTGCGCGAGGGCATGGAGCGCGGTGAGCTGTTCCTGCAGCACCAGCCGCAGATCGACGTGCGGACCGGCCGCGTGCTGGGCTTCGAGTCGCTGGTGCGCTGGCGCCACCCGGTGCGGGGCGTCGTCATGCCCGACGAGTTCCTGCCGGTCGTCGAGAACACCGGCCTGATCACCCCCCTCACGCTGACCGTCCTCGACCTCGCGCTGAGCGCGGTGGCGGGGTGGCGGGCCGCGGGCCACGACCTGACGGTGGCCGTCAACCTGTCGGTGCGGCACCTCACCGACCTCGGCCTGCCCCGCCAGGTCGGCGACGCCCTGCGCAAGCACGGGCTGCCGCCGAGCGCGCTCGTCCTCGAGGTCACCGAGACGCTGATCATGTCCGACCCCGTGCGGGCCACCGACGTGCTGCGGCTGCTGCGCGAGCTCGGCGTCGCGCTGGCCGTCGACGACTTCGGCACCGGCTACTCCTCGCTGGCCTACCTGCGCCGCCTCGACGTCCACGAGCTCAAGATCGACCGCTCGTTCGTCAAGCACGTCACCACCGACGAGGGCCACGCCACGATCGTCCGCTCGACGATCGAGATGGGCCGCAACCTCGGCCTGAGCCTGGTCGCCGAGGGCGTCGAGGACGAGCAGACCCTCGAGCTGCTGCGCGGCTGGGGCTGCGACGTCGCGCAGGGCTACCACCTGAGCCGGCCGCTCGACCTCGACAAGGTCCTGCCGTGGCTTCACGGCCGGCCGACCGGCCGGCTCGCACCCCTCGGAAGTGGAGCAGGCCCGTGCTGATCCTCGTCGCGACCGTCCTCGCGATGCTGCTCGTGCCGCTGCTCGGCGGACGGCTGTCGGGACTGGCCCGCATCGACCTGCGGGGCGGACGGCTCGTCGCCGGCGCGCTCGGCCTGCAGGTGCTCGCCATCAGCATCTTCCCGACCTGGCCGCACGCCGTGCTCGTCGCGGTGCACGCCGCGTCGTACGTCCTCGCCGCCACGTTCGTCTGGAAGAACCGCTCGATCGCCGGGGTGCCGCTGCTCGCGGCGGGCGGCGGCCTGAACGCCCTGGCCATCGCCGTCAACGGCGGGCAGATGCCGGCCTCGGAGGACGCCGTGCGACGCGCCGGCCTGCCGGTCGAGGTCGACCACTTCGTCAACTCCGGCGTCCTCGAGGACCCGCGCCTGGCCTTCCTCGGCGACGTCTTCGCCTCACCCGCGTGGCTGCCGCTGCGCAACGTCTACAGCCCCGGCGACCTGCTGCTGCTCGCGGGCGCCGTGTGGGTCGTCCACGCCGCCTGCGGGACGGTGCTGGCGCGCGACCCCCGTCCGTGGCTGCGGGGCGCGCAGGCGGGCTAGTCCGTCGACCGGGCGCCCGGGCGGGGCACACTGGCCGCCATGGGCATCGTGGGCGTCGGGGTCGACGTCGTGGAGGTCGACCGGCTCTCGCGCGCGCTCGCCCGCACGCCGTCGCTCGCCGCGCGCCTGTTCACCCCGCAGGAGCAGGGCGAGGGCCGTGCCGAGTCGCTGGCCGCGCGCTTCGCCGCCAAGGAGGCCGTCGCCAAGGCCCTGGGCGCCCCGGGCGGCCTGCGCTGGGTCGACGCGGAGGTCGTGCGGGAGCCCGGCGGGCGGCCGCGGCTCGTGCTGCACGGCGGCGTGGCCGAGGAGGCCGAGGCGCAGGGCATCTCGACCTGGCACCTCTCGCTGTCGCACGACGGCGGCATCGCCACGGCGGTCGTGGTGGCCGAGGCGTGAGGACCGCGCTGTGATCCGGGCGCACACGGTCGCGCAGGTCCGCGCCGCCGAGGACCGCCTGCGGGCCGGACTGCCGCCGGGGACGCTGCTGCAGCGCGCGGCGACCGCCCTCGCGGTCGCCTGCGCCGAGCGGCTGGGCCGTGTCTACGGCAGCCGGGTGCTCCTGCTCGTCGGGCGCGGCGACGACGGCGCGGACGCCCTGCACGCCGGCGCCCGCCTCGCCCGGCGCGGGGCGTCGGTCAGCGCCGTCCTCACCGGCGAGCCGGTGGCGGACGCCCTGGCCG
>CADCUE010000244.1 GCA_902805805.1 uncultured Frankineae bacterium | reverse complement strand
AGCTGCTGGCGCGACAGCACCCGGCCGCTCTGGTCGGCCAGCTCGCACAGCAGGCGGAACTCGGTGCGGGTGAGGTGGACCTGCTCGCCGCCGAGCAGCACCTCGCCCGCGTCGGGCCGCAGCTCGATCTCGCCGAAGCGCCGCACCTCGGGGGCGTCACCGCCGCTGCCGCTGGCGCGGCGCCGCAGCGCGCGCAGGCGCGCGGAGAGCTCCTTGACGGCCACCGGCTTGACGACGTAGTCGTCGGCCCCGGCCTCGAGCGCGGCGACGACGTCGTGGGTGTCGTCGCGGGCGCTGACGACGACGATCGGGACGTCACCGGTGCGGCGCAGCGAGCGGATGCAGTCGAAGCCGTCCATGCCGGGCAGCATCAGGTCGACCAGGACGACGTCGGCGGGGCTGGCGCGCTGCTCGGCGAGCCCTTCCTCGGCCGTCGGGACGTCCTTCACGGCGTAGCCCTCGTCCTCGAGGGCCAGGCGCAGGGACAGGCGGATCCGGTCGTCGTCCTCGACGATCAGGAGGCGTGGCATGCGGCCATGGTGTCAGCCCCTGCGTCGTCGGGGGCGTCGTCGAGGGCGTCGTCGGGCGTGGCGGCGAGCGCGCGGGGCTGCGGCGGCACCAGGTCGCGGTGGAGCGCACCACCGGCGACCACGTCGACGCCCTCCGGCAGCCAGCGCGCGAGCCGCGTGCAGCCCACGAGGGCGTAGGTCGCGTCGTCGTCCCACGACGTGAGGCCGTCGAGGTCGACCACCAGCCGCGAGCAGCCGCAGCGCACGACGTCGGCGGCGGCGTGCAGGACGTCGCGGGCCGCCTCGCCGTCGAGGTGGCCGGCGAGCCGCAGGCGCGCGGCGCCGGCAGAAGGGGCGTCGAGGGTCAGCGTGAACACCCTCCCAGCCTTGCCCGGCGGTGCGACGAGTCCGGAGCCGTTGCGTGACGGTCGCGTGACGGCACCCCAGCCCGGCTGGGCCGCCCCCAGGTCGTCACCGGACCGTCATGCCATGTCCGGAGGACCGCCACGAGACGAGGGCACGGTGGGCGGCACACGACGACGAGAGGAGCCGCCATGACACTGCTGACCGACGCCCCCGCGCCCGCCCTCGTCCCGGCGCCGACGACGCCGGTCGACGCCGCGCCGGTGACCGTGACGATCACCGGCGCGCTCGACGTCGCGACGCTGCCTCGCGTGCGCGAGCAGCTGGAGCAGGCGCTCGCCGGCCGCCCCGCGCGCGTGGTCGTCGACCTGTCGGCGTGCACCTTCGTCGACGCGAGCGCGCTCGCGCTGCTGCTCGACGTGCACCGGCGGCTCAGCCGTGCCGGAGGGGTCCTGACGCTGCGCGGCAGCTGCCCGCGGGTGCTGCGCCTGCTGTCGCTGACCGGGCTGCGGCGGGTGTTCGACCTCGCCTGAGGCTGCTCAGCCGCGGGGGAGGGGCACCGGCGCCTCGGCGGGCTCCTCGGCCAGCGCCGAGATCGGCGGCGTCACGAACTTGTAGCCCACGTGACGGACGGTGCCGATGAGCTGCTCGTGCTCGGCGCCGAGCTTGGCGCGCAGGCGGCGCACGTGGACGTCGACCGTGCGGGTGCCGCCGAAGTAGTCGTAGCCCCAGACCTCCTGGAGCAGCTGCGCCCGGGTGTAGACCCGGCCGGGGTGCTGCGCGAGGTGCTTGAGGAGCTCGAACTCCTTGAACGTCAGGTCGAGCACGCGCCCGCGCAGGCGGCACGTGTAGGTGCCCTCGTCGATCGTGAGCTCGCCGGCCCGGACGACGCCGGGGTCGGCGGCCGGCGCGGTGTCCTGCTTGCGGCCCAGCGCGAGGCGCAGGCGGGCCTCGACCTCCGCCGGGCCCGCCGAGTCGAGCACCACGTCGTCCACGCCCCACTCGGAGGTCAGCGCGGCGAGCCCGCCCTCGGTCAGGACGACGAACAGGGGCGCCGTCACGCCGGTGGTGCGCAGCAGGCGGGTGACCGAGCGGGCACCGGCCAGGTCGCGCCGGGCGTCGACGAGGACGGCGTCGTGCTGCGGTGAGCTCAGCAGCGCCGACACCTCGAGGGGCGCCACGCGGACGGTGTGGCCGAGCAGCGCCAGGGCGGGCAGGACCTCCGCCGACGGGGTCATGGCGTTGGTGAGCAGCAGCAGGGTCGCCATGGGCGCCTCCTCGCACGGGGGACCGGGGCACAGCCCCGGGCCGTCTGGGAGAGGCGCCGTTGCCTCGTGGACTCCGTCCGGAGGATAGCCCAGCGCAACGGGGCGCGACCTCGGCGGTGACAGACCACGCGCGGCCGGGAGCAGGTGCGACGATCGTGCGATGACGACCCTGCGCTACTGGGCGGCGGCCCGCGCGGCCGCCGGTGTCGCCGAGGAGACGACCTCGGCGGCGACGCTCGGCGAGGCGCTGCTGCTCGCGAGGTCGGTGCGCGACGACCGCTTCGGCCGGGTGCTCGAGGTGTGCTCGTTCGTCGTCGACGGCGAGCCGGTCGGCGCCCGCGACCACATGCAGGTGCCGCTGGCCGAGGGCGGGCTCGTCGACGTCCTGCCGCCGTTCGCCGGGGGCTGACGGCGACCTCACCGGTCGGCTGCGGCCGCTCTGGCACCATCGTCGCGTGAGCGAGGACGCGCGAGGAGCAGCCGGCGAGCTCGCCGACGGCTCCGACCGCTCGGTCCCGGCGCCCGACGTCAGCGCCCGGGAGTGGACGCGCACGCGCACCTCCGACGCGACCGAGCCGCCCCCGGACGTCGCCGCAGCCGTCGCCCAGGCGGTGCAGGTCCAAGCCGCCGCCCCGGCGGCGCCGGCGGTCTCCTACGACGGGTCGCCGAGCGCC
>CADCUE010000243.1 GCA_902805805.1 uncultured Frankineae bacterium | reverse complement strand
TAGTCCTCGAGCACGGTGCGCTCCACCCGCCACTGGCCACGTCCGCCGATCTTGATGGCGGGCAGCTCGCCGGAGCGCACGAGGGCGTAGGTCTGCGAGGACGAGATGTTGAGGATCTCGGCCACGTCGGTCAGCTGCAGGAAGCGGCCTGCGGCCATGGCGCTCCTCCGGGTCGGTCACCGTCGGTGTCACCGACCAGTCTGGCACCTGCGGCGGTCACCCGATCGGGTCGTCCACAGCCCCGATCTGTGGACAGCGCCGTCTCCGGTCCGCGAGCTGGGCCACCATGGCCGTTCGCGGGCCGGCGACGGAGCCCCCGCTGGAGGAGTCCCCGTGCCCGAGCCACCTGCCTCACCGCGGGCGTCACGTCTGGCCACCCCCGGGTGGCTCGACGGACGGCTGGTGCTCGGGCTGCTCCTGGTGCTCGTCAGCGTCGTCGTGGGTGCGCGCGTGCTCTCGAGCGCCGACCGCAGCACGCTCGTGTGGGCGGCCAGCAAGGACCTCACCGCCGGCACCCTGCTCGCCGAGGGCGACCTCGAGCCGGTCCGCGTGCGGCTGTTCGAGAGCGCCGGGCAGTACGTCGGCGCCGCAGGTCAGCCGCCCGTCGGCTACGTCGTCCGGCGGGGGCTCGGCGCCGGCGAGCTGCTGCCCGAGGGGGCGCTCAGCGAGCCGGAGCAGGGCGACGGGCTCCGGCTCGTGACCGTGCCGGTGGAGGCCGGGCACTACCCGCCGACGCTGCGGGACGACCAGCGCGTCGACCTCTGGGTCACCCCGCAGGCCGCCGACCCGGCCGCCGACCCCGCTGCTGACCCGGCTCCCGATCCCGCTGCGCCGGCGGCGTCCTCGGACGCGGCCGCGCCGCTCGTCCTGCGCGGCGCGCAGCAGGTGCTGTCGCAGGTCGTCGTGGCCTCCGGACCGGTGCGCGACGAGCTGGCCGGCGCCGGCGGCACGGTGCCGATCGTCCTGCAGGTGCGGCCGCAGGACGTCGACGAGGTCGTCTCGGCCATGGGCCTCGGCCGGCTCGACCTCGTCCGCGTGCCCCGCGCCGCCGAGGCCGCCGGCGACGTCGCCGCCCCGGTGGAGGCCGGGTAGTGCCCGTCCCCGTGCTGACGGCGGTGTCGGACGCCGTGTGGGAGGCCGAGCTCGTCGTCGCCCTCGAGCGCGGCGACCTCGGCGTGGCCGTGGTGCGGCGGTGCGTCGACCTCGCCGACCTGCTGGCGACCGCGACGACCGGCTCGGCGCGGGCGGTCCTGCTGTCGGCCGACCTGCGGCGCCTCGACCGCGCGTCGCTGGCGCGCCTCGCCGTCGCCGGGGTGGCCGTCGTCGGCCTCGCCCCGCCGGGGGACGACGAGGCCGAGCGGCGCCTGCGGGCGCTCGGCGTGACGTGCGTCCTGCCGTCCGACTCGACGCCGGAGGAGCTCGCCGAGGCCGTCGTGCTGGCCGTCGGCGCACCGGACGAGCCCTCGACCGGGGCCCGCAACGCGCACGCCGACCCGCGCGCCGCACTGCCGCCCCGCGCCCCCGACGACGAGGACGGGCCGACCACCGCCCTCGGCGGCGGCGAGGTCGTGGCCGTCTGGGGCCCGACCGGCGCGCCCGGGCGCACGACGGTGGCCGTCCAGCTCGCCGGCGAGCTCGCGGGCCTCGGCCGCTCCGTGCTGCTCGTCGACGCCGACGTCTACGGCGGCGTGGTCGCCCAGGTGCTGGGCCTGCTCGACGAGGCGCCCGGCCTCGCCGCTGCCGCACGCCTGGCCAACCAGGGCGCCCTCGACCTGCCGTCGCTGGCCGGGCTCGCCCGCTCCGTGTCGCCCGACCTGCGCGTCCTGTCAGGGGTGGCGCGGGCCGACCGGTGGCCCGAGCTGCGCCCGGCCGCGCTCGAGGTGGTGCTCGAGCTGGCGCGCTCGCTCGCGACCACGACCGTGGTCGACTGCTCCTTCGCGCTCGAGCAGGACGAGGAGCTCGCCTACGACACGGCGGCGCCGCGCCGCAACGGCGCGACGCTCACGGTGCTCGCGGCCGCCGACCGGGTCGTGGCCGTCGGCACCGCCGACCCGGTCGGGCTGCAGCGGCTCGTGCGCGGGCTCGGCGAGCTCAAGGAGGCCGTGCCCGGCGTCGACCCGCTGGTCGTCGTCAACCGCCTGCGCGCCACTGCGGTGCCCGGCGACGCGCAGGCCGAGGTGCGGGCGGCGCTGTCGCGCTACGCCGGTGTCGAGCACGTGCGCTTCGTCCCGCTCGACGTCGGCGGGCTCGACCGGGCAGTAGCCGCAGGCCGGACGCTCGCCGAGGCCGCCCCCACCTCGCCGGTGCGGGCCGCGGTGGCCGCCCTCGCGGCGGAGCTGGCCGGTGTCCCGGTCGCCCCGCCGCGCCGACGCCGCGTCCTCGCCCGGCGGTGAGGTCCCTGCGTCGAGGTCAAGCCCGGGCGGCGTACTTCCCGAGCTCCTGGCGGGCGACGGTGCGCACGTGCACCTCGTCGGGCCCGTCCGCGATGCGCAGGGTGCGCAGGCCGGCGTACATCCGTGCGAGCGGGAAGTCCTCGCTGACGCCGGCGCCGCCGTGCACCTGGATGGCCCGGTCGACGACGTTGAGCGCGACCCGCGGGGCGATGACCTTGATGGCGGCGATCTCGGAGCGGGCGCCCTTGGCGCCGACCTTGTCGATCAGGTCGGCGGTCTTGAGCACCATGAGGCGCGCCTGGTCGATCTCCATCCGCGACTCGGCGATCTGCTCGCGGACGACGCCCTGCTTGGCGATCTCGCCGCCGAAGACGCTGCGCGACACGGCCCGCTCGCACATGAGCTGCAGGGCGCGCTCGGCGGCGCCGATGGCGCGCATGCAGTGGTGGATGCGGCCGGGCCCGAGGCGGGCCTGGGCGATCATGAAGCCGTCGCCCTCGTTGGCGATGAGGTTCGACGCCGGGACGCGGACGTCGGTGAAGCGGACCTCGCCGTGGCCGTGCTGGTCCTGGTAGCCGAAGACGGGCAGCGCGCGCACGACCTCGACGCCGGGGGTGTCCGTCGGCACGAGGATCATCGACTGCTGGCGGTGGACCGACTCCTGCGTGTCGGTCTTGCCCATGAGGATCATGATCTTGCAGCGCGGGTCGTTGACGCCGGTGGTCCACCACTTGCGCCCGTTGATGACGTAGTCGTCGCCGTCGCGCTCGATGCGGGTGGAGATGTTCGTGGCGTCGGAGGACGCGACGTCGGGCTCGGTCATGGCGAACGCCGAGCGGATCTGGCCCTCCATGAGCGGCTCGAGCCACTGCGACTTCTGCTCCGGGGTGCCGAACATGTGCAGCACCTCCATGTTGCCGGTGTTCGGCGCGTCGCAGTTGATGGCCTCCGGCGCGATGTGGCTGCTCCAGCCGGTGATCTCGGCGATGGCGGCGTACTCGACGTTCGTCAGGCCCGACACGTCCGGCAGGAACAGGTTCCACAGGCCGCGCTCGCGGGCCTCGACCTTCAGCTCCTCGACGACGGGCGGCAGGGTGTGGTCGTCACGCCCCTTCTCGCGGCGGTAGGCCTCGTACTCGTGCTCCGCCGGCAGGATGCGGGTGTCCAGGAAGTCCCGCATGCGGCCGATGTAGTCCTGCGCCTTGGCCGAGTGGTCGAAGTCCACGGGCTCCCTCTCGTCACGAGCGCTGCGCGCTGCTGTCCGTGCTCCTGCGCCCAGTGTGCCGTGCCTCACCGCTCCGCGGCGGAGCGGGGCGTGTGAGCATGGCCCCATGACCGACCGGCTGAGCCCACTCGACGTCTCCTTCCTCTACATGGAGACGCCCACGACGCCGTTCCACGTCGGCGGCGTGGCGACGTTCGACCCGCCGGCCGAGGGCTTCGACTACGAGCGGCTCGTCGACCTCATCACCGAGCGGATCGCGCTCGTCCCGCGCTACCGCCAGAAGGTCCGCTTCATCCCCGGCCGGCTCGCGAACCCCGTGTGGGTCGACGACGAGGACTTCGACGTCACCTACCACGTGCGCCGCAGCGCCCTGCCGAAGCCGGGCACCGGCGCGCAGCTGCGCGAGCTCGTCGGCCGGCTGATGGGCCGGCGCCTCGACCGCAACCGCCCGCTGTGGGAGATCTACCTCGTCGAGGGCCTCGAGGGCGGGCGCGTCGGCATCATCACCAAGACCCACCACGCCATGGTCGACGGCGTCTCGGCGGTCGACATCGGCACCGTCATCCTCGACGTGACGCCCGAGCCGCGCGAGGTGCCCGCCGACGACTGGCGGCCGCACCGCGCGCCCGGTGCGGCGAGCCTGGTCGTCGGCGCGCTGACCGACTACGTCAAGCGCCCGACCCAGGCGCTCGACACGGCCCGCTCGGCGGTCTTCGACGCCCAGGCGACGGCGAGCAAGGTCACGGGCGTCGCCAGCGGCCTGCTGGCCTCCGCGGTGTCGATCGCGCGGCCCGCCCCCGACTCCCCGCTCAACGTGCGCATCGGCGAGCAGCGCCGCTTCGGCATGGCCGCCACCGACCTCGACGACTACAAGCGCGTCCGCAAGGCCCACGGCGGGACGGTCAACGACGTGGTGCTGGCGACCGTGGCCGGCGCGCTGCGGGCCTGGCTGCTCACCCGGGGCGAGGCCGTCAGCCCGTCGACGGTCGTCCGGGCGATGGTGCCCGTCTCGGTGCGGTCCGAGGCGCCGTCGGGCGCCACCGGCAACCGGATCTCCTCGCTGTTCGTCGACCTGCCCGTCGGCGAGGGCAGCCCGGTCGTGCGGCTGCAGCGCGTCAGCTACGCCATGCGCGGCCACAAGGAGTCGGGGGAGTCGGTCGGCGCGCAGGCGCTCGTGCAGATGTCGGGCTTCGCGCCGCCGACGGTCCACTCGCTCGGCGCCCGGGTGGCGAGCTCCATGACCCGGCGGCTGTTCAACCTCGTCGTCACGAACGTGCCCGGCCCGCAGTTCCCGCTCTACGCCGCGGGCGCCCGGATGCTGTCGATGCACCCGGTCGTGCCGCTCGCGAAGGGCCAGGCGCTGGCGGTGGGTCTGACCTCCTACGACGGCGGGGTGTTCTACGGGCTCAACGCCGACCGCGACGCCATGGCCGACGTCGACGTCGTCGCGTCGCTGCTCGAGGAGTCGTTGGCCGAGCTGGTGGGCACCGTGCCCGGCATGGACGTGCACCGGTGATGCAGACAGGCGGGACGGGACTGGTCCTGGGCGCGGGCGGCGTCCTCGGCGCGGCGTGGTCGATCGGCGCGCTCGCCGCGCTGCGCGAGGAGCGCGGCCTCGACCCGCGCGACGCGTCGGTGCTGGTCGGCACCTCGGCCGGCTCGGTGCTCGCGAGCTTCCTCGGCTGCGGCGTCGGGGTCGACGTGCTGCTCGACCACCAGCGCGGCATCGTCAACGCCGAGGCGCCCGACATCAGCTACGACCCCGACCGCGACGCCGGCGGCGCCCTGCCGCCGCTGCCGCGACCGGGGATCGGCTCACCGCGCGGCGTCCTCAGCACCGCCCTGCGTCCCTGGCGGGTCACCCCCATGGGCGCGCTGTCGTCGGTGCTGCCGCAGGGCCGCGGCTCGCTGGCGCCGATCGGCACGCTCGTCGACGCCGTCTGCCCGCGCGGCGCCTGGGCCGGCCACCCGCAGACGTGGATCGTCGCGATGGACTACGACACCGGCCGCCGCGTCGTCTTCGGCCGCGACGGCGCGCCGCACGCCAGCCTGCGTGACGCGGTGATGAGCAGCTGCGCGATCCCGGGCTGGTACGCGCCGGTGCGGATCGGCGGACGGCGCTACGTCGACGGCGGCGCGTGCTCGCCGACCTCCCTCGACCTCGTCGCCTCCCTCGGGCTCGACGAGGTCGTCGTCCTGTCGCCGATGACGTCGTTCGACTACGACGCGCCGACGACGCTGGCCGGCCGCATGGAGCGGCGGTTCCGCCGCATCGTGACCAAGCGCCTGGTCGGCGAGCTGCGCAAGGTGACCGCCACCGGTACGCGGGTGACCGTCCTCGGCCCCACGGCCGAGGACCTCGACGCCATCGGCGCCAACCTCATGGACGCGACCCGGCGCACGCGGGTCCTCGAGACCTCGCTGCGCACCAGCGCCGCCGCGCTGCGCGCCCGATCGCTCCCGACGAGCGCCGCCGGCTAGCCGTCAGCGCAGCCGCAGGCCCCAGCGCGCGGTCGTGCTGTCGCCGGGCTCCAGGCGCTGCACGCCCTCGCCGGTCACGAAGGCGTTCGGGGGAGCGGTCATCGGCTCGACGCCCAGGCCCCGCCGGCGCCGCTCGGGCTCCGGGACGATGTCGCCGGTGAACACCTCGAGCCAGCCGAAGCCCTCGTCGACCCACACCTCGACCGTCCGCTCGCCCTCGAGCACCAGCCGCGCCCGCCCGTCCGGGTCGCGCTGCAGGTCGCCGAAGGCGAAGTCGACCTCCAGGGGGCCGACCGGGCGCGCCGTCCGGAAGTCGTAGGCGGTGCCGTCGACCGGCTCGGTGCCGGTCGGGACCTGGTGCTCGTCGGTGGGCAGCCAGCTCGCCGCCGGCAGCGTCAGGCGCGCGTCGTCGACGAGCCCCCCGACGGTGACGTAGGGGTGGGTCCCGAGGGCGTACGGCGCGGCCGACGTCCCGACGTTCGTCGCGGTGTGCTCGACCTCCAGGCCCTCGTCGGTCAGCGCGTAGCGGGCCGTCAGGTCGAGGCAGAACGGGTACGGCGGGGACGGGTGCAGCCGCAGCGCCATCGTGACGGCGCTGTCGCTGCGCTCGGCGACGCGCCAGGCGCGGAAGCGGACGAGGCCGTGCAGCGCGTTGCCCTGGGCCGGCTCGTCGAGCGGCACCTCGTGCTCGGTGCCGTCCCAGGTGTAGCGGCCGCCGTGCAGCCGGTTCGGCCACGGCGCCAGCACCTGGCCGCGCGCGGCGGTGATCATCTCGCGCTCGTCGAACCCGTCGACGACCGCCACCCCGCCGACGTCGTAGGTGCGCAGCCCGCCGCCGACCTCGACGACCACCGCCCGGTGTGGCCCGTGCACCAGCTCGACCTGCTCCCCGGAGGGCGGCACGCTCATGGGGCACAGCCTGCCTCACGCCGACCGCCGGTACGGCAGGCTGGTGCCGTGCGCGTCTACCTGCCCTCGACCCTGCCGGCCCTGCGCGAGCTCCTCGACACCGGTCAGCTGGGCAGCCCGCCGCTGCCCGCCTACGCCGTGACGGGCGCGCTGCGCGAGTGGTACGCCGAGGGCGACGACGAGGAGCTCGAGTACGCCGCGATGACGCTCGCCGCGCGGGCCTCCGTGCGGCTGCTCGACCGGGCGCTGCTGCTCGACCCGTCGACCCCGCCGCGGCGGGTGGTCGTCGTGGCGGAGGTGGCCGAGACCGAGCCGGCGCCGGACGTCGACCGGGCGGCCGTGCGGGTCCTGAGCCCGGTGCCGCTGCGGCTCGTGCAGTCGGTGCACGTCGACGACGAGGCCGCGCAGGACGACGTGCGGGCGGCCGCCGAGCAGCTCGTCGAGGCCGACCTCGGGAGCGAGGACGCGGCGTTCGTCGTCGACCAGGCCGAGGGCCACGAGCTGCAGTGGTACGCCACGCAGGAGATCGGCCCGCTGCTCGAGCTCGGGTAGCCGGCGGTGCCCGCTGCCCCGCCCGACCGGGCGCTGGAGGCGGCCGAGCACGCCGCG
>CADCUE010000242.1 GCA_902805805.1 uncultured Frankineae bacterium | reverse complement strand
TCGGCGGTGTGGCCGTGAGCGGCTGGTTCGACGCGACGCTGTTCGGCGCCGTCTTCGTCACCCTGTTCGTGATCATGGATCCGCTCGGCAGCATCCCGCTGTTCCTCGGGCTCACCGGCGGCCGGACGAACCGCACGCGCGCGCGGCTCGCCGGGCAGGCGGTCCTCGTCTCGCTGCTCGTCATCAGCCTGTTCGCCCTCGTCGGGCAGCAGATCCTGGACTTCCTCGGCATCGGCATCCCGGCGCTGCAGGGCGCCGGCGGGCTGCTGCTGCTCATCGTGGCGCTCGAGCTGCTCACCGACCGGCAGGACGACCCGTCGGAGGTGCCCGACGTCAACGTCGCGCTCGTGCCGCTGGGCACGCCGCTGCTCGCCGGGCCGGGCGCGATCGTGGCGACCATCGTGTTCGTGCAGCAGTCGGAGGGGCTGGCCGACCGCACCGCGATCGCCGCCGGCATCGTCGCGATCCACCTCGCGGTGTACCTGTCGCTGCGCTTCAGCGTCGGGATCACCCGGGTCGTCCGGGAGAGCGGCATCGTGCTGCTGACCCGCATCGCCGGGCTGCTGCTGTCGGCCATCGCGGTGCAGCTCGTCGCCGACTCGGTGCGGGGGTTCCTCGCCGAGGGGTAGTGCTGCTCACGGGTGCTGCCGGGCACGTGTGGGGACACTGGGGCCATGAGCCGTTCCCGCCTGCCTGCGCTGCTGGCCCCGCTGGCCGTCGTCCTCCTGCTCGGGGCGGCGCCCGCGCAGGCGCAGACCGCCGTCGCGGTCGACGACCTCGTCGACGAGCTGCGCTCGCAGCAGGTGGTGCTGGCCGACGACGCCGACGTGCCGCTCGACGTCGCCGCCGCCCGCGACGCGGTCGCGTCGGCGGACGTGCCGGTGTACGTGGCCGCCGTGTCGGCGGCGACGGCCTCGCGGGCCGGTGGTGACGCGCGGCTGACCACGGAGCTGGGCAGCGGGATCGGCGACTCGAGCGCCGTCGTCCTGCTCATCACCGACGAGCCGTCGGTCTACGCCGAGAACGGCGACGACGCCGCCGCCCGCGGGATCCGCGCCGGTGACGCGCTCGACGCCGTCAACACCTACGACAGCTTCGACGAGGCGAGCGTCACCGGGCTCGTCCGCGACTTCGCCCGCGAGGTCGACAGCCAGGCGAGCGGCAGTGGCGGGGGGACCTCCGGCGCCGGCGGCGGCGGTGGTGGCGGCGGGCTGCTGGCCGTGCTCGGCCTGGGCGCGCTCGGCTTCGGCGGCTACGCCGTCCTGAGCTCGCGCCGCAGGACCAAGGCCCGTGCGGTCGAGCTCGACGACCTGCGCGCCGACGTCGAGTCGCTGTACGGCCGCCTCGGCAGCGACGTGCAGCTGCTCGCGCCCGGCGACGACGCCGTGGCCCGCCAGGCGCTCGCCGACGCGAGCGAGCGCTACACCGCCACCGGCGCGCTGCTGGCCAAGGCCGACACCCCGGGCGAGTACGCCGCGGCGCGGCGGACCGCCGTCGAGGGCATCGCGGCCGCCCGGGTCGTGCGCGAGCGGCTCGGCCTCGACCCCGGCCCCGACGTGCCGATGCCGGAGGGCGAGGGCCCGAAGCTCACCGAGCCCGCGCGCGTGCAGGTCGGGGAGGACGAGTACGACGGCTCGCCCAGCTACCAGCCCGGGCGGCCCCACTACTACGAGGGCGGCTACTACGGCGGGCAGGCGGTCCCGGGCGGCTGGTACGCGACGCCGTTCTGGCAGACCCTGCTCATGAGCAGCATGATGTCCGGCGGCCTCGGCCGGCGCGGGTACGGACGCGGGTACGGCCACGGCAGTGGCGGCATCGCCGGAGGGGTCTTCGGCGGCGGCCTGGGCGGTGGGATCGGTGGCGGGCTCGGTGGCGGCTTCGGTCGCGCCATGGGCGGTCGGCGGCGGAGCGGTGGCGGAGGCGGCTGGTCGGGCGGTCGCAGCGGTGGCGGCGGCGGCTGGGGCGGCGGCGGCGGTCGGCGGCGCGGCGGCGGAGGCGGCTGGTGATCTACGTCTACAACGGCGGGGGCGTGCTGCCCGGGCTGCTGCTGTTCGCCCTGTTCTTCCTGCTCCCGCTGCTGTTCCTGCGCAGCGCCGTGCGGCGCTCGACGTCGTACGCCGGCCCCCTGCCGTCGTACCCCCAGCAGTACTCCCAGCCGTCCGGCGGCTGGGACGTCCCGCGCGAGCCGGCGCTGCCACCCGTCTCGCCGGCCGACGTGGTGTCGCTGCGCGACCGGCTCGGGCACGACGTCCGCACGCTCGACCCCGGCAACGATCCCGTCTCGCGCCAGGCGCTCGCCGACGCAGCCGAGCGGCTGAGCACCTGCAGCACCCTGCTCGACAACGCCCGGTCGGACGCCCAGCTGCGGACCGCCTGGCTGGCGGCCGTCGAGGGGCTCACGGCCGCCCGTCTCGTGCGCACCCGCGCCGGTCTCGACCCGGGCCCGGAGATCCCGCTGCCACCGAGCGGACCGCAGCTGCAGGCGCCGACCCGCATCGACGTCGGCGGGCGCAGCTCGGTGGGCGGTCCCGGCTACGAGCCGGGCCGGCCGCACTGGTTCCCCGGCGGGTCCTACGGCGGGCGCTACGTGCCCGGCGGCTGGTACGACGCGCCGTTCTGGCCGAGCGGGCTGGTCCTCGGCGGCCTCGGCGGCTTCGCCCTCGGGAGCCTCGCCACCGGGGCGATGTTCGGCTACGGCGACGGCGACCCGTACGGCTACGGCGGCGGCTACGGCGAGGCCGACGCCGGGTTCGACGGCGGCTGGGGCGACGGCGGTGGTGGTGGCGGCTGGGGTGACGGCGGCGGCTGGGGCGACGGCGGTGGTGGTGGCGGCTGGGGTG
>CADCUE010000241.1 GCA_902805805.1 uncultured Frankineae bacterium | reverse complement strand
GGGCGTCCGCGGCCGCGGGCCGGCTGGCGGCCGCCGTACTCGCGGCCGCCGCAGGGCGCAGGGTCGCCGCCGCCGCCACCGCGCGCAGCACGGCGGCGGCCTTGTTCTCGCACTCCGCCTGCTCGCTCGGGGCATGGCTGTCGGCGACGATGCCTGCGCCGGCCTGCACGTGCGCCGAGCCGGCGTGCAGCACCGCGGTGCGGATGGCGATGGCCATGTCCATGTCGCCGCCCGCGTCGACGTAGCCGACCGTCCCCGCGTACAGGTTGCGGCGGTGCGGCTCCAGCGCCTCGATGATCTCCATGGCCCGCGGCTTGGGCGCTCCGCTGACCGTGCCCGCCGGGAAGGTGGCGCGCAGGACGTCCAGCGCCGTGCGCCCGGGCGTCACCTGGCCGAACACCGTCGACACCAGGTGCATGACGTGGCTGTAGCGCTCGACCCGCATGAAGCCGCTGACGTCCACCGACCCGGGGACGCACACCCGCCCCAGGTCGTTGCGGGCGAGGTCGACGAGCATCACGTGCTCGGCCCGCTCCTTGGGGTCGGCCCGCAGCTCCGCCGCCGCCTGCACATCGGCCTCCGGGGTCGCGCCGCGCGGACGGGTGCCGGCGGGCGGGTGGACGACGGCCCGGTCGCCGGTCACGGTGACCAGCGCCTCCGGCGACGAGCCGACGACGTCGTACGGCGACTCGCGTCCGGCGAAGCGCAGCAGGTACATGTACGGCGAGGGGTTGGACGTCCGCAGCACCCGGTAGACGTCGAGCGCGTCCACCTCCGTCCGGACCTCGAACCGCTGGCTGAGCACCACCTGGAAGACGTCGCCCGCCCGGATGTGCTCGCGGCCGGCTTCGACGGCGGCCTCGTACGCGTCCGGGCTCGTGCGGCGCACCACCTCCGGCTGCGCACCGAGGTCGACGGTCGACACGGTCGCGGGCGCCGGCTCGGCGAGCGCTGCCGCCATGGCGTCCAGCCGGGCGACGGCGTCGTCGTACGACCCGCCCGGGAGCACGTTCGCGATCAGCAGGACGGTGCCGTCGCCGTGGTCGAGCGCGGCCAGGTCGGTGACCAGCATCATCGCCAGCTCGGGCATGCCGAGCTCGTCGGGCGCGGTGCTCGGCAGGCGCTCCAGGCGCCGGACGACGTCGTAGCCGAGGTAGCCGACGAGCCCGCCGGTCAGGGGCGGGAAGCCGTCGGGCTTGGGCGAGCGCAGCAGCTCGGTGGCCTCGCGCAGGGCCTCGAGCGGGTCCTCGGACGTCGTGGGCAGCCCGTCCCCGTCCCACACGGCCTTGCCGTCGCGCTCGGTCAGCACCCCCGCCGACCGCACGCCGACGAAAGACCAGCGCGACCACTGCCGCCCCTGCTCGGCGGACTCGAGAAGGAACGTCCCCGGCCGGCCGCCGGCCAGCTTGCGGTAGACCCCGACCGGGGTCTCCCCGTCGGCCAGCAGTCGGCGCGTGACGGCGATCAGCGGCGACGACGCCCGCAGCGCGGCGAACTCCTCCCGGCCGGGACTGGTGACGCCGAGGCTCATGTCGGCCGCCTCATGCGGGAGCGCCCACCACCACGGGCAGGACGACCGCGTCGAAGCAGGTGCGGTCACCGGTGTGGCAGGCGCCGCTGCCGACCTGGTCGACCTTGACCAGCAGCGTGTCGCCGTCGCAGTCGAGCGCGACCGACTTGACCCACTGCTGCGAGCCGGAGGTGTCGCCCTTGACCCAGTACTCCTGGCGGCTGCGCGACCAGTAGGTGCAGCGGCCGGTCGTGAGCGTGCGGTGCAGCGCCTCGTCGTCCATCCACCCGACCATGAGGACCTCGCCGGTGTCGTGCTGCTGGGCGACGGCGACGACGAGGCCGTCCCGGTCGCGCTTGAGGCGGGCGCCGATGGTGGGATCGAGCTCGGTCGGGCGGACTGCGCTGCTCATGCCCTCATTCTGCCGCAGCGCCCGCGCGCAGCCGCCCGAGCACGGCGGTGACCGCAACGTCGCGCGCCGCCAGCGAGGTGGCCGCGTGCTCGGCACGCGCCCGCCGTCGGTCGCCCGGGCCCAGGCCGACCGCGAGGCCGCTGGCGCTCAGCGCCGCGCGCAGGTCGTGCTGGGCGGCGCTGTGCAGGGCGTACGCGGCGTCGAGCAGCGCCTCGGCCGTCCGGGGCGGCGGGTGCGGGTCGGCCGGGTCGGGACGGGCTCGCACGAGCCCGGCCCGCTCCAGGTGTGCGCGTACGGCGTTGCCCACGTCCGGACCTCCTGCCGACTCGAGCAGCGCCACCAGATGGGCCTGGACCGCGGCGTGGTCGTCCGAGCCGGCCGCAGCGAGGGCGCGGGCGAGCGCCCGCTCGGCGCCGGGCAGCGCGTCGCCGAGGTCGGGCAGGCTCAACGGGTCATGGTGGGCTCAGCAGCGGAGCAGGGCGGTCCGTCGACGGCCACACTGCCTCCCCAGGTGCGGGCCGGTGCGGTCCGGCCGGGTCCGCGGGATGCTGGCACCCGCCGCGAGCCCGGGCAAGACGTCGAGCCGGCCGGGCGGCCAGCTGGTCCGGGTCTTGCGGAAAGGCCGGTGGCTGCGGCACTGTGACGCAGTTCACGGGGGCCTGGCCGACGAGGAGAGAAGTCGTGAAGAACGGCAAGTTCGTGATGGATGCCCACACCGGCTTCTGGGACGCCAGTGCGGAGAACTGCAAGAACAAGTACGGCGAGGCGTTCGTCGAGACCTTCTACGCCTTCCACACCGGCTTCAACCCCAAGGACGAGCCGCAGTGGCACATGGACTACGAGACGGTCTTCCGCAAGGTCGACCCCGACTGGTACCTCGACACGATGTTCGTCAACGGCGACCAGGACATGGCGATCCTGTCCACGCAGGTCCTGATGGACTTCTACCACACCGGTTTCACGAACGCCGAGCGCAATGCCGAGCTCATCCGGCGGGCGCCCGACCGGCTGATCGGCCTGGGCGGGATCGACCCGCGCGCACCAGACGCCCTGGAGCAGGTCGACCGTCAGGTCGAGCTCGGCATGAAGGGCTTCAAGTGGTACACCGCCGAGTGGCGCGGCGAGTCCCGGGGGTGGAAGGCCAACGACCCGATGGTCTTCCCGCTGTACGAGCGGTGCATCGAGCTCGGCATCACGAACATGCACTTCCACAAGGGCCCGGCCGTCGAGCCGCTGGCGCTGGAGAAGTTCGACGTCCGTGACATCGACGAGCCGTCGTCGCTCTACCCCGAGCTGAACTTCATCGTCGACCACTGCGGCCTGCCGCGACTGGACGACTTCTGCTGGCTGTCGGCCCGCAGCCCCAACGTCTACGCGTCCCTCGCCGTGGCCAACATGTTCCTCGGCAACCGGCCGCGCGAGTTCGGCAAGGTCATGGCCAACCTGCTGTTCTGGCTGGGTCCCGACCGGATCGTGTGGGGCACCGACTTCCCGATCTGGTACCCGCAGTGGCTGCTCGACCGATTCATGGACTTCGAGCTGCCGGCCGACCTGTCGGACGAGTTCGGGGTGGAGCTCACCGACGAGACCAAGGAGAAGATCATCGGTGGCAACATCGCCCGCCTCTACGGCATCGACACGGTCGCCAAGCTCGAGCAGCTCAAGGGCGACGAGTTCGACGTGCGGCGCCAGGAGCGCATCGCCGCGCAGCCGACGCCGGCGGCCGGCGAGGACGCGCAGGTGGACCAGGGCGTGGCGGCGGTCGCGAAGTGACCCTGGCACCTCCCGAGATCGACCTCGAGGCGGTACGGACCGCCGCCGGCAGCGTCCCGGACCCGGAGATCCGGCGCACGCTGGCCGAGCTCGACCTGCTCGACGAGGTGGAGACGGACGGTGAGGGTGAGGTGGTGGTCCGCTACCACCTCACCTCCCCGCTCTGCCCCTCGCCGTTCGCCATCGACATCGGCCGCGAGGTGCGCCGCCGGGTGGAGCAGCTGCCCGGCGTGCGCAGGTGCCGGGTCGACATCCGGGACCACTTCATCGCGGCCGACATCTCCGGCCAGGTGAACGAGAGCCCGGTGGGCGACGCCCCGTCGTGGCTGTGACCCCCGGGTCGGACCGCGGACGGAGCACTCGGCCGGCCCTCGGGCTGGACCTGGCGCTGGCCGACGAGCGTGCCCGAGCGGCGCTTGTCGGCCGGCGCGAGGTGTCGCTGCTCGACGACAGCTCGGTCGCGGCTGCGGCTCGACTGCTCGTCCTGCGGTGCCGCCGGCCGGACCCCTGGGTGCGGGCGGCGGTCGCGACGCTGGACCGCTTCGCGCGCGAGATCGCCTTCGGCCGGCTGCCCGAGCTGCTCGCGGCGGGTCGGGCCGATGCCGAGGTCGCCCGCCGCTCGCTGGAGCAGCTGGCGATGCGGCACGACGGTCTCACCGCGGGGCAGCTGTCGCAGCTGGCCTTCGGCCCACGGCTGTGGTGGACAGCAGCGGGTGTCGAGGTGCCGTGGCGGCCCCTGTCGACGGCGCCGACGGACCCGCAGAGCTCGCCCGTACCCGCACGCGGCGCCGACCCCGACGTCCGGCTGCTCCTGCTCTCGGTCATCGGGACGGGCGCCACCGAGCGGGAGCTGCTCGGCCTGCGGGTCCGCGACGCCGGACGTCTCGACGCGCGTGGCGCGGTGGTCCCGGACCTCGACGCCGAGCCGCTCGCCGTCGCCTACCGCGACCAGGACGACGGCACGGAGCACGTGACGTTCCTGTCGTACGAGGCGCGCACCGCGCTGCAGGCGCGACACGCGACGCGCGGGGCCGTCGGGCCGGACGACCCGCTGCTGCTGCCGTCCGACCGGGCGGCCGCCGCCCAGGCCGGCACGGCGGCGACGTCGGCGGCACTGATCGGCGCCGGCAACGACGTCAACGTCACCCTGTGCCGGGCCACCGGAGACTTCTTCCGCTCCTGGGGCATGCCGGGGGCTCGCTTCGACACCCGAGCCGCCGGGCAGCGCGCCGGGAGCATCGGCCCGGACGACGGTCGGCCGGGCGGCAGTCCGCGCAGCGGCCCGCCCGAGGAGCGGCCCTAGCGGCAGGCGGAGCAAGGCGACCGGTCCGGCCCTGCGGTGAGACCACCTCAGGGGTCGAAGACCGTCCGCAGCTCGTCGGGCGCGGACAGGCTGCCGGCCAGCACCCCGGCCTCGACCTGCCAGGCCCGCTGGACCTCGGTGCTGTCGGCGAGCACGAAGCGCACGAACGACGGGACCGCCACACCGCGCTCCCGGACGGTCGCCTCCGGCAGGACGGGCGCAGCAAGCACGGCCGCCGTGACGCGCTCCACGGTCGCCGGGTCCGCGACCGTGGCGAGCACGTCCTCACCGCGCTCGCCCTCGACCAGGTGGATCCGCTCGACCTTGCCGCGCAGGTCGAGCAGGTCCTCCCCCGTACGCGCCCCGCGGACGTGCTGGGGCTCGTAGAGCCGCCAGGCACCGCCTTCCTCCTCCTCCGCCACCAGCCGGAAGTCCCGGCGGTACCCGTCGACCTCTCGGAGCTCCGTGCCCGGCGACAGGAAGGCAGCGTCGCCGTCCCGGGCCCGGAACGTCGTTCCGGCGTCCGTGTCCGCGATGCGGCACCGGACCGTCGCCACGACCTCCCCCAGCGCTGACTCGGGCACGGTGGCGGCAGCCGGGCGATCGCTGGCCTGGTAGGTGGTCCCGTCGACGACGACGAAGGGGACCCAGTCGATGATCTGACCACCCCGGGGGTCGGGACGTGGGCACGGTGCGGAGGTCGATGACGGCGACCCTGCAGCCGAGCCGAGTGACGCGACGACGGCGTCTGGCGTCTCACCGGCGCACGCAGCGGCAGATCCGCAGAGCAGGACCGCCACGGACACGGTCGTGGAGCGCCGGAGCATGCTCGAGGACCTCACGCTGCTCGGACGCGTCCATGGCACCGCCGGTTCCTCCGTCGCTCGGATCCCGCTCGGCGACCCGGCACCGCAGCACCCCCGCACCGCAGCACCCCAGCACCGCAGCACCGCCGCCGCCTGAGCCCGTCCGCCGTTCGAGCCCGTCCGCCGTTCAGCAGGGCCGTCAGGGCCCGGTGCCGGTCGGCGGTGCTGTGACGTGATGACGTCGGCAGAGCACAGGACCGGATTGCACAAGTCCAGCCGTCGATCCCGCGCGTCAGCCTGCACGACCCCGGGCGAAGTGGATCAGCTCTGCAGCAACGAGCGAGTGCGCGGAGGGTCTGAGCAGGCAGAAGCGGGCGACGGGGCCGCACGCCGAACTGCTCAGCAGGCAGTGGTGGTCACGATCGCTCCCTGGCCCGAGCGGCCAGGGGCCTGCCGAGCTCGTGCTTGTCATGCGCCCCCGTCTGCTTGTCGCTGCGTGACCTGCGCCAGCCACTGGCGCAGGGCCGTGGTGACCTCACCAGGGCGCTCCAAGGTCGACAGGTGACCGCAGTCTTCGAGAACGACCACGTCGGCGCCTGCGATCTCCGCCGCCATCTCCTCGGAACCGTCGAGCGGGGTGATCGCGTCGTCGCGACCGCAGAGGACCAGAGCCGGGACGTCGATCCGGGCAAGCTCAGGCCGACTGTCCGGCCGAGCGATGATCGCTTCCTGCTGCCGGAGGAACACCTCCGGTCCCGACCGCCAGAACATCGCGTCGCACCGAGCCCGGAGCGCGGCGTCCGTCCGACGGCTCGGCGCCACCTCGAACGGCCAGAGCAGGTCCAGCACGGCGGCGAAGTCGTCCCGCTCGGCCAGCGCCATCAGCGCCCTGCGACGGATCGTCTGCTCCGGCGTCTCCGGCCGCGCGCTGGTGTCGAGCAGGGCCACGGCGGTCACCCGCTCCGGGGCCTGCCGGAGGATCTCCCAGACGACGTAGCCACCCATCGACAGGCCGGCGACGGCGAAGCGCTGAGGCGCGGCCGCGAGAGCGTCGCGGGCCATGTCGCCGAGCGACGCTCCCTGCGACACGTCGCTCACGACCACGTCGACGTCTGCCTCGAGGGTCAGCCGCTGGTCACGGAACAGGTCGTCGTCACACACAAGGCCGGGCACCATGAGCAGCGTGCCCCGGTCCGTCCCGGCGGCCTCGTCCTGCACGACGGTCGGCCGAGCCGGGGTCGGTGCCACGCCCCGCATCCTGCCACCAGGGGGTGCCGCTCGCGCGTGACGACAAGGCCGCCGGGACATCGAGGTGGGCCGTCGCCGCTGGAGCCAGGCTGTGGCCGGCGGACGGCGCGTCGTTCGGCCCGGACAGAAGATCGTGGCCCGGCAGCACGGCGCATGCCGCTGAGTTCGCTGCCTGCTCGAGCAAGCGAGACACGGCTCCGCGGTGTCCGCAGGCGTCCGCTTCCGGCCGCTCGACGACTGCAGAGGTACGCCCCCGTGAGGGGCGCTGAAGTCGTGGACGACGGCAGGTAGTTCTACGGCTGCGCACGCACGCTCCCGCGCCGTAGCGTCCGGGCATCCCCAGTGCTCGAGAGGCAGCGTGGTCGCCATGTCGATGAGGCCGACGTCCCGCCCGTTGCCGAGCAGCATGCGTCGAGCAGCGGGCGTGGCGGTCGTGGCGACCGCCCTGGTGGCGTGCGGGTCCGCCAGCCCGTCCGCCGGGCCGAAGGACCGCGTCGAGGCCGCGACCGGGCCGAGCCAGTCGTCGGCTCCTGCCGGTGCGCAGTGGTCGGCGGACGGTGCGTCGTACGGCGTGGACCGGACCTCGTGGCCCGGCAGC
>CADCUE010000240.1 GCA_902805805.1 uncultured Frankineae bacterium | reverse complement strand
TGGACGGGCTGGTCCTGCCCGGCGGCGAGTCGACGACGATCGGCCGGCTGCTCGGCATCTTCGACCTGCTCGAGCCGCTCCGGCAGGCGCTGCGGGACGGCCTGCCGGCGTACGGCTCGTGCGCGGGCATGGTGCTGCTGGCCGACGACCTGCTCGACGGCACCCCCGGGCAGCCGACCCTCGGCGGCCTCGACGTCACGGTGCGCCGCAACGCCTTCGGCACGCAGGTCGAGTCGTTCGAGGGCGACCTTCCGCTGGTCGGCGCGGGGGAGCGGTCCGTGCACGGCGTGTTCATCCGTGCGCCCTGGGTGGAGCGGACGGGCGAGGACGTCGAGGTGCTCGCGCGCGTGCCGGAGGGCTACCCGGCCGCGGGTAGGGTCGTCGCGGTGCGGCAGGGGCCGGTCCTGGCCACGTCGTTCCACCCCGAGCTCACCGGTGACACCCGGGTGCACCAGCTCTTCCTGGAGATGGTGCGGAGCGACATGCGCAAGGAGGCGACCCCGTGAGCGGCCACTCCAAGTGGGCGACGACCAAGCACAAGAAGGCCGTGGTCGACGCCAAGCGCGGCAAGCTGTTCGCCAAGCTCATCAAGACGATCGAGGTCGCGGCCCGCACCGGCGGCGGCGACCCGTCCGGCAACCCGACGCTCGCCGACGCCATCGCGAAGGCCAAGAGCCAGTCGGTGCCCGCCGACAACATCGACCGCGCCGTGAAGCGCGGCAGCGGCGAGCTCGGCGACGCGGCGGCGTACGAGGAGATCATGTACGAGGCGTACGGCCCCGGCGGCGTCGCCGTGCTCGTCGAGTGCCTCACCGACAACCGCAACCGCGCCAACGCCGAGGTCCGCACCGCGATCACCCGCAACGGCGGCAACCCGGCCGACCCGGGCTCGGTGTCGTACCTGTTCGGCCGCAAGGGCGTCGTGCTGGTGACCAAGACCGACGGCCTCACCGAGGACGACGTGCTCATGGCCGTCCTCGACGCGGGCGCCGAGGAGGTCAACGACCTCGACGAGGCGTTCGAGGTCGTCTCCGACGCCACCGACACCCACGCCGTCCGCCTGGCGTGCACCGACGCCGGCTTCGCCGTCGAGTCGGCCGACATCGCCTGGATGCCGAGCGTCAGCGTCCCGCTCGAGGACGAGGCCGCCGTCAAGGTCCTGCGCCTCGTCGACGCGCTCGAGGACCTCGACGACGTGCAGAACGTCTGGGCCAACTTCGACATCAGCGACGAGGTGCTCGAGCGCGTCGGCTGACGGGCGCGCCTCCCGCCCGCTGTCGGCAGGCGGCCGTACGCTCCGCCCGAACTGGTGTTCGGGACGAGCGGAGGTGCGGCGGTGCGGGTGCTGGGCGTCGACCCCGGGCTGACCCGGTGCGGCCTCGGCGTCGTCGAGGGCGTCCCCGGGCGGGTGAGCCTGGTCGACGTCGGCGTGGTCCGGACGCCGGCGACCGACGAGCTCGGTGCGCGCCTGGTCGCGCTCGAGGCGGCGTTCGAGGCCTGGCTCGACCGTGTCTCGCCCGACGCCGTGGCGGTCGAGCGGGTGTTCTCGCAGTCCAACGTCCGCACCGTGATGGGCACCGCGCAGGCCGGCGCCGTCGCGATCGTGTGCGCCGCCCGGCGCGGACTGCCGGTCGTGCTCCACACGCCGTCCGAGGTGAAGGCCGCCGTCACCGGCAGCGGGCGCGCCGACAAGGACCAGGTCGGCACGATGGTGGCGCGGCTGCTGCGGCTGGACGGCCCGCCGAGGCCCGCCGACGCCGCGGACGCGCTGGCGCTGGCCATCTGCCACCTGTGGCGGGCCCCGGCGCAGGCCCGCCTGGCCGCTGCGGTGGCCGGAGCCCGCAGGTGATCGCCAGCGTCGAGGGCACCGTCGCGGCGCTCACCGCCGACGGCGTCGTCGTCCGGGTCGGCGGCGTCGGGCTGGCGCTGCACACCACGGCCGGCACGCGTGCCCGGCTGCGCGTGGGGGAGCAGGCAGCGCTCGCGACCTCGCTGGTCGTGCGCGAGGACAGCCTCACCCTCTACGGCTTCGCCGACGACGACGAGCGGGCGATGTTCGAGCTGCTGCAGACGTCGTCCGGCGTCGGGCCGCGCCTCGCGCAGGCGGTGCTGACGGTCCACACGCCGGACACGGTGCGCCGGGCCCTCGTCAGCGAGGACCTCGCGGCGCTGTGCCTCGTGCCGGGCATCGGCCGCAAGGGCGCGCAGCGGATGGTGCTCGAGCTCAAGGACAAGGCCGGACTGCCGGGCGCGCCGGTCGTCGCCGGCGTCTCCACGGCACCGGGCTGGCGCGACACGCTGTCGCAGGCACTCGTCGGGCTCGGCTGGACGGCCGCGCAGTCCGACCAGGTCGTCGACGGGCTCGCGGCCAGCCATCCCGACGCCTCCGACGAGGACGTGCCCGTGCTCCTTCGGGCGGCACTGGCACAGCTGGGGCGGGCCCGGTGAGCGAGGACGAGCTCGTCGCCCGCGAGCTCGCCGAGCTGGCCGCCCGCGGCGAGTCGGCGCTCGTTCAGCCCGGCGCCGGCGACCAGGAGCGCGTGGTCGAGGCGGCCCTGCGCCCTCGGCGGCTCGACGAGTTCGTCGGCCAGCAGCGCGTCCGGGAGCAGGTCGGGCTGGTGCTCGAGAGCGCCCGCCGCCGCGGACGTCCGCCCGACCACGTCCTGCTGTCCGGCGCCCCCGGGCTCGGCAAGACGTCCCTCGCCATGATCATCGCCGCCGAGCTCGGCACCGGCATCCGCATCACCAGCGGGCCGGCCCTCGAGCGCGCCGGCGACCTCGCCGCCCTCGTCAGCAGCCTCGCCGAGGGCGAGGTGCTGTTCATCGACGAGATCCACCGCATCGCCCGCC
>CADCUE010000239.1 GCA_902805805.1 uncultured Frankineae bacterium | reverse complement strand
CGAGTCTGGGTTGATCGCCACTGCATGGCCGACCGCCGACAGCATCGGGATGTCGTTGATGCTGTCGCTGTAGGCCGTGCAGCGGCTGAGGTCGAGCCCCTCGCGCTCGGCCAGCGCGCGCACCGCCTCGCCCTTGGCCGGGCCGTGCAGCGGCTCACCCACGAGCCGGCCCGTGTACAGGCCGTCCTCCACCTCGCTGACGGTCCCGAGCGCGCCGGTCAGGCCGAGGCGCGCGGCGATGATGCGCGCCAGCTCGACGGGGGTGGCGGTGACGAGCCAGACCCGCTGCCCCGCGTCGAGGTGCTGCTGCGCGAGCGCGCGGGTGCCCGACCAGATCCGGCGCTCCATGAGCTCGTCGTAGATCTCCTCGCCGTACGCCACGATCTCGTCCACCGACTTGCCGGCCACGAGACCCAGCGCCTTGTCGCGCGCCTCGGCGACCACGTCGGGGTCCTCGCTGCCGCGCACGCGGAAGGCCAGCTGCTGCCAGCCGAAGCGCAGCAGGTCCTTCGTCGTGATGAGGCCGCGCCCCGCCATGCCCTTGCCGAAGAAGTAGATGGACGCGCCGCGGATCATCGTGTTGTCGACGTCGAAGAACGCGGCGGCGGTGGGGTCGGGCGGGACGGCGAGGACGTCCTCGACCTCGGCTGCTGCCGCCGAGGCGGCGCCCGCGAGGACGGCGCGGACGTCGGCGTCGCGCGAGCCGGTCCTGCGGGTCACGCGGAAGCGCGCCAACGGGTCCTCCTGGTCGGACGTGGTCCTGGCGCCGAGCCTAGACCGGTGATCGGCGCGGTCCTCGGGCGCCGGCTCGTACGCTGGCAGCCATGGCTGCTGCCCGTGGACGGCTCGTCGCCCGGGGACTGCTGGTGCTGGTCCTCGCCGTGGTGGTCGGCGTCACGACCTTCGTCGGCGGGCTGCTCGCCGCCCCGCTCGACGTGCGCGCGGTCCCGCCGGCGCCCAAGCCCGTCCTGCTGCTCGGGGCCGACGGCACGCAGTTCGGGCAGATCCGGCCCACCCAGCGGCGGGAGGTCCTGCCCGGCGACTCGATCCCGGACGTCGTGCGCCAGGCGATCATCTCGGCGGAGGACGCCCGGTTCCTCGACCACCGCGGCGTCGACCCGCTCGCGACGCTGCGCGCGGCGTACCGCGACCTCACAGGCGGGCGCCGCCAGGGCGGCTCGACGATCACGCAGCAGTACGTCAAGAACGTCTACGTCGGCAACGAGCGGACCTTCGCCCGCAAGATCCGCGAGGCCTCGGTCGCCGTGCGCCTCGAGCAGCGCAAGAGCAAGGACGAGATCCTCACCGACTACCTCAACGTGCTGTACCTCGGCAACAGCACCTACGGCGTGCAGGCGGCCTCCCTCTACTACTTCGGCGTCGGCGTGCAGGAGCTCGGCCTCGAGGCGCCGGGGGCGGCCGGCCCGCCCGACCCGGTCGTGGCGCTCGCCCGCGCCTCGATGCTCGCCGGCATCGCGCCGGCGCCGTCGGCGTGGAACCCGGTGCGCGACTTCGCGCAGGCCAGGGGCCGGCAGAAGTACACGCTCAACCAGATGGTCGCGGGCGGCCACATCACCTCGCGGCAGGCGAGCGAGGCGTACCGCCGGGAGGCCGCCGTCGTCCCGAAGCGGGTGACGCCGCCGGAGCCGCCGAGCACCGCGCCGGAGTACGCCGACATCGTGACCGCCCAGCTGCGCGAGCAGTTCGCCGACGACCCCGACCAGCTCGACCGCGGCGGCCTGCGCGTGCGCACGGCGCTCGACACCGACCTGCAGGAGGCCGTCACCCGCGCCGCCCGCGAGGTGCTGCCCGACGCCGACGACCCGCAGGCCGCGGTCGTCGCCGTCGACATCAGCAGCGGCGACGTCACGGCGATGACGACGCTGCGGCGGCGGCCGGCGCGGGGCGGTGTCGAGGCCGTCACGGGCTACACGCGGGGCGGCTTCAACCTCGCCACGAACGGGCGCCGCCAGGTCGGCTCGACCATCAAGCCCTTCGTGCTCGCCGCCGCCCTCGAGCAGGGCCTCACGCTCGGCACCCGACGGGACGCCCCGGCCTGCGACACCATCGGCGACTACCGCTACTGCAACGCCGCCGGCGAGGGCGGCAGCAGCGGGCGGATGACGCTGCAGCGGGCGCTGCAGCGCTCGGTCAACACCGTCTACGTCCCGCTCGCGATCGAGGCCGGGCGCGACCGCGTCAAGCAGCTGATGCTCGACGCCGGCGTCGTCGCCGACGAGGACGCCTTCGCCACCGCGCCCACGTCCTTCGGCCTCGGCACCACCGCGCTGGCCAGCCCGCAGTCGATGGCGAGCGCCTTCGGGACGCTCATGAACGGCGGCGTCCACGTCGCCCCGCGCTCGCTGCTCGAGGTCCGCGACGTCGACGGGCGGCTGCTGAGCGCCCAGCCGGCGCAGCCGGAGCCGGTGCGCCGGGCGCTGCCCGCGCCCGTCGCCGAGCAGGTCGTCGAGGCGATGTCGGGCGTCACCGAGCCCGGCGGCACCGCCCGCGCTGCCCGGCAGGACTTCCCGGTGTGGGGCAAGACGGGCACCACGCAGGACAGCACCAACGCCTGGTTCATCGGCTGCTCCCGCGAGGGCCGCGACGTCTGCATCACCGTGTGGATGGGCTACGACGACGAGCGCTGCACCGGCGGCCTCACCCGCTCCTGCGGCGGCATGGAGGACGTCAACGGCGTCGACCAGGTCTACGGCGGCACGCTCCCCGCGCAGATCTACGACCGCACGTGGGAGCTCCTGGCGGAGGTCGAGGCCCGCCGCGCCGCCGAACCCACCGGCTGAGTCGGCGTCCCTTGCTCTGCGTCATGCGGCGCGTGCGGCGGTGGTTGGG
>CADCUE010000238.1 GCA_902805805.1 uncultured Frankineae bacterium | reverse complement strand
CAGACGGATGCGGATCAGGTGGGGGTGCACGTGCGGCCTCTCGACGGGTGGTCTGCTCCGAGACCTTCGCGCTGGTCGGCCTTCCGGTTCGTTCCCGCGGGCTGCTCGCCGGCCGGGTCCGGCGGCGCGCCATCATGGCGGGAGCCCGTCGACCGTCCTGCGGGCCGCCCTGCCTCGGAGGTCCCATGAGCGCTGCCAGCGACCGCGCGCCGTCCGTCGGCACGACCATGCCCGCCGCGTTCTTCGGGCACGGCAACCCGATGAACGCGCTGGAGACGAACCGCTACACCGAGGCGTGGCGGGCGTTCGGCCAGGCCGTGCCGCGGCCGCGCGCCATCCTGGTCGTCTCGGCGCACTGGTACATCAACGCGACGGCGGTGACCGCGATGCCGCGTCCGCGCACCATCCACGACTTCTTCGGCTTCCCCCAGGCGCTGTTCGACGTCGACTACCCCGCGCCGGGACTGCCCGAGCTCGCGGCGGAGGTGAGCGACGTGGTCTCCCCGACCTGGGTCGGCGCCGACGTCGACTCGTGGGGCATCGACCACGGCACGTGGTCGGTGCTGGTGCACGCCTTCCCGGACGCGTCCATCCCGGTCGTGCAGCTGTCCATCAACGCCGACAAGCCGTTCGACTACCACCTCGACCTCGGAGCGCGGCTGGCTCCGCTGCGCGAGCGGGGGGTGCTGGTCGTCGCCAGCGGCAACGTCGTGCACAACCTCGGCGGGATGCGCCGGGAGCTCGCCGACGAGGGCTTCGACTGGGCTCAGCGCTTCGACGAGGACGCTCAGGAGCGGATGCTCACCGACCCGGCCGAGGTCGCGACGCTGGACGCGCACCGCGACTTCCGGACCGCCGTGCCGACCCCCGACCACTTCCTGCCGCTGCTCTACCTCGCCGGACTGGCCAGCGCCGCACGCTCGGGGGCGGACAGCGGACCGAGCGTCCTCGTGGACGGCTACGCGTACGGCAGCCTGTCCATGACCGCCTACACCGTCGGGACACCGGCCGTCGCGGGCAGCGGTGCCGCCTCGGGGGCTGCCCCGCTGCCCGCCGACGCGCCGGTGGAGAGCTCCAACATCTGACCCGCGCGGCGCCGGCCCGGGCGGTCAGTCCTCGCCGTAGACCCCGCGCACGACCGAGACCAGCTGCTGGGGCGTGGCGTGCTCGGCGAGGTCAGCCTCGCTGACGACGCCGACGAGCGTCTGCCCGTCGATGACGGGCAGCCGCTTGACCTGGTGCTGCGCGATCGTGCGCGGGCGTGTCCTCAGGGCCCGCATTCCCCAGCCGGACGCGGCCTACTCGAAGCGCGCGGTCGGACCGGCGCCGACGCGGACGACCTCCGGAACGCCTGAGGACCAGTCGATCACGGTGGTCGGCTCGGTCCCGCAGTCGCCGGAGTCGAGGACCGCGTCCACCACGTGGTCGAGCTCCTCCTTGATCTGCCAGCCGTCGGTCATGGGCTCCTCGGCGCCCGGCAGCAGCAGGGTGCTGGACACCAGCGGCTGCCCGAGCTCGCGGAGCAGAGCGCGTACGACGGGGTGGTCGGGGATGCGGACGCCGACGGTCCGCCGCTTGACCTGCGCCAGCCGGCGGGGCACGTCCTTGGACGCCTTGAGGATGAAGGTGTACGGCCCCGGCGTCGCGGCCTTGATGCTCCGGAAGGCGGCGTTGTCCAGGTGCACGAACTGGCCGAGCTGCGCGAAGTCGGCGCACACGAGGGTGAAGTGGTGCCGGTCGTCCAGCGCCCGGATGCGGCGGATGCGCTCAGCGCCGGTCGGGCTGTCGAGCCCGCAGCCCAGGGCGTAGCAGGAGTCGGTGGGGTAGGCGATCAGCGCGTCGTCGCGCAGCAGCGCCACCGTCTGGGCGACGAGCCGCGGCTGGGGGTCGACCGGGTGGACGTCGAAGTACCGTGCCATCCGGCGAGCCTACGAGCGGCTCGTGCGGCACGGTCCGCCGACGACCGGTCGGCCGGGCCCTCAGGAGCCGGGCAGCACCTCGAGCACGGCGGCGTTGCCGCGGCTGTCCACCCGCACCCGGGCGACGGCCCCTCCCGCGATCTGGCGCTCCAGCCGCCGTGCCTCCTCCTGCGAGGCGAACAGGCTCGAGATGCCGCAGCGCAGCGGGACGTTCTCGAACTCGCAGCGCAGGTACGGACCGTCGTCCGGGGCCGCGGCGAGGGGCTGGGTGCCGCGCCACAGCTCGCTGCCGGCGATGCGCTCGAGCGGGACGTACACCGTCCCGGTGGGCACCGAGCCGTAGTCCGGCTGCGTCAGGTCGGGGTAGTCGAGGGTGACGTACGCGCCCCGGAACGGGTCGATCGGGTCGAGCGGTGCGACGGCCAGCAGGTAGTCGTCGCCGGTCGCGCGTGCCGACAGCTGCGGCCACACCGCCAACGCCACGAGCACCGCCTGCAGCAGGCACGCGACGGCCAGCCGGGTGCGGGTCGAGAGGACTGCGATGCTCATGCCTCCACCTCCTTGACAGTCGTGATCAGGCTGCGCCGGCCCCGCTCGACGAGGAACCCGCTGACGACCAGCACCGCGCCGAGCGAGAGGAACAGCGCCGCGCCGGACAGGATCGGCTGGAAGATCGCGAAGCTCTGCACGACGGTGAACAGGACCAGTGCGCCGGCGGCCAGGCGGGTCAGCCCCTCGGTGTCGCGCATCACGCCGAGCGCGGCGTACCAGAGGGCGGTCAGCAGGTAGACCAGGACCAGCACCACCTGGCGCAGCAGCGCCTCGCCGGACAGCTGGGCGACCGAGGCGTCCCCCGGTGGTTGCCACAGCAGGAACAGCCAGCCCAGGACGACGGCGACGCCGGCGGCGGCGACCTCGAGCCGTCCGACGCGGTCGGCGAGCGCGGCGGCACCGGCGGAGGCGGCCACGACCAGCGCGACCCCGAGCCACAGCAGCACCGTCGGCGTGCTCGCGTCGTCCTGCGGGCGCGGCAGGGCGGCGACGAACAGCCCGCTCAGGACCAGCAGCGCGCCGGCCACCCGCCAGGGCGGAGCGAAGCGGCGGGGGCCCGCGACGCCGTGCCCGACCGCCGTGGCGGTGGCCAGCGCGCCGGCCAGCAGCAGTGCCAGCGCCGGGCCCTCCACCGAGTCGGCGCGCTCGGCGACGGCCCAGCCGTACCAGCCCACACCGGTGCAGATCCCGACGACCAGCGGAGCGACGGCGCCGACGGCGTAGGCCTGGAGCAGCGCGCCGGCGGCCCACACCCCCAGCAGGCGGGGCTCGTACGCCGGCACCTGCAGGCTCTGCGCCGCCTGGAAGACCACGGCGCCGAAGGCGAGGGCGGCGACCAGCCGCACCCCGCCGACCGCCGCGTCGCCGGCCCGTACCGCCTCAGGACCGCGCCGCGCTGCGAGCGCCTCGCCGCCGATCACGGCCGACAGCCACACCAGCACGACACCGGTGAAGCGGACCGCGGGGGACATCTCGTCCAGGTTGGTGGCGACCAGCCACAGCAGGCCGACGCCGAGGAAGGCCGCGCCCAGCAGGAGCATCAGCCGCGACAGCGAGAAGCGCCGTGCTGCGGTGTACTTCGCGCGGATGCCGGCCGCCGTCGAGGCGTCCACGCGGCCCTCGGCCTGCCAGCTGTCGAGCTCCCGCTCGAGCCAGGCCAACGTCGCCGCGGGCACGCTGTGCTGCACCCGGTGTCGCGTGTCCGTGCCGTCCATGGCAGACCTCCTCGTCCTGGAGGTCATGGTGCGCAGGAGCGCCGCGGGTGTCCTGAGTAGTACTGCTGTCCTGAGCAGCACTGCTGCCCTGAGGTCTCGAGCGTCGGCGTCAGGCGGCCGAGCGGCTGAGCTCCTGCGTGCGGGCCGGTGCCTCGGCGGCGGGGGCAGCGGCCAGGTGCGTCCGGCGCGAACGCCGCAGCAGCGGCTGCTCGACGAAGCGGTACGACGCGGCCGCGACCGGGACGGCCAGCAGACCGGCGGCGAGGGTGATCGCGAGGCTCTCGCCGAGCACCGGCTGCGCCAGGCGCATGAGCGGCAGGTGCCACAGGTAGATGCCGTACGACCACAGCCCCAGCACGGGCAGCGGGCCCCAGCGCAGGGCCTGCGACAGCCGGCTGTCGTCGTGCAGCACCAGGTGGCCGATGACGACGGCCGCGGCCACCCCGATGGCCTGCAGACCGCCGAGCCAGTACCACGCGTCCTGGCGGTGACCGAGCAGGGCCACGACCGCGATGCCCACGAGCGCGGCCCGGGCGGCCGACGCGCTGAACGCGGGCCGCAGCCGCTCCAGCTCGGCGCGCCGGACCAGGAGCGCGGCGAGCGCGCACCCGGTCAGGATCTGGGCGAAGCGGGAGTCGGGCAGGTAGTAGAGCCGGTCGGGGTCGGCGCCGGTCAGGTGCAGCAGCATCGGCCAGGCGTTCGCCAGCACCGCGATCGCGGCGACGGCCCGCAGGCTCCCGCCGCGGCGCAGCACGGCCAGCAGCAGCAGCGGCCACAGCAGGTAGAAGTGCTCCTCGACCGACAGCGACCAGGTGAGCCCGAGCAGGTACGGGCCGCCGGTCAGCTCGAGCCCGGACCACCAGCTCATGCCGTACGCCAGCGCGACCAGCGCCTCGGCCGGGCTGGCGGGCTCCAGGCCGAAGACGCCCGGCGCCAGGGCGATCGCCGCGGCGGCGGCGGCCGACACGAGGATCAGCGCCGGGTAGAGCCGCCACAGGCGCCGGACGTAGAAGCGGCGCAGGTCCAACCGCCCGCTGCGGGCGTGCTCGCGCAGCAGCAGCGAGGTGATGAGGAAGCCGCTGAGCACGAAGAAGACGTCGACGCCGACGAAGCCGCCGGGCAGCACCCACAGCTCCTGGGTGCGCGCCACGTGGTAGGCGAGGACCACGGCCACCGCCAGCGTGCGCAGACCGTCGAGCTGCGGGAGGTGAGCCGGTCGCCGGGAGGCGCTCGCACCGGTGCGCGACCCCGGGGAGGCCTTGCCGGAGAGCATGATCACCGCGACCCCTTTCCCGCGGCCTTCGTCCGGTATGCGTCAGTGCGGGGCAGATCACGCCCCGCCGTCGTCGGTCGAGGGCCCGTCAGCCCAGGACGTCGAGCGCCAGGCGCAGCACGAGCGCGCTGACCACCAGGACGAACACCCTGCGCACCCACGCGCTCCCGCGCCGCAGGGCCAGCCGCGTCCCGAGCTGGCTGCCGAGCAGGTTGGACAGGGCCATGGCGGTCCCGAGCACCCACAGCACGTGGCCGCCGGCGGCGAACAGCGCGAGCGCGGCCAGGTTGGTCATCGTGTTGACCACCTTGGCGGTGGCACTGGCGTGCAGGAACGACAGGCCGACCGCGCCGACGAGCAGGAAGACCAGGAAGCTGCCGGTCCCGGGACCGACGAAGCCGTCGTAGAAGCCGATGCCGGCGCCGCCCAGCAGGGCCACGGCGCGCTGCGTCCCGGCGCCCAGGCGCAGCCGCTCGACCTCGCCCAGGGTGGGCGTGCGCAGCGTGTACACCAGCACAGCCACCAGCGCGAGCAGCACGACCGGCTTGAGGACCTCGCTGCCGACCCGGGTGGCCACGAGGGCGCCGGCGCCCGAGCCGAGGAACGCCGCGGCGCCCATCACCGCGGCCGTGCGCCGGTCCACGGCGATGCGGCGGTTGTAGGTCACGGCGGCCGACGCGGTGCCCACCACCGACGCCAGCTTGTTGGTGCCGAGCAGCGCCACGACGGGCATCTGCGGGAGCACGACGAGCAGCGCGGGCAGCTGCACCAGCCCGCCTCCGCCGACGATCGCGTCCAGAGCTCCGGCGAGCAGCGCGAACAGGCACAGCAGCAGGACGTCGGTCAGACCGACCTCCACCGCTCCTCCTCGCTGCCGCTCGCTCCGCCGGGACCGGCCCGGTCCGGGTCGACCTGCCCGCTCTGGCCTACCGTGCCGCCATGAGCGCACCCGATCCCGCCGCCCTGGCCACCGAGCGCGACCGCATCCGCTCGACCTACCTGCGTCCGGCGAGCGAGCGCCCGGCGTCGTCCGCCCGCGGCTTGCACCACACCGCGCTGGTCAGCGGCGACGTGGAGCGCACGACGCGGTTCTACAGCGAGCTGCTCGAGTTCCCGCTCACCGAGATGATCGACAACCGGGACTACCCCGGCTCGACGCACTTCTTCTTCGACATCGGCCACGACAACCTGCTGGCGTTCTTCGACTTCCCCGGCCTGGACAGCGGGCCGTACGCCGAGGTGCTGGGCGGGCTGCACCACATCGCCATCTCCGTCGAGCCCGAGCGCTGGGCGCACCTGCGCGGCAAGCTCGACGCCGCGGGCGTGCCGTACGCCCACCACAGCGGGACCTCGCTGTACTTCTCGGGGCCCGACGGCGAGCGCCTCGAGCTGATCTGCGACCCGCTCGGCGAGATGTACGGCGACAAGGTCCTCTAGCGGCGCCCTAGCAGTTGGCGTTCTTCTCGTCGAGCGGCGGCTCGACGACGTCGTCGATCGTGGGCCTGCTGAGATCGGGCCGTGCGCTCGGGTCGCCCACGTGCGCGACCGCCTGCGGGTTGGCCGCCAGCCGCTCGCGGGAGGCGATGACCTCGTCCTCGGCCTCCTTGCGGCCGACCCACTGCGCGCCCTCGACGCTCTTGCCGGGCTCGAGGTCCTTGTAGGCCTCGAAGAAGTGCTGGATCTCCAGCCGGTCGAACTCCGACACGTGCCGGATGTCCTGCAGGTGCTCCTGGCGCGGGTCGCCGACCGGCACGCACAGCAGCTTCTCGTCGGGTCCGGCCTCGTCCTTCATGCGGAACATGCCGAGCGCGCGCACGCGGATGAGGCAGCCCGGGAACGTCGGCTCGTCGAGCAGGACCAGCGCGTCGAGCGGGTCGCCGTCGCCGCCGAGGGTGTCCTCCACGAAGCCGTAGTCGGCCGGGTAGCTCATGGAGGTGAACAGCCGGCGGTCCAGGCGGATGCGCCCGCTGTGGTGGTCCATCTCGTACTTGTTGCGCTGCCCCTTCGGGATCTCGATGGTCACGTCGAACTCCACGGCGAGGCTCTCCTCTGGTCGGTCGGGGGATGGCGTACGTAGTCTCGCGCACGGTGTACCGGCGGCACTCGGGAGGGCGGGTCATGCGCACGACCCGGCGCGGGCGCGCCGTCGCCGGCGTCCTGCTCGTCGGGGCCCTGGCCGGCGGCACGGCCGCCGCGACGATTCTCACGGACGACCCGGTCCGGCCCCGGGCGGTGTCGGCCCCGTCACCGTCCCCCACCCCCTCGCCGACGACCCCGGTGCGAGCGGCCCTGCTGCCGGCCGCTCCGGACGGCGAGCGCCCCTCCGAGCCGGGTCTGCAGGCCGCCGTGGCGCAGGCCCTGACCGACACCGCGCTCGGCGGTCACCTGGCCGTGTCGGTCCTCGACGCCGACAGCGGAGACGTGCTGCACGAGCAGGCCGCCGACGTGCCGCTGCTGCCGGCGTCCACGGCCAAGATCGCCACGGCCGCGGCGGCGCTGACGGCACTGCCGCCCGACCTGCGCCTGCGCACGCGGGTCCTGGCCGGCGGCGCGCCCGGCGAGGTCGTCCTCGTCGGCGGCGGTGACCCGACGCTCGCCGGGCCGCGCACGAAGGTGCGCTACCCCCAGCCGGCCCGCCTCGCCGACCTGGCGGCGCAGGTCCGCGCCGGGCTGGGCGCGACGGCGGTGACCCGGGTCG
>CADCUE010000237.1 GCA_902805805.1 uncultured Frankineae bacterium | reverse complement strand
ATGCGGACGACCACGATCGGGGAGGACCTGCGCCGCACGGCCGCACGCGTGCCGGACCGGCCCGCGCTGGTGGACCTGCCGAGCGGCCGGCGGTGGAGCTACGCGGAGTTCGACGCAGCCGTGGACGAGCTGGCCCGCGCGCTGCTCGACGCCGGGCTCGCGACCGGCGACCGCGTCGGCATCTGGGCGCCCAACCGGCCCGAGTGGACGCTGCTGCAGTACGCCACGGCGCGCACCGGTCTGGTGCTCGTCACCGTCAACCCGGCCTACCGCGCCGGCGAGCTGGAGTACGTCCTGCGCCAGTCGGGGTGCCGCTGGCTGGTCGCGTCACCCGGCTTCAAGACGAGCGACTACCGCGGCATGGTGGCCGAGGTCCGCGACGCCTGCCCGCAGCTGGAGCGCGCGCTGTTCCTCGGCGACCCCGACTGGGACGCCCTGCTGGCGCGCGGCCGGGAGCTCGACGACACCGCGCTGCGCGAGCGGGAGGGCTCGCTCGACCCGGACGACGCCATCTGCCTGCAGTACACGAGCGGGACGACGGGCTTCCCCAAGGGGGCGACGCTGTCGCACCGCAACATCCTCAACAACGGCTGGTTCGTCGGCGAGACCTGCGGCTACACCGAGCAGGACAGCATCTGCATCCCGGTGCCCTTCTACCACTGCTTCGGCATGGTGATGGCCAACCTCGGGGCGACGACCCACGGCGCGGCGATGGTGATCCCGGCGGAGGGGTTCGACCCGGCCGCCACGCTGCGCGCCGTCGAGCAGGAGCGCTGCACGTCGCTGTACGGCGTGCCCACGATGTTCATCGCCGAGCTCGCGCTGGACCTGTCGGCGTACGACCTGTCCTCCCTGCGCACCGGCATCATGGCCGGGTCCCCGTGCCCGGTGGAGGTCATGAAGCAGGTCATCGGCGAGATGCACATGGACGACGTCACCATCTGCTACGGCATGACCGAGACCTCGCCGGTGTCCACGCAGACCACCACGGACGACCCGCTGGAGCGCCGGGTGTCGACGATCGGACGCGTGCACCCGCACGTGGAGGTGAAGGTCGTGGACCCCGTGACGGACGAGACGGTCCCGCGCGGCACGACCGGCGAGCTGTGCACCCGGGGCTACTCCGTGATGCTCGGCTACTGGCAGGAGCCGGAGAAGACGGCCGAGGCCGTCGACGCCGACGGCTGGATGCACACCGGTGACCTGGCGGTCATGGACGAGCAGGGCTACCTCAGCATCGTCGGCCGCTCCAAGGACATGGTCATCCGCGGCGGCGAGAACGTCTACCCGCGCGAGGTCGAGGAGTTCCTGTACGGCCACCCCGCCGTGCAGGACGTGCAGGTGATCGGCGTCCCGGACCCGCGGTACGGCGAGGAGCTGTGCGCCTGGGTCCGGACCCGGCCGGACGCCGACGTCACCGAGGAGGAGATCCGGGACTTCTGCCGCGGTCGCCTGGCGCACTTCAAGGTGCCCCGCTACGTGGTCTTCGTGGACGAGTTCCCCATGACCATCACCGGCAAGATCCAGAAGTACAAGATGCGCGAGGAGACGACCGCGCGCCTCGGCCTGTCGTCCTGAGGGCCAGGCAGCTCCTGTCCGCCTCCGGCGGTCGTGCGACGCTTGCGCGCATGAGCCGTCTGTCCCAGGTCGACCTGTCCGCCCGGCTGGGGAAGAAGGAAGCGGAGACGCGTCTGGAGCAGGCGGCGGAGCGGATGCTGCGGCTGCGGCTGCTGCTCGGCGGTCAGATCGCCGAGCACCGGCTCGGACCGCCGCTGTGCGTGGTGTTCGAGGGCTGGGACGCCTCCGGCAAGGGCGGGGCCATCAAGCGCCTGGTGGCGCCCATGGACCCGCGGCACGTGCGGGTCGCGCAGTTCGCGGCGCCCACGCACGACGAGAAGCGCCACCACTTCCTGTGGCGCTTCTGGCCGGTCCTGCCGGGCTGGGGCGGATTCGCGGTGCTCGACCGCTCCTGGTACGGCCGGGTGCTCGTCGAGCGCGTCGAGGGGTTCGCCACCGAGGAGCAGTGGTCGCGGGCGTACGAGGAGATCACGCAGTTCGAGCGCACCCTGAACGCCGAGGGGATGATCCTCGTCAAGTTCTGGATGCACGTCTCGGAGGAGGAGCAGCTGGCCCGCTTCGAGAGCCGCGCCCACGACCCGCTGCGCTCCTGGAAGCTCACGGACGAGGACTGGCGCAACCGCGCGAAGCGGCCGGACTACGAGGCCGCGGTCGAGGACATGCTCGAGCGCACCGACCGCCCGTGGGGGCCGTGGCACGTGGTGCCCGGCGACCAGAAGCGGCTGGCGCGGGTGACGGTCGTCGAGACCGTGTGCGAGGCGGTGGAGAAGGAGCTGCTCTCCCGCGGCTACGACCTGGACCTCTCGCCCGAGAGCTGACGACTGCGACCCGGAGGACGACGTGCCGGTCACCGCGACGGCGTGGATCTGCCGCACCTGCGCCAACCAGTACGCGCCCAGCCCGGACGTCCCTGCCCGCTGCGTCATCTGCTGCGACGACCGGCAGTACGTCCCCGAGTCGGGACAGGCGTGGACATCGCTGGCCGAGCTCGCCGCCGAGGGGCACCGCACCGCGTGGCGGGAGGTCGAGCCCGGTCTGCACGAGCTGACGGTGACGCCGTCGCTGGGCATCGGCCACCGCGGTCTGCTCGTGACGACGCCGCAGGGGGGCGTGCTCTGGGACCCGCCGGGCTACCTCGACGACGACGCCGTCGCCTTCGTGCGGGACACGGGCGGGCTGCTCGGCATCGCGCGCAGCCATCCCCACCTGTGCGGCGTCCTGGTGGAGTGGAGCTCCCGCTTCTCCGGAGGTGGTTCCGTGGCCGAGGGTCGTGGGGTCCCGATGTGGCTGCCCCGCCGCGACGCCGCCTGGGTGCTGCGGCCCGACGACGCCGTCCGGTGGTGGGACGACGAGGTCGAGCTCGCCCCCGGCGTGACGCTGCTGCGCTGCGGCGGGCACTTCGCCGGCAGCGCCGTGCTGCACGTCGCGGCGGCCGCCGAGGGTCGGGGCGCCCTGCTCGTCGGCGACACGGTGATGGTGCTGCCCGGCCGCAGGCGCGTGTCCTTCATGCGCAGCTACCCGATGCTGCTGCCGCTGCCCGAGCGCCACCTCGACCGGCTCCTGGCCCGCCTGGACGGCGTGGCCTTCGACCGCCTCCACGGCGCCTGGACCGGCGCCGACGTGGACCGGGACGCGCAGTCGGTCCTGGTCCGCAGCGCCGAGCTCTACCGCAGCTGGCTGACCGGCACCGCGCAGGACCCGGACCAGGACGGCCGAGGGCGAGCTCCGCTCTGAAGCCCAGCTCGTCACGTGAGCTCAGGAGCAGAGCTCGACGCGCAGGCCGCTGTGGACCCCAGCGCCCTGACCGGTGCAGGACCGCCTCGGCGGGGAAGCATGCGCCCATGCGCATCACGAGGTACGGCCACAGCTGCCTGCTCGTCGAGGACGGCGACGCCCGCGTGCTGCTCGACCCGGGGGTGTTCAGCACCGGCTTCGAGCAGCTGCGCGGGCTCACCGCCGTGCTGATCACCCACGCCCATCCCGACCACCTCGACGCCGGACGGCTGCGGACGCTGCTCGAGGCCAACCCGGACGCGCGGCTGCACGTGGACGAGGGCAGCGCCGGTCAGCTGGGCGACCTGCCGTCGACGGTCGTCTCCGACGGCGACGTCCTGGACCTCGGTGTGCGCGTCGACGTGCTCGGGCGCGAGCACGCCGTCATCCACGAGGACATCCCGCGCATCCCGAACGTCGGCTACCTGGTCGGTGGGCGCTTCTTCACGCCCGGCGACGCGCTGACGGTGCCCGACGCCGACGTCGAGGTCCTCGGCCTGCCGACGGCCGCGCCGTGGCTCAAGCTCTCCGAGGCGGTCGGGCTGCTGCGCACCGTCGCACCCCGACTCGCCTTCCCGGTGCACGACGGCGTGCTGTCGCAGCCGCAGATCTGGTACGGCCAGTTCGACGCGCTCAAGCCGGCGGGCACGACGTTCGACGCCCTGCGTCCGGACGCCTCCCTCGACCTGCCCTGAGCCGGAGCGGCCGACGCCCGGCTACGGTTCGGGCATGACCCTGACCTCCGTCCACCTCGGACGTACCGGACTGCGCGTCTCCCCGCTGTGCCTGGGGACCATGAACTTCGGTCCGCAGACGACCGAGGCCGACAGCCACGCCATCCTGGACGCCGCTGCGGCGGCCGGGATCAACTTCGTCGACACCGCCAACGTCTACGGCTGGCGCAAGGGCGAGGGCTGGACCGAGACGATCCTCGGCACCTGGTTCGCGCAGGGCGGTGGGCGCCGCGAGGGCACGGTGCTGGCCACCAAGCTCTACGGCTCCATGGGCGACGGCCCCAACGAGACCGGGCTGTCGGCCCTGTCGATCCGGCGGCAGTGCGACGCGTCGCTGCGCCGCATGCAGACCGACCACATCGACCTCTACCAGATGCACCACATCGACCGCTCCACGCCGTGGGAGGAGCTGTGGGAGGCGTTCGACGTCCTCAAGCAGTCGGGCAAGATCCTCTACGTCGGATCGAGCAACTTCCCCGGCTGGGCCCTCGCCCAGGGCAACGAGCGGGCGTCCCGCCGCGGCAGCGTCGGCCTGGTGAGCGAGCAGAGCTACTACAACCTCCTGCAGCGCACGGTCGAGCTGGAGGTCGTCCCGGCCTGCGAGGCGTACGGCATCGGGCTGATCCCCTGGTCACCGCTCGAGCAGGGACTGCTCGGCGGGGTGCTGCGCAAGCAGCAGGAGGGGCGCTCCGCCGATCCCGCTCAGCGGGAGAAGCTGGACCGGCACCGGCCGGCGGTCGAGGCCTACGAGGCGTTCTGCGACGAGCTGGGCGAGCACCCTGCCGACGTCGGCCTGGCCTGGCTGCTCCACCAGCCTGCGGTGACCGCACCGATCATCGGGCCGCGGACCCTCGAGCAGCTCGAGGGCGCCCTGCGCGCACCGGAGATCGTCCTCGACGAGGCGTCGCTGACCCGGCTCGACGAGATCTTCCCCGGTCCGGGCGGGCCGGCTCCGGAGGCCTACGCCTGGTAGGCCCGAGCGGACGGGCAGGGTGAGCGATGGACCTCAACAGCGACCTCGGCGAGGGCTTCGGGCACTGGACGCTGGGGGACGACGACGCGCTGCTCGAGATCGTCACGAGCGCGAACGTCGCGTGCGGCTTCCACGCCGGTGACGCCCCGACCATGCGACGGGTCTGCGAGCAGGCCGCCCGGCGGGGGGTGGCCATCGGGGCGCAGGTCGGCTACCGCGACCTGCCGGGCTTCGGCCGGCGCTTCATCGACATGGAGCCCGACGTGCTCACCGCCGAGGTGCTCTACCAGCTCGGCGCGCTCGACGCGCTGGCCCGGGTGGCCGGCTCGCGGGTCCGCTACGTCAAGCCGCACGGCGCGCTGTACAACACCGTCGTCACCTGCGAGCCGCAGGCGGCCGCCGTCGTCCGTGCCGTGCGCGAGCACGACCCCGCGCTGCCGCTCCTGGGCCTGCCGGGATCGGCGCTGCTGCGGCTGGCCGAGGACGCCGGTCTGCCGGTCGTCCGGGAGGCGTTCGCCGACCGGGCCTACACCCCCGACGGAGCCCTCGTCCCGCGCAGGCTCCCCGGTGCCGTGCTGCACGACCCGGGACAGATCGCCCAGCGCTGCGTCGCGATGGCGACCGGGCTGCCCGTCGCCGACGTCGAGGGCCGGCCGCTCCACCTGACCCCCGACTCGCTGTGCGTGCACGGCGACACCCCCGGAGCCGTCGACATCGCCCGCCGCGTGCGGGCGGCCCTGACCGCAGCCGACGTGCGCCTCGCGCCGTTCGCCTGATGCGCGTCCTGCCCAGCGGGACGACGGCGCTGCTCGTCGAGCTGGACGACCTGGACGAGGTGATGGCGCTCTACGACGCCCTCGTCGCCGATCCGCCGGCCGGCCTGGTCGACCTCGTGCCGGCCGCACGGACCGTGCTGGTGGTCGCCGACCCGGCGCAGACGTCGCTGGCCGCGGTCGAGACGGCTGTCCGCCGGACCCCGCGCCCGGTCGGACGGCGCCGGCACGGCGCCCTCGTGGAGGTCCCGGTCGTCTACGACGGCGAGGACCTGGTCGAGGTCGCCGCGCTGCTCGACTGCCCGTCGCCCGAGCTGGTGCGCCGGCACACCGGCGCGCAGTGGTCCGTCGCGTTCTGCGGCTTCGCGCCCGGCTTCGGCTACCTCGTCAGCGCCGACTGGCCGCACGACGTGCCACGGCGGTCCTCCCCGCGCACCCGCGTACCGCCCGGGGCGGTGGGCCTGGCCGGTCCGTTCAGCGGCGTCTACCCACGGGCCTCGCCCGGCGGGTGGCAGCTGCTCGGACGCACGCAGCTGGCCGTCTTCGACCTGGCCCGCGACCCTCCTGCGCTGCTGCGCCCGGGCACGCGGGTCCGCTTCGTCGACGTCACGCCGTGAGCCGCCGGGTCAGGGCCCTGGAGGTCGTCGAGCCGGGACCGCTCACCACCGTGCAGGACGAGGGTCGGCCGGGTCTCGGAGCGCTCGGCGTCGGCCGGTCGGGCGCCTGCGACCGGCGGGCGTACGCCCTCGCCAACCGGCTGGTCGGCAACCGGCCGGGGGCAGCGGTCCTCGAGACGACCCTCGGCGGGCTCGTCCTGCGAGCCCACCACGACGTCGTGCTCGCGACGACCGGCGCCCGCTGCGCCGGACCGTGGCCGCACCTCGCGCCGACCGTGCTGCGTGCCGGCGCCGAGCTGCGGCTGGGAGCGCCGGTGGCCGGCCTGCGCACCTGCGTCGCGGTGCGCGGCGGCGTCGACGTGCCGCCCGTCCTCGGCTCCCGCTCCCGCGACGTCCTGTCCGGGCTGGGCCCGCCTCCCCTGGCGCGCGGAGACGTCCTGCCGGTCGGAGAGCCGACCGGTGCGCTGCCGACCGTCGACGTGGCGCCGGTCGCCGAGCCCGAGCCGGGCGACGTCGTCCTGCGCGTCACGCCCGGGCCGCGCCGGGACTGGTTCGCCGACGAGGCCTGGTCTCGCCTGGCCTCGGCGGTGCACGTCGTGACGCCCGACAGCAACCGCATCGGGCTGCGGCTCGACGGCCCGGCGCCGGCGCGGGTGCGCACCGGCGAGCTGCCCAGCGAGGGGCTGGTCCGCGGAGCGCTGCAGGTGCCGCCGTCCGGTCAGCCGGTGCTCTTCCTGGCCGACCATCCGGTCACCGGCGGCTACCCCGTCCTCGCCTGCGTGGTCGACGACGACGTCGACCGGGCCGGTCAGCTCAGACCCGGGCAGAAGGTGCTCTTCCGCGACACCTGACGAATACTGCATGCAGTCGACGAGGCGAGGGTCGAAGGTGACGGTCGGAGCAGGGCACCAACCGCTGCGGTCGCTCGTCAGCGACGAGCTCCGTCGACTGGTCGTCACCGGGGAGCTGGCGCCCGGCACCCGCATCGTCGAGGACCGGCTCGCCGCTCGGCTGGGCGTGTCCCGCAACCCCGTCCGGGAGGCGCTGCAGGCACTGGCGAGCGAAGGGTTCGTCGAGATCCTCCCCCGGCGCGGCGCCGTGGTCGCCCAGATCACCGCGGAGCAGGCGGAGGACCTGTTCGACGTCAGGGCAGCTCTCGAGCCGCTCGCCGCACGCCTGGCCGCCCGTCGGGCGTCCGGGCCGGGCGTCGCTCGCCTGCGCGAGATCCTCCGCCGGGCCCGTCAGGCCACCGACCAGCAGGAGCTCGACCAGCTCGCCTCGTACAACACCGACTTCCACTCCCTCGTCGTCGAGCTGAGCGGCAACGACTACCTCGGGCTGCTGGTCGCGCCGATGGCGCGGCGGGTGCAGTGGGTCTTCCGCACCAGCGCGGCGACCCGGGCGCCGCACAGCTGGGCCGAGCACGAGCAGCTCCTGCAGGCGATCGCCACCGGCGACGAGGACCACGCCGAGGCGATCGCCCGGGCCCACGTCACCGCGGCACGGGCGTCCTACCGGTGGGTCAGCCAGGCCGCCCAGACCTGAGCCGGTGACCGGCGCACCTGGGCCGGTCGCCACGGAATGGGCCAGTTCGTCCTCACCCCTTGTATACAGTCGACGCCTGTGTGAGGGTCGGGGTCCGTCACCTGAGGAGGACCTCATGCTCCGCTCGCGCCGCGTGTCCGCTTCCGTCGTCCTCGCCTCCGTCGCACTGGTCAGCGCCTGCGGTGGAGGTGGTGGAGGAGGCGGCGCGACAGGCACCAACACCGGTGACGCCGACAAGGACGACCGGGAGGCCAAGGCCGGTGGCATGCTCACCCTGGCACTCGCCGAGGACCCGGACGCCCTCGACCCGACGCTCGCGCGCACGCTGGTCGGCCGCGAGGTCTTCGTCAACATGTGCGAGAAGCTCTACGACGTCGACGAGAAGCTGGAGCTGGTCCCGCAGCTGGCCGCGGAGCTCCCCGAGGTCGCCGAAGGCGGCAAGAGCGTCACCATCTCCCTGCGCGAGGACGTGGTCTTCAACGACGGCACCAAGCTCGACGCGGCCGCCGTCAAGACCTCGCTCGACCGCCACCGCACGCTCGAGGGCTCGGCCCGCCAGGCCGAGCTGTCCGCCGTCACGGCGGTCGACGTCGTCGACCCGGCGACCGTGAAGCTCACCCTGAGCGAGGCCTTCGCGCCCCTCACGGCCCAGCTCGCCGACCGTGCCGGCATGATCATGTCGCCGAAGCAGCTGCAGGCGCTCGGCGACAAGTTCGGGACCGACCCCGTCTGCGTCGGGCCGTTCGCGTTCGCCAGCCGCACGGCCGGCAGCGAGATCGTCCTCGAGAAGGCACCGGACTACTACGACGCCGACAAGGTCAAGGCCGACGGCGTCACCTACCGCGTCATCACCGACGGCAACGTCCGTCAGGCCAACGTCAAGTCCGGCGACGTGCAGATCGCCGAGCGCATCGCCGCCACCGACGTCGCCAAGCTGGAGAACGACCCGGCGGTGAAGCTCATCGCCCAGGAGTCGCTCGGCTACCAGGGCATCAGCATCAACATCGGCAACGCCAACGGGATCGGCGAGCCGGTCGGCAAGATCGACACCCCGCTCGGGAAGTCGGCGGAGCTGCGCGAGGCCTTCGAGCTCTCGCTCGACCGCGACGTCATCAACAAGGTCGTCTTCGCCGGCAAGAACGTGCCCGGGTGCACCCCGCTGCCGCCGGCGAGCCCCTACCACGACGAGTCGATCGAGTGCTCGAAGCGGGACCTGGACCGCGCGAAGGAGCTCATCGCGGAGTCCGGGGAGGCGACGCCGGTGCCCGTCACGCTCGCCATCGGCACCAGCCCGGAGAACCTGCGGCTCGGGCAGGTGATCCAGTCGCAGGCCAAGGAGGCCGGCTTCGAGGTGGAGGTCGCGGCGTCGGAGTTCGCGTCCGCCCTCGACGCCAGCGACGCCGGTGACTTCGACGCCTTCCAGGTCGGCTGGTCCGGCCGCGTCGACCCGGACGGCAACATCTACAACTTCCTGCACACCGGCGCTCCGCTGAACATCAGCGGCACCTCCGACCCGGAGATCGACAAGGCGCTCGAGCAGGCCCGTCTGATCGACGACGAGGAGGAGCGCAAGGCGCTCTACAAGACGGCGATCGAGAAGGAGTCCGAGCTGACGCCGATCATCTACCTCTACCACCCGGTCAACTACCTCGCCACCGGCCCGGACGTCGTCGGCGTCGAGTACTACGCCGACGGCCTGCCGCGTCTCAAGACCGCCGGGCTGGCCTCGTAGGTCGTCCGGCGAAGGGAGGAGGACCGCGATGGCGTCCTACCTGCTCCGCCGCGTCGGGACGTCGGCGCTCGTCCTGCTGCTCGCCAGCCTCGTGGTGTTCGTCGGCGTGCGGGCGCTGCCCGGCGACGCGGCGCGCGCGCTGGCGGGCGAGGAGAGCAGTCCGGCGGTCCTGGCGCAGATCCGGGAGAAGTACGGCCTGGACGACCCGGTGCCCGTGCAGTACGTCCGCTACCTCGGCAACTCCCTGCAGGGCGACCTGGGCTTCTCGACCCGTACCGGTCTGGACGTCACCGACATCATCCTGCAGCGGCTGCCGGTCACGCTGGAGCTCGCCCTGCTGTCCCTGGCCGTCGGGCTGCTCATCGGGATCCCGGCCGGGATCCTGGCCGCCCTGCGGCGGGGGACGTGGATCGACAACGCCAGCAACGCCTTCGGCCTGCTCGGGCTGTCGATCCCCAACTTCTGGTTGGGGCTCGTCCTGATCCTCGTCGTGTCGGTGCAGCTCGGACTGCTGCCCGCCTCGGGCTACGTGCCGTTCCTGGAGGACCCGATCGCCAACCTGCAGCGGATGCTGCTGCCGGCCATCGTGCTGGGGACCGGCCTGTCGGCCGTGCTCATGCGGCAGATGCGCTCGGCCATGCTCGAGACGATGTCCTCGGACTACATCCGGACCGCCCGGTCCAAGGGCCTGTCCGAGCGCTCGGTGGTGCTCGTGCACGCCCTGCGCAACAGCCTGGTCACCGTGGTGACGGTGCTCGGGCTGCAGCTGGGCGCGCTGATCTCCGGCGCGGTCATCACCGAGCAGATCTTCGTCATCCCCGGCTTCGGCCGGCTCATCGTCGACGGCGTCTTCACCCGCGACTACCCCGTCATCCAGGGCGTGGCGCTCGTGACGGTGTTCGGCTACGTGTTCGTCAACCTGCTGGTCGACCTGACCTACTCGTTCCTCAACCCCCGTATCCGCGTCAGCGGAGGTGCCTCGTGACGACGGCCGCTGCACCGATGTCCCAGCCGGGGCCTGCGCTGAAGGTGCCGCCACCTCGGCAGCGGCGCAGCACGCGGCTCGTCAAGCGCTTCCTGCGCCGCCGCCTGTCGGTCTTCGGGCTGTTGGTGCTGCTGCTGATCCTCCTCCTGGCCCTGGCCGCCCCGCTGTTCGGCGACCCGGGACGCAGCGACTTCGGGGCGGTCCTCGAGCCGCCGTCCGCGTCGCACCCGCTCGGCACCGACGACCTCGGCCGGGACACGCTCGCCCGCATCGCGTACGGCGCGCGGGTGTCCATGCAGGCGGGCGTCATGGCGACCCTGCTGGCCATGGCGGTCGGGGTGCCCCTCGGCCTGGTGGCCGGCTACTACCGCGGCTGGGCCGACCTGGTCATCAGCCGGCTGACCGACCTGCTGCTGGCGTTCCCCTTCCTCATCCTGGCGGTCGGGCTGGCGGCGATCCTCGGGCCGTCGCTGCGCAACGTCGTCATCGCCCTGGGCATCAGCGCGCTGCCCAGCTTCATCCGGGTGACCCGCGGCGAGGTGCTCGGGCTGCGTGAGCAGGACTACGTCGCCGGAGCCGTCGCGGACGGTGCCGGCGACGTGCGCATCCTGCGCCGCTACATCCTCCCCAACGCCATCAGCCCCCTGCTCGTCCAGGCGACGGTGACCGTCCCCGAGGCCATCATCGGCGAGTCGGTGCTGTCCTTCCTCGGGCTCGGGGTGCAGCCACCCACCCCGTCCTGGGGCACCATGCTCTCGGCGGCGCAGGGCTTCCTGTCGCAGGCGCCGCTGCTCGCGGTCTGGCCGGGCATCGCCATCGCGCTGGCCGCGCTGTCGTTCAACCTCGTCGGCGACGGGCTCCGTGACACCCTCGACCCGAGGGCGACCTCATGACGACCCCGGTCGTGGAGCGGGTCCCACCCCGGGCTCCTCGCGGCCCGCTGCTCAGCGTGCAGGACCTGCACATCCGCTTCGCCACGGAGGACGGCCCGGTGCACGCCGTCAACGGCGTGTCCTTCGACCTCGCGGCCGGCGAGATCGTGGCGCTGGTCGGCGAGTCGGGCTGCGGCAAGTCCGTGACGGCCATGTCGGTGCCGGGGCTGCTGCCGCCGACCGCCACCGTCACCGGCCGCGTCCTGCTGGACGGGCAGAACCTGCTCGAGCTCAGCCCCAAGCAGCTGCGCGCGGTCCGCGGCAAGCAGGTCAGCTTCGTGTTCCAGGAGCCCATGAGCAGCCTGAACCCGGCCTTCACCGTCGGCAAGCAGATCCGCGAGGTCCTGCAGCGCCACGAGGGCATGTCGAAGAAGGCCGCGCACGCTCGGGCGGTCGAGCTGCTGCGACTGGTGCGCATCCCCGCGCCGGAGCGCCGCGTCGACGAGTACCCGCACCAGCTGTCCGGCGGCATGCGGCAGCGCGTCATGATCGCCATCGCGGTCGCCTGCGGTCCTCAGGTGCTCGTCGCGGACGAGCCCACGACGGCGCTGGACGTGACCATCCAGGCCGGCGTCCTCGACATCCTGCGGGACCTGCGCGACCAGCTCGGCACGGCGATCATCCTCATCACCCACGACCTCGGCGTGGTCGCCGACCTCGCCGACCGGGTCGTCGTCATGTACGCCGGGCGGCCGGTCGAGCAGGCGGAGGTCCACGAGCTGTTCGCCCACCCCCAGCACCCCTACACCAACGGGCTGCTGGGCGCGGTGCCGCACCGCGAGCAGGGCGTCGAGCTCGTGGCCGGCCGGCGCCTGCGGGAGATCCCGGGTCTGGTGCCGTCGCTGCGGTCCGACCCCGACGAGTGCGTCTTCGCGCCTCGCTGCCCGCGGTCGACCGAGGTCTGCGTGTCCCACCGGCCGCCCTTCGAGCCCACCCGTCCGCACCACCTCGCCGCCTGCTTCCACCCCGGGGAGGACGCGTGACGCGCACGGACGGACCGGTCCTGGAGGTGACGGACCTGGTCAAGCACTTCTCCACCGGCTCGGGCTTCCGCTCCGGCGCCGGCGTCGTCCGGGCCGTGGACGGGGTGTCGTTCACCATCGGCCCCGGCGAGATCCTGGGCCTGGTCGGCGAGTCCGGCAGCGGCAAGTCGACCGTCGGGCGCTGCGTCACCCGCCTGGTCGAGCCGACGTCCGGCAGCATCAAGCTGCTCGGGACGGAGATCTCCACCCTGTCCCGGCGGGCGATGCGTCCGCTGCGCCGCCAGGTGCACATCGTCTTCCAGGACCCCTACTCCTCGCTGAACCCCCGCCTGACGATCGGCCAGATCGTCGGCGAGCCGATGCGGCTGCACAAGACGGCCAGCGGCGCCGCCCTGACCAAGCGCATCGACGAGATGCTGGAGAAGTGCGGGCTGCGCTCGGAGCTGCGGGACCGCTTCCCGCACGAGCTCTCCGGTGGGCAGCGCCAGCGCGTGGGCCTGGCCCGTGCGCTGGCCCTGGAGCCCAGCCTGGTCATCGCCGACGAGCCGGTCTCGGCGCTCGACGTCAGCGTGCAGGCCTCCATCCTCAACCTCATCACCGACCTGCAGCGCGACCTCGGCTTCTCCTGCCTGTTCATCACGCACGACCTGTCGGTGGTGGAGTACATCAGCGACACCATCGCGGTGATGTACCTCGGCAGGGTGGTGGAGCGGACCTCGCGCGCGCAGCTGTTCCGCGACCCGCAGATGCCGTACACGCAGTCGCTGCTCACCGCGGCGCCGGTACCGGACCCGGGAGCGCAGCGGGCCCGCACCCGGGTGGTCCTGCGCGGTGACATGCCGAGCCCGATCGACCCGCCGTCGGGGTGCCACTTCCACACCCGCTGTCCGGTCGCCGTCGAGCGGTGCACGGTCGAGGTGCCCCCGCTGGCGGGTGTGACCTCGCCCGACCACCTCGTGGCCTGCCACCTCGTCGACCGTGACACCGGAGCACCCGACATCGCCGCCGCCGCCCGCGAGCAGGGCGCGGTCGAGGGTGGCGCCGAGGGCGGGCTCGCGAGCAGGGCCGAGGGCGGGACGGCACGACCCGCCTGACACAGCACGCAGCACCTCCGGGCGGATCCCCGCCGTACTTCGACGGACGAGGAGTCCGCCTGTGTTCACCACGCGACCAGAGCTGCTCGGCACGTACGGCATGGTCACCTCGACCCACTGGCTGGCCAGCGCGACGGGCATGGCGGTGCTCGAGCGTGGAGGCAACGCCGTGGACGCGGCGGTGGCCGCCGGCTTCGTCCTGCAGGTGGTCGAGCCGCACCTGAACGGCCCCGGCGGCGACCTGCCGATCCTGTTCGCGGCGCCCTCCGGTGCCGTCGACGTCTACTGCGGCCAGGGTCCGACGCCCGCGGCTGCCAGCCTGGAGCACTACTCGGAGCTGGGGCTGGACCTCGTCCCCGGCACCGGTCTGCTGGCCGCCGTCGTGCCGGGCGCCTTCGGAGCCTGGACCCTGCTGCTCGAGCGGGAGGGGACCTGGCGGCTGCGCGACGTGCTCGAGCCGGCGATCACCTACGCCGACGAGGGCTTCCCGCTGCTGGCGAACACCGCGGCGACGATCCGCACCGTGGAGCAGATGTTCCGGGACGAGTGGCCGACGTCGGCCTCCGTCTGGCTCACCTCGGAGGGTGTGCCCGCGGCCGGTTCCCGGTTCCGCAACCCGGACCTCGCCGCCACCTACCGGCGGGTGGTCGAGGAGGCGGAGGCCGCCTCGTCCGGCCGCGAGCAGCAGATCGTCGCCGGTCGGGACGCCTTCTACCGGGGCTTCGTGGCCGAGAGGATCGCGCAGTTCTGCGCGACCGAGGAGGTGATGGACACCTCCGGGCGCCGCCACCGCGGCCTGCTCGACGGGGACGACCTCGCCCGGTGGGAACCGACCGTCGAGCCGTCGGTGTCGTGCGACTACGCCGGGGTGACGGTCCACAAGACCGGGCCGTGGGGGCAGGGACCGGTGCTGCTCCAGCAGCTGCAGGTGCTCTCCGGACTCGACCTCGCGGGCATGGGCCACCTGTCGGTCGACTGGATCCACGCGGTCACCGAGTCCGCCAAGCTGGCGTTCGCGGACCGCGAGGCGTGGTACGGCGACCCCGCGCACGTCGACGTGCCGCTGGAGGCGCTGCTGTCCCGGGCCTACGCGGACGAGCGGCGAGCGCTCGTCGGGGACGCGGCGTCGTACGACCTGCGGCCCGGCAGCCCGGACGGGCGTGCGCCGCGCATGCCGGTCTCGGCCGGCTCGGGCGGCGCCCGGCCCGCCGTGACCTCCGACGGGGCCGGTGAGCCCACCGTCCTCGGCGACGGCACGACGCGCGGCGACACGTGCCACGTCGACGTCGTCGACAAGGACGGGCGGATGGTCTCGGCCACCCCGAGCGGCGGCTGGCTGCAGAGCTCCCCCGTCATCCCCGGTCTGGGCTTCTGCCTCGGCTCGCGCGCGCAGATGCTGTGGCTGGAGCCCGGTCTGCCGGCGTCGATGGCCGGCGGCGTGCGACCGCGGACCACCCTGACCCCCTCCCTGGTGACCCGGGACGGCGTGCCGTGGCTGGCCTTCGGCACGCCCGGCGGGGACCAGCAGGACCAGTGGTCGCTGGCCTTCCTGCTCGCCTACCTGCACACCGGGCTCGACCTGCAGGGCGCGATCGACGCCCCGATGTTCTCCAGCGAGCACTTCCCGAGCTCGTTCTACCCACGGCAGGCGTCGCCGGGCAAGCTCGTCGTCGAGGGGCGGCTGCCGCGCGACGTGGTCGACGGCCTGCGGGCCCGCGGCCACGACGTCCACGTGGGCGGCGACTGGTCGCAGGGCCGGCTGTCCGCGGCGGGCAGGGACGCCGCGACCGGCTTGCTCAAGGCCGCGGCGAACCCGCGCGGCATGCAGGGCTACGCGGTCGGCCGGTGACCCCCACGACGGTGGCCCTGCTGGCCGGCGCCGGGCTGCTGGCCGGCGGCGTCAACGCCATCGCCGGAGGAGGTTCGCTGATCTCGTTCCCCGCCCTGCTGGCCGCCGGCTACCCGCCGGTGACGGCCAACGTGACCAACACGGTGGCGCTGTTCCCCGGCTACGCCGGCAGCGTCGCGGGCGGCACGAAGGAGCTCGACGGGCAGGGCCCGCGGGTGCGCACGCTCGGCATCATCAGCATCCTCGGCGGCATCGGCGGGGCGGTGCTGCTGCTCACCACGCCGGGCGACGTCTTCTCCGCCGTCGTGCCCTTCCTCATCCTGATCGCCTGCGCGCTGCTGCTCGCCCAGCCGTGGCTCGCCCAGCAGGTGCAGGAGCGCCGGGGCTCGCGCCAGGGCGAGCGGTCGCCGACGCTGCTGCTCTGCGCCCTGCTCGCCGCGGTCTACGGCGCCTACTTCGGGGCCGGGCTCGGCGTGCTGCTGCTCGGCGTCCTCGGCATCTTCCTGGCCGAGCCGCTGCGGCGCATCAACGCCCTGAAGAACGTCCAGTCGCTGATCATCAACGCCGTGGCGCTGGTCGCGTTCGGCCTGTTCGGACCGGTGGCCTGGGAGGCGGTGCTCATCATCGCCGTGACGTCGCTCATCGGCGGCTTCCTCGGCGCCCGGCTCGCCAGCCGCATCCCCTCCACGCTGCTGCGCGCGGCGGTGGTGCTCTACGGCGTCGTGGTCTCCGTGGTGCTGCTGCTCGACGGCTGACCGTCGCGCACACGCACTGATCGCCCGGCGCCCGCGCCGCGGCTGGGACGGGGGCCGCGAAGCTCGACGTGGATCAGCTCGTGTGCGCGACGGTCCGCGGGCAGGGTCGGTCGAGGCTCACACCGCCGCCACGCCGCCGCACCACCCTCCGACTCCGAGCACGACGAAGGCCCCCTCCGGTCGTCGGGAGGGGGCCTTCGTCGTGCTCGCGGGTGCTACGTCAGGTCGGCGGCGTCCTCGGCCTGGACGGTCTCCTCCTGCAGCAGCTTGGCGCCACCGGGGACGTCGGCCGGCTGCAGGATGAAGCTCTCGCGGCTCGGGCTCTTGTCGACGCCGACCGACAGGTCCAGCGGCACGACGAGGTTGCCGGTGTCGACGTCGCTCAGCTCCTTCTTGGCCTCCAGCAGGCCGGCGCGGGTCATGTCGCCGTTCTCGCAGGCGGTGTCGAGGATCTGCTTCATGACCTCGCCCATCGCGGTGCCGAAGACCACGCCCAGGCTCGGGACCGCCTTGGGGTACTTGGCGAGGTACTCCTCGAGCAGCTCGGGGTGCGTGTCGAAGGCGTTGACCGGCGAGCTGACGATCAGGCGCTTCTTGAGCTGCGCCGCCGCCGGGCTCTTGAGCAGGGCCGGCGAGAAGACCGGGTTGCTGCCGATGATCGGGACGTCGAGGCCGGTCGCGGCCGCGACGGCACCCACGGAACCGGTCTGGCCGGGGGCGACGGTGAGCACGATCGCGCTGACGCCCTGCGACTTGAAGCTCGTGATCTGCGAGCTCATGTCCTGGTCGGTCGGCTTGATCTTCTGCTCGACGACGGTCATGTCGTTGTTGGCGGCGAAGGCCTTGGAGCCGGCGAGGCCGTTGGCGCCGTACTCGCCCTCGAAGTAGATGTGGCCGAGCTTGTCGCCGGCCTTGATCAGCTTGTTGTCGAGGGCGTACTGCAGGCCGTTGTACATCTCGACGTCGTAGACGGCGCCGACGACGGTGTTGCCCTCGAGCTTGGTCAGGTTGCGCGCCCAGGCCGACGGCAGGTTGGTGATCTTGTCGGCCTCGTAGCTGGACTCGAGCGCCGTGTTGATCGGCGACCCGATGGTCTGCTGCATCGCGAGGACGTTGCTCTTCATGCCCGAGTAGAGCTGCACGCCCTGCTGCGGCACGTAGCCGGTGTCCTTGACGTCGAGCTTGACGGTGTACTCCCCGCACACCTTGTCGCCCTCGTTCTGCTTCTCCCAGTACAGCGTGTTGGCGTTGGTGATGTCGGTGCCGAGGGCGGAGAAGACGCCGGTGAGGTCGGTGAGGACGCCGAGGGTGATCTCGGTGCCGTCGATGCCGATGTCGGTCTTGACCTCGCCGCCGCCGGCGGCGGTGTCCGAACCGCCGCCTTCGGGGGCGCGGGTGCTGCAGCCGGAGGCTGCGGCAAGGACGGCGGCCATGGCGAGGACGCCGGTGCGCTTGCCGAGGTTCATGTGGTGCTCCCTTGTGCTGGTGCGGTGGATGGTTCGACGGAGGTGGAGCGGGACGGTCGACGGGGTCGGCGGCGCGCCAGGCCGGCGAGACCCGCCGGCTGGAACAGGACGACGGCGATGATGGTGATGCCGAACAGGATGCGCGCGCCCTGCGGCGCCGACAGGCCGCCCTGGCCGGGCTGCGACAGCAGCGGCAGGACGTCGGCGTAGCGCTGGAAGACGACCGGCAGAGCCGCCACGAAGGCCGCCCCGGCGACCGCGCCGCCGACCGAGCCCAGGCCGCCGAGCACGATCATGGCGAGGTACAGCACCGAGACCTCGAGCGTGAAGGACTCGGGAGCGATGGCGCCGATCGACAGCGCGGTGAGCACCCCGGCGAGGCCGGCGTAGAGGGAGCTGACGAAGAACACGCGCGCCTTGTAGCCCTGCACGTGCACCCCCATGACGGCCGCGGCCGTCTCGGAGTCGCGCAGCGTCTGGAGCGCCCGACCGGGCCGGCTGCGCAGCAGGTTGTGGGCGAACCACCAGGCGGCGGCGAGCAGGAAGAGCCCCAGGTAGTACTCGCGCTCGGCCTCGCCGAACGGCACGCCGAGCACGAACAGGTCGGGGTCGCTGCTGCCGAAGGTGAAGCCCGGGACGGCGAAGGTCGGGGTCGAGCGGCCGTTGAAGCCGCCGGTGACCTTCTCCAGAGTGTTCAGCAGGTGCTGGCCGATGAAGACCAGACCGAGGGACGCGACACCGAGGTAGATGCCACGCAGCCGGGCCGCGATGGGGCTGAACAGCAGCCCGGCCAGTCCGGCGAGCGCCACGCCGCAGAGCATCCCCACGACCGGCGGGGCGCCGAGGCCGTCGACCGCCGTGGCCGTGCCGCCGGGCTCGCCGGACACGTAGCAGTAGGTGGCTGCCCCGACCGCGAGGAAGAAGGCGTGCGCCAGGGACAGCTGGCCGGTCGTCCCGACGAGCAGGTTCAGGCCGATCGCGCCGATGGCGGCGGCGAAGACACCGAACGCGACCTGGCTCCAGAACGGCTCGACGTAGTAGGGCACGACGAGCATGACGACGAAGGCGGCGAGGACCATCAGCCGCTTGACCGGCTTCTTGCCTCCCGACGCCGTGGCCATCGGGGTGGCGGCGACCTCGTCGCCCAGGGTGCGGGTCGCGGTGTCAGACACGGGTCAGCTCCCGGGTCCCGAACAGGCCGGACGGGCGGACGAGCAGCACGAGGATCATGACGACGTAGGGGACGACGTCGCCGAAGCCGCGGCCGAGGAACAGGATCTGGTCCTGGTAGCCGGAGGCGAACGACTCCGCGAGGCCGATGATCAGACCGCCGACGAGCGCGCCGCCGGTGCTGTCGAGCCCGCCGAGGATCGCGGCCGGGAACGCCCTCAGGGCGACGGCCTGGATGCCCGGTGCGACGCCGGGAGTCGGTGAGCCGACCAGGAACAGGCCGGCGACGGCGGCCAGGCCCGCGCCGACGACCCAGGCGGTGGCGGAGACCCGGCCGGGCTTGATGCCCATCAGCGCGGCGGTCTCGCCGTCCTCGGCGTTGGCGCGCATCGCGACTCCCCAGTCGGAGAACCGGAAGGCCGCGAAGAACAGCCCGATGAGCACGGCGGCGACGACCATCGCGATGGCGCGGTTGGTGGTGATGCCCACGTCGCCGAAGCGGATGACCCCGCCGCCCCACGGCGCCGGCATGTTGAGGATGTCGGAGCCGATCCGGCGGGTCAGCTCGGTGACCAGGATGATGTCGACGCCGATGGTGAGGATCGCCAGGCTGATGACCGAGGCGCCGCGCAGCCGGTTGATGAGCAGCCGCTCCACCAGCAGGCCGACGCCGGCGGTCAGGCCGATGCCGAGCAGCACCGCGTAGCCGAAGGGCATGTCGGCGGCGAGCCGGGCGGTCGTGTAGGCGCCGAACAGCAGCAGCGAGCCGTGCATGAAGCTCACGACCTCGGACGCCTTGAAGATCACGCTGAAGCCGAGCGCGATCAGCGCGTACAGCGCGCCGAGCGACAGCCCGTTCAGGAGCAGGGACAGGAACAGCGTCATGCGGAGGGCTCCTGGGTCGTCTCGTCGCCGCTGCCCAGGTAGGCGCGGATGACCTCCGGGTCGGACTGGATCTGCTCGGGCGTGCCGTCGGCGATGCGGCGGCCGAAGTCGAGGACCGTGATGCGGTCGGCGATGCCCATGACCATGCCCATGTCGTGCTCGACGAGGACGACGGAGATGCCCAGCGCGGAGCGGATCTCGAGGACCGCGGCCGCCATGCGGCGGGTCTCCTCGACGTTCATGCCGGCCACCGGCTCGTCGAGCAGGAGCAGGTCGGGCTCGGTGCACAGCGCCCGGGCGACCTCGACGCGCTTCTGGTCGCCGTAGGACAGGACGCCGACCGGGATGTCGAGCTTGTCGCCGAGCTCGAGGAACTCGGCGATGTCGCGGACCCGCTCGCCGTGCAGCCGACCTTCGCGGGTCGCCTTGGGCAGCCGCAGCCCGGCGGCCAGGAAGCCCGCCTTGGTCAGGTGGTGGCGACCGAGCATGAGGTTCTCCGCCACCGTCTGCGTGCCGGACAGCGCGATGTTCTGGAAGGCGCGTGCCACGCGGAGCTTGGCGATCTGGTGCGGCCGCAGGCTCGTCAGCAGCGCGTCGCCGAACCGCACCTCGCCGGAGGTCGCTTTGTAGACGCCGGACAGGACGTTGAACATCGTGCTCTTGCCGGCGCCGTTCGGGCCGATGATCGCGTGGATCGTGCCGGGCTCGACGGTGAACGACACCTCCGACAGCGCCTTGAGGGCGCCGAACTGCACGGTGACGGCCTCGGCCACCAGCGGGGGGATGCCGCGGTCGCCCGCGGACGCGGGACCGGCGTCCGCGTCGATCCGGACGCTCACGCCGTCCACCTGCTCAGCGTCTTGCCGGTGCTGACGACGGCGTGGACCTCGTCGGCGTCGCTGCCGTGGCCGAGGTAGAGCTTCTGCACCTCGTCGGTCGCGGCGAGCTCCTTGGCGTCGCCCTGGAGCGACACCTCGCCGACGTCGAGGACGTAGGCGAGGTCGGCGACGTCGAGCGCCATGGTGGCGTTCTGCTCGACCAGCAGCACGCTGGTGCCCTGCCGGTTGATCTCGCTGATGATCTCGCCGATCTGACCGATGATCCGCGGCGCCAGACCGAGCGACGGCTCGTCGAGCAGCAGCAGCTTGGGGGCGGCCATGAGCGCCCGGCCGATCGCGAGCATCTGCTGCTCACCACCCGACAGCAGCCCCGCCCGGCCGGTGCGGCGCTCGGCCAGGACCGGGAACAGGTCGTAGACGCGCTGCTGGGCCGCCTTCTTCGCGCTCTTGTCGCGGGCGCCCATCCCGCCGGCGCGCAGGTTCTCCTCCACGGTGAGGCGGCTGAAGATCCGACGGCCCTCGGGGACCTGGACCAACCCCATGTCGACGCACTGCGACGGGTCCTTGCCGAGCAGGGTCTGGCCGTCGAAGGTGACCGATCCGGACTCGACCCGGCCCTTGTGCAGCCGCAGGACGGACGAGACGGTGCGCAGCAGGGTCGTCTTGCCTGCGCCGTTGCTGCCGAGCACTGCGACGACCTTGCCGTCCGGCACCTGCAGGGTGATGCCGCGCAGGGCCTCGACCGCACCGCCGTACGTGACTCTCAGGTCCTGGACCTCGAGCAAGGGTGGAGCTCCTCTCGTGCGCGTGGCCGGACGTGCGGAGGACGGGAGGGCACGGCGGACCGAGGAGAGGACACCACACGTGGAGACCTGCGTCACTGTGCATCCCCCACGTTGCCGCACCGAGCGGCTGACAACAACCTCCACAGGGGGTGTGTCGGGATCAGCGCGCGGACCAGCCGCCGTCGAGGACGAAGGAGCTGCCGTTGGCGAACGAGCCCGCCGGCGAGCACAGGTAGGCCACCAGCTCGGCGACCTCCGCCGGCTCGATCAGCCGCTTGATCGCCGGCTGGGTCAGCATCACCTTGCTGACCACCTCGTCCTCGGCGATGCCGTGCGTCCGGGCCTGGGCGGCGATCTGCCCCTCCACGAGCGGCGTGCGGACGTAGCCCGGGCAGACGGTGTTGGACGTGACCCCGCGGCCCCCGCCCTCCAGGGCGATGACCTTGGACAGCCCCTCGAGCCCGTGCTTGGCCGCGACGTACGCCGACTTGTTGGGGCTGGCCCGCAGGCCGTGCACGGAGGAGATGTTGACGACCCGGCCCCAGCCCTGGGCGTACATGTGCGGCAGCGCCGCGCGCACCAGCTGGAACGGCGCGTCGAGCATCACGCGCAGGATGAGCGAGAAGCGCTCGGGCGGGAACTCCTCGAGCGGCGAGACGTGCTGCAGACCGGCGTTGTTGACGACGACGTCGGCCGTCGAGACCGGGCCGCCCGGCGCGCAGAGCCGCCCGACCGCCTCGGCGTCGCCGAGGTCGGCGACCAGCGCCTGCCCGCCGACCTCGGCGGCGACCCGCTCGGCCGCCTCGGCGGACAGGTCGAGCACGACGACCTCGGCGCCGGCCGTCGCCAGCCGCGCGGCGCAGGCCGCGCCGATGCCGCTGCCGCCGCCGGTGACGACGACGCGCCGGCCGGGCAGGTCGAGCGCGGACGGCCCGAGATCGGCGACGGTCGCGGTCATGCGGATCCTCCAGCGGTGGGGTCGAGACGGACGGTGAGCTCCGGGCCGGTGGCCGCCCGCACGTCGTCGACGCTGACGCCCGGCGCGGTCTCGCGCAGCACCAGCCCGGACGGCTCGACGTCGATGACCGCCAGGTCGGTGAGGATGCGCTGCACGCAGGCCGAGCCGGTCAGCGGCAGGGAGCACTCGTCGACGATCTTGTGACCGCCGCCCCGCGCCGTGTGCTCCATCATCACCAGGACCCGCTTGGCCCCGTGGACGAGGTCCATGGCGCCGCCCATCCCCTTGACCATCTTGCCGGGGATCATCCAGTTGGCCAGGTCGCCCCGCGCGGACACCTGCATCGCCCCGAGCACGGCGACGTCGACGTGACCGCCGCGGATCATCGAGAACGAGCTCGCGGAGTCGAAGAACGACGCGCCCGCAAGGACCGTGACGGTCTCCTTGCCGGCGTTGATGAGGTCGGGGTCGACCTCCTCCGACGTCGGGTAGGGACCCACGCCGAGCACGCCGTTCTCGGACTGCAGGACCACGTGGACCCCGTCCGGCACGTGGTTGGGGACCAGCGTCGGCAGCCCGATCCCGAGGTTGACGTACGACCCGTCCGCCAGCTCGCGCGCCACCCGCGCGGCGAGCTCGTCCCGTGTGAGCGGCATGTCAGGGCCTCGTCTCGTCGCCGGCAGCCGCCGGAACCTGCGGATCGGAAGGGGCGCGCACGGTGCGCTTCTCGACGCGCTTCTCGGCGTCGGGCACGTGCACGACCCGCTGCACGAAGATGCCCGGCGTGTGGACGGTCGCCGGGTCGAGCTCACCGGCGTCGACCAGCTCCTCGACCTCCGCGATGGTCACGCGTCCCGCCGCGGCGCACAGCGGGTTGAAGTTGGCCGCCGACCTGGCGTAGACGAGGTTGCCGTGCCGGTCGCCGTAGCGGGCGTGCACCAGCGCGAAGTCGGTCCGGATCGCGCGCTCGAGCACGTACGTCTGCCCGTCGAACTCGCGCGTCTCCTTGGGCTCGCTGGCCATCGCGACGCCGCCCGAGCCGTCGTAGCGCAGGGGCAGTCCGCCCTCGGCGACCTGGGTCCCGACGCCTGCCGGGGTGAAGAACGCCGGGATGCCCGCACCGCCCGCCCGCAGGCGCTCGGCCAGCGTCCCCTGCGGGGTCAGCTCCACCTCGAGCTCACCGCCGAGGAACTGCCGCTCGAACTCCTTGTTCTCCCCCACGTACGAGCCGGTGGTGCGGCGGATCCGCTTGGCGGCCAGCAGCATGCCGAGCCCCCACTGGTCCACGCCGCAGTTGTTGCTCACCGTCTCGAGCTCGTCCACGCCGCTGTCCAGCAGCGCAGCGATCAGCGCGCTCGGCACGCCGCACAGCCCGAACCCCCCCACGGCGAGCGACGAGCCGCGCGCCACGTCCGCCACTGCCTCGGCGGCACTGCCCACCACCTTGTCCATGCGTCTCCTCTGTCCTTCGGTCGTCGAGCGGTCGGTCACGTCGGATCGGGGCCGAGCGCGCGGTGCGCCTGCAGGGCGAGATGGGCCTGCAGGGCTCCGTCGCCGGAGCGCCACCCGTCGCCGAGCAGGGAGGTCACCCGGTCCAGCCGCTGGTACAGCGTGTTGACGTGCACGTAGAGCTCGGCGGCCGTCCGGGTGAGGTTGCCGCCGCAGGAGTACCAGGTGAGCAGCGTCCGGGCGAGCTCGCTGCCCCGGTCGCGGTCGTAGTCCAGCACGGGTCCGACGGTGCGCCGCACGAAGCGCGTGACGTCGGCGCGTCCGGCCGAGCCGAGCAGGAGCCCGTAGACGCCGAGGTCGTCGGCGCTGGCGGACTGGCCGGTGCGGCCCAGGGAGAGCAGGACCTCGCAGCAGCGGACGGCGTCGCGGTGCAGCTCGGGCACCGCGCCGGTGCCGGTGGCCGGGCCGGCGGCGCCCACGGTGAACGAGCACGCGCTCGCCGCCGTCAGCTGGGCGCACACCTGCGCTGCGACCGCCGAGGCCGCACCGGGCCCCGCTCCGTCGGCCCGCACCAGCAGCACGAGGTCGCCCGAGTGCAGGGCGTGCAGACCCGGCCGTGGGTCTCCCGGCAGCACACCGGCGCGCAGCGCGGCGGCGCACGCGTCGCCGTCGGTCGGGCGCGCCACGACGACGACGTACGGCGTCCGCAGGTCGAGGCCGAGGTGCGCCGCACGGCGGTGCAGGGCCTGCGGGTCGCGCTGCGGCAGGGCGACCAGGTCGTCCATGAGCTCGCCCCGGACGTGCTGCTCGGCCTCGGCGACCGAGCGCTCGTGCAGCAGCAGCAGCGCGGTGACGACCGCCGCGCGCTCCAGCAGGCGCACCTCGACGTCGTCGAGCGCCCGCCCGACGAACAGGACCGTGCCGAGGGCCTCGGCGCCCGCGTGCACCGGGACCAGCGTGACCGGCGTACCCGCCGGTCCGTCGTGCGAGACGGTGTGCCGCAGCATCGCGGGTGAGGCGCCGTCGCCGTCCTCGCCGACGCACCCCGGCAGGGCGCCGTGCTCCGCCGTCAGGAGCTCGAGGACGGCCTCGGTGCGGGCGGCGTCGCCGACCACGACGACCGTGCGGCCGGAGGCGTCGACGACCGCCACGTCGCCGCGCAGCAGCTCCTCGGCGACTCGCGCCACCCCGGTCAGCCCACCGCCGGACAGCATCACGGTGTGCAGCCGCTCGTGCATGGCGGTGGCGCGCTCGACCTGCTCGCTGTGGCGGTGCACCAGCTCGTTGGCCTGCCGCAGCTCGTCGAGGGCGCTCTGGACCTCGGAGAACAGCGCGGCGTTCTCGAGGGCGATCGCGGCGTGGTCGGCGAGCGAGGTGAGCAGCGCGGTCTCGTCGCGGCTGAAGGGCCGCTGGCGCCGGTTGGCCGCGAACAGCACGCCGATCACCGACGTGCGACGGCGCAGCGGGACGCCGAGGATCGCCACCAGGCCCTCCCCCGCGACGATGTCGTCGATGCGGTGCTGCAGGCGCTCGTCGGAGGTGTAGTCGGCGGTCGCGTACGGCTCGCAGGTGGCTGCGACCAGGCCACCGAGACCGGCGCCGAGCTGCAGCTGCGTCGCCTTGAAGGCGTCGGTGCGGATCCCGTCGGTGACCCGCATGGAGGTGAGCTGGCGGGACTCGTCGTGCAGCATGAGGTAGGCCGCATCGGTGTCGAGCAGCTGACGCGCGCGGCGCACGATGGCCTGCAGGACCGCTTCGAGATCGCGCAGGGACGACAGGTCGCCTGCGGTCTCGTACAGCGCGCTGAGCTCCTGCTCGCGTCGCCGGCGGGCGGCCAGCAGGGACCGCACCCGGAGGGCGTCGCGGACCGCGTCGCGCAGCGGCTGCGCGTCGCCGGCGGACGACGTCAGCGCAGGATCGGCGAGCACGGCGTGGAAGTCCTCGAGGGGGGCCTCCACCGCCAGCAGTCCGAGCAGGCGGTGCACGACCGTCGACGTCGTCGGCGGGGCGGTCGACGCCAGGCGGTCGCCGACGCTGCTCGAGGACTCGGCCCTCACGGCGGCACGGACGGCATGGGTCGGACCCACCTCCCCGCTCCGCCGGACCTCGCCCTGCAGTGGACGGCCCCACCGTAGACACTGCCCCGGCGCTGCGCCATGGAGGACCTCACCACTGCAGGGCCACATCTCGTGGCGGACGTCCACGTGGGATGTCAGCTCCCCAGGCGG
>CADCUE010000236.1 GCA_902805805.1 uncultured Frankineae bacterium | reverse complement strand
GCGGTCGTGACGTAGACGGTGCCGTCGTCGTCGATCCTGCCGAACTCGCTCATCTGCTCACCCTCGTGTCGCGGAGCGCCCCGTCCTGGGCGCGCCTGTGCGGCCTCGTCGGGCCGCGTTCCCCTCCATCCTCGCCGATGCGCGGCCCGGCACGGTCCAGACTGGTCCGGTGAGCGACCTCGACCCCGGTCCGTCCCGCACCGAGACGGTGCTGCTCGCAGGTCTGTACGTCGTGCCGCTCGGGCTCTCGGTGGCCTTCCTGGCGTACGTCGGGCTGCCGGGGCTGGCGCTGGCGCTGCTCGCCGTCGAGGCGCTCGTGTCGGCGATGGTCGTGCTGGCGCAGCGGCCCGAGGGCGGTCGCCTCCCCCGGCTCGCCGTCGCGCTCGGCGTCCTCGCCGTCGCCGCCGGACTCGGCGCGCTCGTGCTCCTGGTCTGAGCCGCGGCCGGTCGGGTAGCGGGGTGCCGTGACCGGCACCCTGACGTTCATCGGCACGGCGACGACGCTGATCGAGTACGGCGGCTTCACCCTGCTCACCGACCCCAACTTCCTGCACCGCGGGCAGAAGGCGTACCTCGGCAAGGGGCTGTTCTCGACGCGCCGCACCGAGCCGGCGATGCAGGTGCACGAGCTGCCGAGGCTCGACGCGGTCGTGCTGTCGCACCTGCACGACGACCACTTCGACCGGATCGCCCGCGACGGCCTGCCGAAGGAGACGACGATCATCACGACGCGGGCCGCGGCCGACACGCTGCGCTCGTGGGGGTTCTCGCAGGCCGTGGCGCTCGAGACCTGGCAGACGCACGAGCTGCGCTCGCCCGCCGGCGACGTGCTGAGGGTCAGCGCGGCGCCGGGCCGCCACGCGCGCGGGCCGCTGCGGGCCGTGCTGCCGCCGGTCAACGGCCACGTCCTGCAGTACTCCCCCGTCGCCGACGCGGCGCTGTCGGTCTACGTCACGGGTGACACGCTGAACGTCAACGAGCTCCGGCAGGTGCCGGAGCGGCACCCCGACCTCGACCTCGGCCTGTGGCACCTCGGCGGCACCCGGATCCCGGGCATCCTCGGCCTCGGCGTCCTCGTGACCATGGACGCCCGCGAGGGGGCCGACCTGCTCGAGCTGGTCCGCCCGCGTGTCACGGTGCCCATCCACTACGACGACTACGGCGTCTTCACGAGCCCGCTGTCGGAGTTCCTGGCCGAGGTGGAGCGCCGCAGCCTCACGGGCGTCCACCCGCTCGAGCGCGGCCAGGTGCTGCGCCTGCCGCCGGAGCCGTCCACAGGCTGAGCCGGCGCTGTCGGCGCGCTCTGGCAGGGTCTTGCGGGTGACCACCAGAGACGACGCCGAACGCCACCTGCGCGCCCTCGCCGGGGACGGCGCCGTCCTGCGCGAGGACCAGTGGACGGCGATCGACGCGCTCGTGAGCGGCCGCCGCCGGGCGCTCGTGGTGCAGCGCACCGGCTGGGGGAAGTCGGCGGTCTACTTCGTGGCGACCGCGCTGCTCCGGGCGCAGGGCGCCGGACCCACGGTCATCGTGAGCCCGCTGCTCGCGCTCATGCGCAACCAGATCGCCGCGGCGCAGCGCGCCGGCATCACCGCGGTCACCGTCAACTCCAGCAACGTCGACGACTGGCAGCTCGTCTACGACGACGTGGCCCGCGGCGAGGTCGACGTGCTGCTCGTCAGCCCCGAGCGGCTCAACAACCCCGGCTTCCGCGACGCGGTGCTGCCCGAGCTCGCAGCGACCGCCGGGCTGCTGGTCGTCGACGAGGCCCACTGCATCTCCGACTGGGGGCACGACTTCCGGCCCGACTACCGGCGCATCCGGACGCTGCTCGGCGACCTGCCGCCCGGCACCCCCGTCCTGGCGACGACCGCCACCGCCAACGGGCGCGTCGTCACCGACGTCGCCGAGCAGCTCGCGACCGGGGGCGGCGAGACGCTGGTCCTGCGGGGCGGGCTCGACCGCGAGTCGCTGCACCTCGCCGTCCTGCAGCTGCCCGGCGCCGCGCACCGCTGGGCCTGGCTCGCCGACCACCTGCGCGACCTGCCCGGCAGCGGCATCGTCTACTGCCTGACCGTCGCCGCGACGGACGAGCTCGCGTCGTTCCTGCGCAGCCGGGGGGTCGAGGCCGCGGCCTACTCCGGCCGCACCGACGACGCCGAGCGCCGGGCCGCCGAGGACGACCTGCTCGCCAACCGCATCAAGGCGCTGGTCGCGACCAGCGCGCTCGGCATGGGCTTCGACAAGCCCGACCTCGGCTTCGTCGTCCACGTCGGGGCGCCGCAGTCGCCGATCGCCTACTACCAGCAGGTCGGGCGCGCCGGCCGCGGCGTCGAGCGCGCCGAGGTCGTCCTGCTCCCCGGCGCGGAGGACGAGGCGATCTGGCGCTACTTCGCCTCGCTGGGCTTCCCCAGCGAGGAGCAGGTCCGCTCGGTGCTCGCCGTGCTGGCCGCGAGCCCGAAGCCCATGTCGACCGCGGCGCTGGAGGCCCACGTCGACCTGCGCCGCACCCGTCTCGAGACGATGCTCAAGGTGCTCGACGTCGACGGGGCCGTGCAGCGGGTGACCGGCGGCTGGACGGCGACGGGGCAGGACTGGGCCTACGACGAGGACCGCTACGCCCGCGTCTCCGCCGACCGGGCGGCCGAGCAGCAGGCGATGCGCGACTACGCCACGACCCCCGACTGCCGGATGCTGTACCTGCGGCGGCAGCTCGACGACCCCGACGTCGTGGCCGGCACCGCCTCACCGTGCGGCCGCTGCGACCGGTGCACCGGGCGCTCGCTGCCGACCGAGGTCAGCCCGGAGGCCCTGTCGGCGGCGTCCGCGGCGCTCGGCCGGCCCGGGGTCGAGGTCGAGCCGCGCAAGATGTGGCCGACCGGGCTCGGCGAGGTCAAGGGCCGCATCCCCGCCGACGTCCAGGCCGAGAGCGGCCGGGCGCTCGGGCGGCTGTCCGACATCGGCTGGGGCACCCGCCTGCGGACGCTGCTCGGCGGGCCCGACGTCGCCGTGCCCGACGAGGTGCTCGGGGCCGTCATCCAGGTGCTCAAGGGCTGGGGGTGGGCGGAGCGCCCGACGGGCATCGTGGCCGTGCCCTCGCGCGGCCGGCCGCAGCTCGTGGGCACCCTCGCGGCGCGGCTCGCCGAGGTCGGACGCCTGCCGCTGCTCGGCACGCTCGACCTGCTCCGCGACGTCCCGCCCGGCGCCGGGCGCAGCAACAGCGCCCAGCGCGTGAAGGCCGTCCGGGGCGCGTTCGGAGTGCCCCATGGCATGCTCCTGGACGGCCGTCCACTGCTGCTGGTCGACGACGTCGTCGACTCCGGGTGGACGCTCACCGAGGCGGCGCGCGTCCTGCGCGAGGCCGGCGCCGGCCCGGTCCTGCCGCTCGTCCTGGCCCTCGACGCCTGAGCCGCAGGCGCCGGCCGAAGGTCCCCACAGCTGACCGACCCGCCTGCCGCGGTGGTCGGCTGCGGCACCCGGCCACTCCGCAGCGCGTCCTGCGCCGGGGGCGCCGGTCGGCACCTCCCCGTAGCCTCGGACGCATGACCTGGGACCCACGACAGCTCGGCGAGCTGACCGGGCGCACCGTGCTCGTCACGGGCGCCACCAGCGGCATCGGACTGTCGACGGCGCGCACGCTCGTCGAGCGCGGCGCGCACGTCCTGCTCGGCGCCCGCGACGTCGAGAAGGGCGAGCGGGTCCGGGCCCGGCTGACAGGGCGCGGCACGGCCACCGTCGTGCACCTCGACCTCGCCGACCTCGACCAGGTCGCCACCGCCGCCAAGACGGTGCTCGACGGCACGCCGACCCTGTCGGCGCTGGTCTGCAACGCCGGGCTGATGGCCGGTCCGCTGCGCCTGAGCCCCCAGGGCTTCGAGCTGCAGATGGCCACGAACCACCTCGGCCACGCCGCGCTGGTCACCGGCCTGTGGCCGCTCCTGCAGGCCAGCGCCGCCCGCGTGGTCCTCGTGTCGAGCCTGGCTGCCCGCAGCGGACGGCTCTCGCCGACCACGACCGTCGACGAGCTGGTCGCGCCCGTGCCGTACGTCCCGCAGCGCGTCTACGGCACCACCAAGCAGGCCAACCTGCTGTTCGCCCTCGAGCTCGCCCGCCGGGCCGGCCGCGCCGGCTCGCCGGTCAGCGCCGTCGCGGTGCACCCCGGCGTGAGCAACACCGACCTGTTCGTGCGCCACCTGCCCGGCGGCCGGCGCTCGCCGCTCGTCCCGGTCGTCAAGGCCGTCGGCGCGCTGGTCCTGCAGTCGAGCGACGCCGGCGCCCTGCCGACGCTGCGCGGCCTGGACCACAGCACCCCGAGCGGCGCGTTCGTCGGACCGGGCGGGCTCGGGCAGCTGCGCGGCCGCCCGGAGCTGGTGGACCTCCCCTCGACCGCGAAGGACCCCGCCACCGCCGAGCGCCTGTGGGAGCTCACCGAGCAGGTCCTCGACACGCCGCTGCCGGTCTAGCGCCGCCGTGGACACCCTGCTCGTCGGCCTCGTCATGGTCGTGGGGCTGGTGGGCGTGCTCGTCCCCGTCCTCCCGGGCACGGCGCTGGTGCTCGCGGCCGGGGTGGGGTGGGCGGCGCTCGTCGTCGACGGCGGCACCGCGAGGTGGGTGGTCGTCGGCGTCATGGCGGCGCTGTTCGTGGCCGGCCTGGTCCTGAAGTACCTGCTGCCCGGGCGGCGGCTGTCCGGCGAGCTGCCGCGCTCGACGCTGCTGCTCACCGCGGTCGGGGCCGGTGTGGGCTTCGTCGTGCTGCCTCCGCTCGGGCTGCTGCTCGGCGCCGTCGTCGGGACGTACGCCGCGGAGGCGCGCCGCCTCGGTCCCGGAGCCCCGGCGCGCGAGTCGACGGTCCGGGTGCTCAAGGCCGTCGGCCTCGGCGTGCTCGCCGAGCTCACCGCCGCCGTGCTCATGGTCGGCACCTGGCTGGTGGGCGTGGCCGTCACGTGACCGGCAGCAAGCCCTGCCAGGCGTGCGGCCGCACGATCGAGTGGCGCAGGAAGTGGGCCCGCGACTGGGACGAGGTCCGCTTCTGCTCCGACGCCTGCCGCCGGCGCAAGCCCGGACCCACCGACGCCGCGCTCGAGCAGAGCGTGCTGGCGCTGCTCGAGGCCCGGGCCCGCGGCGCGACGATCTGCCCGTCCGAGGCCGCCCGTGCCGTCGGAGGGGACGACTGGCGACCGCTCATGGAGCCCGCGCGGGCTGCCGCCCGGCGCCTCGTCGCGCAGGGGCTGGTCGAGATCACCCAGGGCGGCCGGGTCGTGGACGGCTCGACCGCCAAGGGCCCCATCCGGGTCCGCCGCACCTCCTCGGGATGACACGTCACCCTCGCGTCGTTGCACCGGTCATGAAGGTCGAGATCTGGTCAGACGTCGTGTGTCCCTGGTGCTACGTCGGCAAGCGCCGCTTCGAGCAGGCCCTCGCGGGCTTCGCCCACCGCGACGAGGTGGAGGTGGTCTGGCGCGCGTTCGAGCTCGACGCCTCGGCGCCGGCCGAGCGGACCGGTGGCTACGCGCAGAACCTGGCCGCGAAGTACGGCGTCCCGGTGTCGGAGGCCCAGCGGATGATCGACACCATGACGAGCACCGCGGCGCAGGACGGCCTCGACCTCCGCTTCGACACCGCCCGCCCCGGCAACACCTTCGACGCCCACCGCCTGCTGCACCTCGCCGCCGAGCGCGGCGTGCAGGACGCGGTGAAGGAGCGCCTGCTGCGCGCCACCTTCACCGAGGGCGAGCCGATCGGCGACGCCGAGACGCTCGTCCGCCTCGTGTCCGAGGCCGGCCTGGACGCCGACGAGGCGCGCGCGGTCCTCGCCTCCGACCGCTACGCCGCCGAGGTGCGCGGCGACGAGCAGCAGGCGCGGGCGTACGGCATCACCGGCGTGCCGTTCTTCGTCGTCGACGGCCGCTACGGCGTCTCCGGCGCCCAGCCGGCCGAGGCGCTCGGCCAGGTGCTGGCGCAGGCCTGGGCCGAGCGCGCGCCGCTGCAGATGGTCGCCGCCGGGAGGCACGCCCCCGGCTGCGACGGCGACAGCTGCGCCGTCTAGCCCATCCCGCCGCCGACACCGCCCTGGCCGCCGCCCTGGCCGCCCTGCCGGGTGATGACGGCCTGATCGGTCGCCGCCTTCGCGGCTCGGGCCTCGCGGACCGACCTGTGCGCGTCGCCCGACGCCGACGAGGCGCGGCGGGTGCGTGCCACCAGCACGGCGATCACGACGAGCACGGCCAGCACGAGCAGGACCTTCAGCACGGCGACTCCTCCGTCGGGTCCCCGAGCCTCGCACAGGGCAGGCTGACGCGGTGCCCCTGACGACCGCGCGGCTGGTCCGCACCGCCCGACTGCTGTCGCTGCCCGCAGGGACGGCCGCCCTGGCGGCCGAGGGCGCCGTGCGGCGGCTCGCCGGGCAGGACCGCGAGCAGGTGGCCCAGGACCTGCGGGAGCGCAACGCCGCCCGCACCCGCGCCGTGCTCGGCGGGCTGAAGGGCGGGGCGCTGAAGGCGGGCCAGCTCCTGTCGACCGTCGAGGCGCTGTTCCCGCAGGACCCCGAGTCGACGTGGCGCGAGACCCTCGCCGGCCTGCAGGACGCCAACGACCCCCTGCCGTTCGCCGACGTCGAGCCGGTCCTGCGCGCCGAGCTCGGCCCGGCGTGGCGCGACGTGCTCCCCGGCTTCGAGGAGCAGGCCACCGCCGCCGCCAGCATCGGCCAGGTGCACCGGGCCCGCAGCGCCGACGGGCGTCCGGTCGCGGTGAAGGTGCAGTACCCGGGCGTGCGCGAGGCGCTGGCCGCCGACGTCCGCACGGTCTCGGTGATGAGCCGCGCGGCGGCGCTGGTCGCCCGCGGGCTGGCGCTGCCGCCGCTCGTCGCCGAGCTGCGTGAGCGGCTCGTCGAGGAGCTCGACTACGAGCACGAGGGGGCGGTGCAGACGCGCTTCGCGCGGGCGTACGCCGGCGACCCCGACGTGCTCGTGCCCACGGTCCACCGGGCCACCTCGCGGGTGCTCGTCATGGACTGGGTCGAGGGCGTCCCGCTGTCGGTCGTCGCCCGCACCGGCACGCAGGCCGAGCGCGACCGCGCCGCGTCGCTGTACCAGCGCTTCCTGGTCAGCGGGCCGGCCCGCGCGGGACTGCTCCACACCGACCCGCACCCCGGCAACTTCCGGGTGCTGCCCGACGGCCGGCTCGGCGTGCTCGACTTCGGCTCCAGCCTCGAGCTGCCGTCGATGCCGACGACGTTCGGCCGCCTGATCGCCGCGCTGCTCGGCGACGACCCCGACGAGGTGCTGCGGCGGCTGCGCGAGGAGGGCTTCGTCCGCCCGGGCGTCGAGGTCGACGTCGCCAAGCTCGTCGACTACATGTCGCCGTTCACGGTGCCGGCCCGGCACGAGCGGTTCCGCTTCAGCCGCGCGTGGCTGCGCGGGGAGTTCGCCCGGGTCAACGACCCGCGCAACCCGGAGTTCGGCGTCGCCCTGAAGCTGGACCTGCCGGCGGAGCACCTGTTCACCCACCGCGTGTGGCTCGGCATGGTGGGCGTGCTCTGTCAGCTGGAGGCGGAGGTGGAGGTCCGTCCGGTGCTCAGGGAGTTCCTGCCGGGCTTCGCCTGACGCAGCTGCAGCAGCAGCGCGGCGAGCGGCAGCGGCGCGCCGGCCGTCTCGAGGCCCTCCT
>CADCUE010000235.1 GCA_902805805.1 uncultured Frankineae bacterium | reverse complement strand
GCACGGCTCGCCGGGTCGCGCGTCTGCAGGGCGCCCAGGCACAGCCCGCCCTGCTCGTCGACGAGGTGGACCAGCGCGGTGTCGGCCATGAGCGGGACGAGCAGGTCGACGAGCGCCTGCATGATCCCCTGCGGCTGGAAGCTCTCGGCGAAGACGGCGGACGCCTCCGACAGCACGCCCATGAGCCGGGCGGTGTGCTCCGCCCCCTCCCGCGCGGCGCGCTCGCGCTCGTAGGCCTCGAGCCGCTCGACGCTGCTGCTCGTGAGCTGCGCGAGCTGGACGAGCACCGCCTCGTCCTCCGCCGTGAACGGCTGCTCGTCCACGCGGTGGGACAGCTGGAGGAGCCCGAGGTTGGTGCCGTCCCGGCCGACGAGCGGCGCGGCGAGGTAGTCCGGCAGCGGCGGGTGGCCGGGGGCGTCGCGCAGGCCGCGGAACTCCGGGTGGGCGGCGAGCCCGGCGCCGGTCAGGCGCAGCGGCCGGTTCTCCCGCGTGACGGCGTTCAGGACGCCGAAGCCCTTCGGCAGCACCTCGTAGGTGCGCCACTGCGCGTAGCGCTCCGACAGCGACACGAAGGTCGTCGCGTCGGCCCAGCCCCTGGGCAGCCGGCTCCCGACGCCCTGGTGGCAGCCGATGATCTCGCGGGCGGCCTCGGTGACCAGGCGCAGCAGGTCGTCGAGCGTCGGCGCCGCCGTGAGCGCCAGTGCGGTGTCGGCGAGCTGGCGCAGCTGCTCGCCGCGACGGCGCTCGAGCGCCGCCAGCGAGCGGGCCTCGGAGTGCAGCCGGGCGCGCTCGACCATCTCGGCGGCCTGCCGGGCGTAGAGCTCGACCAGCTCGAGCTCACGAGCCCCCGGCACGACGCGCTCGCGGTAGTAGGCAGACAGCGCTCCCATCGGCTCACCGGCGAGCGTCAGCATCGGCACCGACAGCACCGCCCGCACGCCGTGCTGCAGCGCTCCGGCGAGGAAGGCGCCGTAGTCCGGGGAGCTCTCGATGTCCTCGACGAGCACGACCCGCCGCTCGACGACGGCCCGGCCCGCCGAGCCGGTGCCGAACGGCACCTGCATCGGACCGATGTAGTCGTCGGGGAAGCCCACCCAGGCGCTCGGCACGAGCGCCTGCACACCCGGCAGCGTCGTCCAGACCGCCGCCAGGTCGGTGTGCAGGAGGTCGGCCACCGCACCGGCGAGCTGCTCGAGCAGCGGCTGCACACGGGTCAGGTCGCTCGCGGTCGGGGCGAGCTCGGCCAGGGGCGTGGCGCCGGCGGCGGCCGCGGCGAGCTCGACCCGGACGCGGGCGACCTCGTCCGCTGCGGCGTCGCCGACGTGCCGGTCGCCTGGCGGTCTGCGTTCCACGACGGCGCTACAGCGCCAGCACGCTGATCAGCTCGCGAGCGGCCGGGCCGCCCTCCTCCACGGCGATGTCCCACGCGGCGGGCACGTCGAGGTCGTCGACGAGCCGCTCGAGGACGGCGCCGGCCGCTGCGTCGGAGGTCCCCGGACGCCCGGCGGCGGAACGCAGCGCGTCGAGCCGGGAGCCGGCCCGCTCGAGCTCGACGTCGGTGTGGTCCCACGGCAGCGCGTAGGGCCGGTCGAGCAGCAGCGCGCGCACGAGGGCCCCCTCGGTGGCGGCGAGCAGGTCGCGCACGAACACGAGGTTGCCCGTCGACTTGGCCATCTTCTCGCCATCGAGCCGCACGGTGCCGATGTGGAGCCACGAACGGGCGAACGGGCTCACCCCCGTGGCGGCCTCGGCCTGGGCCGACTCGTAGGCGTGGTGCGGGAAGCGCAGGTCGGCGCCGCCGGCGTGCAGGTCCAGCGACGGTCCGTACGTCGACAGCGCCATGGCGGTGCACTCGGCGTGCCACCCCGGCCGGCCGGGCCCCCACGGGGACGGCCAGGCCGGCTCGTCGCCGGTGCTCGACTGCCAGACGGCCTGGTCGAGCGGGTCGTCCTTGTCCGGGTCGTCGGGCCGGCCGCCGTTGGCGGCGAGCAGCGGGAGGGCCTGCTCGGGCAGCAGCCCGGCCGTCCCGCAGACCGCGCTGCCGCGGAAGTAGACGCTGCCCGCGCTCTCGTACGCCGCGCCCGCCTCGAGCAGCGCCGCCGCCAGCTCGACGACCTGCGGGACGAAGGTGTGCGCCCGCGGCTCGTGCGTCGGGCGGCGCACCGACAGGGCGTCCATGTCGCGCTCGAAGTGGAACTGCTGCACCGCCGCGAAGCGGTCGTAGTGGGCGCCGACCCGCTGGGCGGCGTCGAACAGCACGTCGTCGACGTCGGTGACGTTGCGGCAGACCTCGGTGCGGACGCCGAGCCGGCGCAGCACCCGGTCGGCGGCGTCCACCCACACGAAGGTCGCTGCGTGTCCGAGGTGGGTGACGTCGTACGGCGTGACGCCGCAGACGTAGATGCGGGCCCGCCCGACGACCGACAGCGGCTGCCCACCCAGGCGCAGTCGGGGCGGCAGGGTCAGGTCGGGCACGGGAGTCTCCTCGGGGCGCAGCGCGGACGGTCGCGGCCCAGCCTGCCACCGCAGGTCACCCTGCGGCGCGACTCACCGCACGGCAGTAGCGGTCGTGGTCCTCGCGCGCCTGCTCGAGCGGCGTGAGGACCTCCTCGCGCGCCACCTGCTCGACGGCGTCGTCGAGGCGACGGCGGGCGCGCCGGGCCCGGCGCCGGGCACCGGCCGCGACGAGCGGACGGCACAGCAGCGCCAGCAGCAGTCCGGCGAGCAGACCGCCCACGAGCAGCAGCGTCGGCAGGGGGATGCCCTCGACGCGCGGCAGCGGGACGACGTCGTCGAGCCGGAGGTAGCCCAGGCCCACCAGGCCCAGCAGCCACAGCGCGCCGACCAGGGCAGCCAGCACGAGCA
>CADCUE010000234.1 GCA_902805805.1 uncultured Frankineae bacterium | reverse complement strand
TCCCACCGCGGCCGCTCGTCAGGCGCCGGGCGGTGGCCGAGGACGCTCACGCCGAGCGTGGCGTCGAGGTTCTCGCCGTCGATGACGAGGTAGGTCACCCGCGGCTCGGCGACGTCGCTGCTCAGCACACTCGGGCTCCTGTCCGTGAGGACCCGAACCTACGTCGCGAACCCGCCTCGATGACGGAGGCGTCGCGACCGCAGGTGGCGGTCGGACAGGTGCCGGTCGCAGAAGTCGACGCTGCGGGGGCGGGCATCGCGCCTGCGTCCACCGTCATGGTCCTGCGGCCAGCAGGTCGTCGAGCAGGTGAGGTGGCGGTCCGGTGCGCGAGTCGGGGTGCCAGGGGACGTCGAGGTGGTGGAGCTGGAGCTTGCCCTGGTGCCACAGGACGTGGTGTCTGCGGCAGAGCAGGACGAGGTTTCCGACGTCGGTCGGGCCGCCGTCGGCGCGTGAGCGCAGGTGGTGGGCGTCGCACATGGCCGGTGGTCGGGTGCAGCCTCGCGCGGTGCAGCCCAGGTCGCGTGCGGCGAGCTCGCGGCGTTGGCGGGGGGTGACCGAGTCGCGCAGCGGTTGCAGTCCGGAGACCTGTCCGACGGGGTCGAGCAGCACCCGGCTGATCCGCGCGTCGCAGATCAGCGCTTCGATGCGGCTGCGGGTCTGCGGTCCGCTCCACGCGGCGGTGGCGCAAGCCTGCTCGGCGCGCACGCCGCCGCGACCGGGCAGGGCAGTACGCACGGTGTCGGCGAAGCCCAGCGGTGCGTGCTCGGCGCACCGCGGTCCGCAGTCCGGGCAGACGGCCTGCGCCTGCTGGCCGGCGGCCCAGTCGGCGGGCAGGACGTAGCTCAGCTGCGGCCGCAACCCGCCGGCGTCGGGGAGCTCGCCGTGCCGCACCACCTGCTCGGCGAGCTCGACCAGGGCGTCGGCGCGGCGTTGCCCGGCGGTGCGGCGATCTTCCTCACCGGCCTTGCGGGCCAGCGGCTCCAGGGCGGTGAGCAGCACCTCGCTGTCCTCGGCGGCCAGCCGGAATCGGCCGCGCAGGCTGCCGTCGGCCTCGCGGCTGGTCTGCAGGTACCGCTGCTCCCCGCTGCGGGCCTGCTCGCGGTCGAACTGCGGTTCGCAGTGCGTCGCGATCTGGTGGGTGACCCATTGGCCGAGCTGCGCGGGATCCATCGCCGCCGCCACGATGATCAGATCCGGCTGCGCGGCCAGCAGCGCCGAGGCGTCGACCCTGTCGACCAACCGGGTGAGCACCGCCGCCTGCTGCGGGGTCAGGACGCCCTCCAGCACGGCGTCGGCGACGAGCGGGATCGACCGGAGCAGCCGGGCGGTCCGCAGCTGCGCGCCGGCGGCGCTCGCGGTGGTGTGCTGCACCTGCGCCAGCCATCCGGCGACCGTGCGGGCCCCACCCTCGTCCCCGACCACTGTGCCGTCGGACAGTTCCTCGAGCCGCCCGACCGCGGTGGTGAGCCAGCCCTGCAGCTGGGCGACCTGCGGGGTGACGGCCGCGATCTGGACCTGCAGCTGCTCGACGCTCAGCTGGTCCAGGGCTTGCGCGACCACCGCGTCGACCAGCGGCGCAAGAGCCGCACCCGTCGCCGTCATGAGACGAACCTATCCGCGACCTCCGACAGAACACGGACGTGAAAGGCGCTGTGGACAAGTGGGAATCGTGTGGACAGCTACGCCGGAACGTCAGACCCGCGCGGTCCGGACCGAGCCCGATGACGATCGCTTCCGGCACCGGAATGCGCAGCCGGCTGACCTGCAGTCGGCCCGGCGCATGCGCACAGCTGGTCGGACCAGTCCTGCTGTGCGCCGAACTGCCGTCCGTGAGAGGCCAGCGCCCTTCCCTGCCTGCGGTCGGCAGCGCGCGATGCGATCTGAACCATCGCGATGGAGGCTCTCACCTCCCCGGGAGTCGGCTCGCCGCCCTCGCCGCGTCGCTCCGAGCGCTCAGCCCCGGCTCACCGCGCGTACTCGTAGAACCCGCGGCCGCTCTTGCGGCCCAGCAGCCCGGCGTCGACCATCCGCAGCAGCATCGGGGGCGGCGAGTACAGCGGCTCCTTGAACTCCGCGTACAGCGACTCGGCGATGGCCTTGACCGTGTCGAGGCCGATGAGGTCCGACAGCTGCAGCGGCCCCATCGGGTGCGCGCAGCCCTTGACCATGCCGGCGTCGATGTCGCGGGCCGAGGCGAAGCCCGACTCGAGCATCCGGACACCGGACAGCAGGTACGGCACGAGCAGCGCGTTGACGATGAACCCTGCGCGGTCCTGCGAGCGGATCACCGTCTTGCCGAGCTCGCCCTCGGCCAGGTGCTGCACCCGCTTGACGGTCTCCGCGCTGGTCAGCAGCGAGGGGACGACCTCGACCAGCGCGAGCACGGGCACCGGGTTGAAGAAGTGCAGTCCGACGACCTGCTCCGGGCGACGGGTGGCGGTGCCCAGCTTCATGATCGGGATGGACGACGTGTTCGAGGCGAGCACCGCGTCCTCGCGCTCCAGGACCGCGTCGAGGCGCCGGAACAGCTCGGTCTTGACGGCCTCGTCCTCGCTCGCCGCCTCCACGACCAGCTCGGCGGAGGCGAGCGCGTCGAGGTCGGTGCCGATCTCGATGCGGGCGAGCACCTCGTCCCGGCCCGCCTCGTCGAGCTTGCCGTTGCGGACCGCGCGTGCCAGCGAGCCCTCGATGCGCGCACGACCGCGCTGCGCGGCGCCGTCGTCGACCTCGTGCACCAGGACCGGGCGCCCGGCCCGGGCGAGGACCTCGGCGATGCCGGAGCCCATGAGGCCGCAGCCGACGACGGCGACGGGCGAGCTGGACGTGGTCATGCGGTCCTCCTGGTCGAGGCGGAGACGGGTCTGCGTGTCCTCGCAGCATCGTCGCAGGGTCGGCCTCCGGCGCACGGACCGCCCGTACGCTGGTGGCCGTGCCCAGCGTGCTGCTCTCCCGCCGTGACCTCGAGTTCCTGCTGTACGAGTGGCTCGACGTCGAGCAGCTGACCTCGCGCGAGCGCTTCGCCGAGCACTCGCGCGAGACCTTCGACGACGTCCTCGACCTGGCGGAGCAGATCGCCACCGAGCACTTCGCCCCGCACAACCGCGCCAGCGACACCGAGGAGCCCGTCTTCGACGGCGAGCGGGTCCACCTCATCCCTGAGATCGGCGCCGCGCTCAAGGTCTTCGCCGACGCCGGACTGCTGGCGGGAACGCTCGACGAGGAGCTCGGTGGCCTGCAGCTGCCGGCCGTGGTCGGGCAGGCCGTGTTCGGCTGGTTCCAGGCCGCCAACGTCGGCACGAGCAGCTACCCGTTCCTCACGATCGCCAACGTCAACCTGCTGCTCGCGCACGGCTCCCCGGAGCAGGTCGACACGTACGTCCGCCCGATGGTCGAGGGCCGCTTCTTCGGGACCATGTGCCTGTCCGAGCCGCAGGCGGGCTCGTCGCTGTCGGACGTGACGACCCGGGCCGTGCCGCAGGACGACGGCACCTACCGGCTGTTCGGCAACAAGATGTGGATCTCCGCCGGCGACCACGAGCTGACCGAGAACATCGTCCACCTCGTGCTCGCCAAGATCCCGGGGGGACCGCCCGGGGTGAAGGGCATCTCGCTGTTCGTGGTGCCGAAGGTCGTGGTGGAGACCGGCGAGCGCAACGACGTCGTCCTCGCCGGCCTCAACCACAAGATGGGCTTCCGCGGGACGGTCAACACGCTGCTCAACTTCGGGGAGGGCGTGCACACGCCCGGCGGTCAGGCCGGTGCGGTCGGCTTCCTGGTCGGCGAGCCGCACGCGGGCCTGAAGTACATGTTCCACATGATGAACGAGGCGCGGGTCGGCGTGGGGCTCGGAGCGACCTGCCTGGGCTACACCGGCTACCTGCACGCCCTCGACTACGCCAAGGGCCGTCCGCAGGGCCGGCCGGTCAGCGCCAAGGACCCGGCCAGCCCGCAGGTCCCGATCATCGCGCACGCCGACGTCCGGCGGATGCTGCTGGCGCAGAAGGCCTACGTCGAAGGCGCTCTGGCTCTCAACCTCTACTGCGGACGCCTGCTCGACGAGGAGAGGACCGGGGCGTCCGACGAGGTCCGCACCCGGTCGACGCTGCTGCTCGACGTCCTCACGCCGATCGCCAAGAGCTGGCCGTCGCAGTGGTGCCTGGAGGCCAACAGCCTGGCCATCCAGGTCCTCGGCGGCTACGGCTACACCCGGGAGTACCCGGTCGAGCAGCTCTACCGCGACAACCGCCTCAACCCCATCCACGAGGGCACGCACGGCATCCAGGCCCTGGACCTGCTGGGCCGCAAGGCCGTCATGCACGGCGGTGCCGGTCTGCAGCTGCTCCTCGCCACGATGGCCGCCACCGCCGACCGGGCGCAGGCGCGCGGCGGCGAGCTGGCCGAGCTCGCGGCCCAGCTGCGCGCCGTCGTCGACCGGCTGCCCCGCACCACCGCGACGCTGTTCAGCACCGGCGACCTGGAGGTGGCGCTCGCCAACGCGACGGTCTACCTCGAGGCCGTCGGGCACACCGTCCTGGCGTGGACATGGCTCGAGCAGCTGCTGGCCGCCGACGGGCGGTCGGGGAGCTTCTACGACGGCAAGCGCCAGGCCGGGCGCTTCTTCTTCCGCTGGGAGCTGCCGAAGACCGGTCCTTCGCTGGACCTGCTCGAGAGCCTCGACACGACGACGCTGGACATGCAGCCCGCCTGGTTCTGACGCCCACCCGGGCGGTGCTTGACGCCTCCGGTCCGGACGGAGAGCCTGCGAGCAGGCCGAACTGGAGCGGAGGCCGCCATGACCGAGCCCGGCACGTCGTCGAGCATCGACCCCTCCGTGCCACCGAGCGGGACCGGATGCGCGCAGTGCGAGGCCGGGGACGGGCCGGGCTGGTGGTTCCACCTGCGGCGGTGCGCGCGCTGCGGCAGCATCGGCTGCTGCGACAGCTCACCGTCGCAGCACGCCAGCACCCACGCCCGGGCCACCGGGCACGACGTCATCCGCAGCTTCGAACCCGGCGAGGACTGGTTCTGGGACTTCCGGACCTCGCGCGCCGTCGACGGTCCGCCCCTGGCGCCGCCGGACTCGCGCCCCGCGTCGCAGGCCGTCCCCGGTCCGGCCGGCAAGGTGCCGCAGGACTGGCGGAGGCACCTCCACTGACGCAGGTCGACGTCCGTCGGGCAGCGGACCGGTCCACCACGCGCGGCGCAGGGACGGTCAGCCGGCACTCCTTCTCCTACGGGCGCCACTACGACCCGGCCAACACCTCCCACGGGCTGCTGCTGGCCCACAACGAGGAGCGCCTGGAGGTGGGCGCCGGCTTCGACACCCACCCGCACCACGACATGGAGATCGTGACCTGGGTGGTGGAGGGCTCGCTGGTGCACCGGGACTCCACCGGCCGCCGCGGCATCGTCCACCCGGGACTGGCGCAGCGGATGAGTGCCGGCACCGGAGTCCTGCACAGCGAGCGCAACGACGCCCACCGCCTCGAGCCGGACCGGCCCCGCGAGCCGGTGCGCTTCGTGCAGATGTGGGTCCCGCCGGACACGCGGGGCCGGACGCCGGCGTACGCGCAGCGCGACCTCCGGGGCGAGCTGGCCGGGGGCGGGCTCGTCCCGGTCGCGTCCGGTCTGGCGCGGCACGCCGGTGCGAGCGGCGTACCCCTCGACAACGGCTCCGCCGCCCTGCACGCCGCCCGGCTGCCACCCGGAGGCAGCGTCCAGCTGCCCGCGGCGCCGTACCTGCACCTGTTCGTGGTGCGGGGCGCCGTCGTGCTGGACGGCGCCGGAGCGCTGGCCGAGGCAGACGCCGCGCGCCTCACTGCCGCGGGTGTCCGGACGGTGACCGCCACCGAGCCTGCGGAGGTCCTCGTCTGGGAGATGCACGCGGGCGCGACCGGCTGACGCCACGGCTCTCGGAAGGGGAACGGGACTGTCACCTGTCCGAGCCGCACGCTGCTGTTAGGTTCCGACCGTCACCCGGGCGGAGTGCCTCGGCACGCTGCGTAGCGCCTGGCCCGGCGGTCCCGACCGCCGACGACCCTCAGGGCCAGCACGGCTCTGCCACTCACAGCAGGAGGGCTCATCTTGACCACCACACGCAGGCCCGCCGGGCGGCGCACGGCCGTCGGCATCCTCGCCGGCGCCCTCGCCCTGTCGGGCGCCGTCGCCACCGCGCTGCCCGCCAGCGCCGCCGCCGGCTTCGGGTTCGACCGCGTCGCCGGAAACGACCGCTACGAGACCTCGGCCGCGGCCACCGCCCGCTTCCGGGCCACGGGGCCCGCGATCACCAACGTGATCATCGCCAGCGGCGAGTCGGGACGCACCCCTGACGCGCTGGCGGCGAACTTCCTGGCGGGGGTCCGCAACGCGCCGGTCCTGCTGACCCGCCGGGACACCACGCCGGCGCCGATCCTGGCCGAGCTGCGCGCGCTGCGCGCCGCCGGAGCCACGTCCCTCACCGTCATCGGCGGCCCGGTGGCGGTCAGCGCCACCCAGGCGGAGTCGTTCCGCGCTCTCGGCTTCACCAGCGTGACGCGCCTGGCCGGCGACGACCGCTTCGAGACCGCGCTGGAGGTCGTGGCGGCCGGCGAGGGCTCCACCGCCAGCAACATCGGCCTGATCGCCTCCGGCACGAGCACCATCGACGCCCTGGCCGGCGGACCTCTGTCCTACAAGGGCAAGCACCCGCTGTTCCTCGTGACCCGGGACGACATCCCGGACGCCACGGAAGACGCCCTCGTCCTCAGCGGGGTCACCCAGGTGTACGTCCTGGGCGGCGAGGCACGCGTCAGCGAGGAGATCCTCGCCGAGCTCGAGTTCAACGACGTCCAGGTCATCGACCGGCTGTCCGGAGCGGACCGCTCCGAGACCTCCGTGCGCATCGCCGAGGCCCTCATCGCCACGCAGGGCTTCACGAACACGACGTTCAACCTGGCGTCCGGGACCAACGAGGGCATCGACGCCCTGAGCGGCGCCGCGCTGTCGGCCAAGGAGAACCGCGCGCTCCTGATCACCAACAGCGCCACGAGCGCTGCACCGGTGGTCGCCTTCGCCAACCGCAACGCCGCCAGGCTGAACGCCATCGGTCACATCTTCGGTGGCCCGGACGTCGTCTCGGGTGACCTGCAGGCCGCCATCACGGCCGCCGGCGGCGGCACGCAGTTCGGCACCGTCGCGCTGACCTCGTCCAGCGTGCAGCAGGGCGGCACCCTGACCGGCACCATCGCCGGTGAGGACATCTCGGCCGCATCGGTGAGCGGCTGCGGTCTGACCGACGCGGCGATCCCGGCCGACACCAACAGCACGGCCGGTCGCCAGTTCACGATCACCGTGCCGGCGGGTCAGGCGCCGGGCAGCTGCTCGCTGGTCTTCACCGTCACGCAGGCCGGCGGAGGCGCCGTCACCCGCACGGTCCCGGTCACGGTCACCGCTGCCCCCGACACGCAGGCTCCGGCCGTCACCGCCCAGACGACGGCTCCGGTCGCCGGCAGCACCTCGGTGGTCTTCACGGCGAGCGAGAACCTGGACGCCGCGACGGTCACGACCGGCGACTTCACCGTCACGGGCGGGGCGTCGCAGCCGGCAGTCACCGGCGTCGCGGTGCAGGGCGGCACCATCACCGTCACCACGGGGGCCCTCGTCGAGGGCAACGTCGTGACGCTCGCCGCCGGCTCGGTGAGCGACATCGCCGGCAACGCCGGTCCGGCGGCCGCCGTCGCGACGGCGGGCACCACTCCG
>CADCUE010000233.1 GCA_902805805.1 uncultured Frankineae bacterium | reverse complement strand
CGTCGGTGGTGACACCAGCTCGGGCGCGTCGACGGCGGCGGCGGCCCGGGCTGCGTGCGGCAGGGCGTCTGCTACCCGTTCCAGCGCCTGCTCATCGTGGGCGGCGCTGACGAACCACGACTCGTACGCGCTCGGCGGCAGGTAGACGCCGCGCGCCAGCATCTCGTGGAAGAACGCCTTGTACTGCAGGACGTTCTGCTGCGAGGCGGTGGCGTAGTCGACGACCGCGTGGTCGGCGAAGAAGATGCTGAACAGGCTGCCCGAGCGGTTGACCCGGTGGGCGACGCCCGCGCTCGTCAGGGCCTCGGACGCCAGCCGGCCGACCGTCTCGGCGGCCGCGTCGACGCGGGCGTAGACCTCGTCGGTGCACTGCTCGAGCGTGGCCCGGCCGGCCGCGACGGCGAGCGGGTTCCCCGACAGCGTCCCGGCCTGGTACACCGGGCCCTGCGGCGCGAGCCGGCTCATGACGTCGGCCCGGCCGCCGAAGGCCGCCGCCGGCAGCCCCCCGCCCATGACCTTGCCGAAGGTGAACAGGTCCGGTGCGACCCCCTCCAGCCCGAAGTGGCCGGCGCGGCTCACCCGGAAGCCGGTCATCACCTCGTCGAGGACCAGCAGCGCGCCGTGCTGCCGGCACAGGCCCTGCAGACCGGCGTTGAAGCCGGGCAGGGGCGGGACGACGCCCATGTTGGCGGCGGCCGCCTCTGTGATCACCACGGCGATCTCGTCGCCGGACTGCTCGAAGGCCGTCTGCACCGCCTCGAGGTCGTTGTAGGGCAGCACGATCGTGTCGGCGGTCGTGGCGCCGGTGACGCCGGGGCTGTCGGGCAGCCCCAGGGTCGCGATCCCGCTGCCCGCGCTGGCCAGCAGCGCGTCGACGTGCCCGTGGTAGCAGCCGGCGAACTTGACGACCTTGCTGCGCCCGGTGAAGCCGCGGGCCAGGCGGATCGCCGACATGGTGGCCTCGGTGCCGGAGTTGACCAGCCGGACCTGCTCCACCGGGGCGACCCGGTCGACGATGAGCTCGGCCAGCTCGACCTCGCCGCGGCTCGGCGTGCCGAAGCTGGTGCCCTTCGCGGCGGCCTCCTGCAGCGCCGCGACCACGGCCGGATGCGCGTGCCCGAGGATGACCGGCCCCCACGAGCAGACGAGGTCGACGTACTCGCGGCCGTCGACGTCGGTGAGGTAGGGCCCCCGGCCGCTGGCCATGAACCGCGGTGTCCCGCCGACCGCCTGGAACGCGCGGACAGGGCTGTTGACGCCGCCCGGGATGACGGACCGGGCGCGGTCGAACAGCGCCTCGCTGGCGGGCGCCTCGAAGGGGTGGGTCATGGCGGCCATCCTGCCCGGCGGCGCCGCACACGGCGCGGGGAGGTCAGCCGCTGCGGTCCGGCGCCGGCTGCGAGGCCTCGATCGACATGACGGTGAAGGCAGCGCCGTCGGGGTCGGCCAGCCAGGCCATCCGCCCGAACGGCGTGTCCTTCGCCGGCGCCAGCAGCGACCCGCCGGCGGCCTCGGCCGCGGCCACGGCCGCATCGGTGTCCGCGACGCCGAAGTAGACCAGCCAGTGGCTGCCCGTCCCGTCGGGCGAGCCCATCATCGGGCCCATGCCGCCCAGCGGAGCCTGCTCCGACGGCAGCCGGAACGTCGTGTAGTCGGGACCCGCCATCTCCACCGGGTCGTACGCGTAGCCGAACAGCGCGCCGTAGAAGGCGCGGGCGGCCCCGGGGTCGGTCGAGCGCAGGTCCTCCCACGTCAGAGCGCCCGGCTCGTTGACCCGGCTCGCGCCGATCATCGTCCCGGCCTGCCAGAGCCCGAAGGTCGCGCCGGAGGGGTCGGCGAGGATCGCCATGCGTCCCAGCGGACCGACGTCCATGACCGGCGCGAGGACGGTGCCGCCGTGCTCGGGCGCCCGCGCGGCCAGTCCCGCCACGTCGTCGGTCGCGAGGTAGACGGTCCAGGCTGCCGACCCGCCCTGCAGCGGCCCGATGCCCGCGACCAGCTGCCCGCCGGCCGCGGCGGTGACGTAGCCGCCCCACTGCTCGTCGGGCTCCGGGACCGCCCAGCCGAGGACGGCGCTGTAGAAGGCGCCGCTGGCGCGGACGTCGGTGGCGGACACGTCGGCCCAGCAGGGGATGCCGTGGGGCCAGGGCGAGGTGCGGGTGCTCATGCCCCGACCCAACCGCGCCCCGGCCGGGCTGTCCAGGAGCTCAGCCGAGCTCGAGGCAGGCCGTCATCGCCTGCACCATGAGCGGCACGTCCGCCGCCGAGGCCAGCTCGCGGCACGAGTGCATCCCGAGCATCGGCGAGCCGACGTCGACCGTCGACAGCCCCATCCGCATGGCGGTGAGCGGACCGATGGTCGACCCGCACGGCAGGTCGGCGCGGGTCAGGAAGTGCTGGAGCGGCACACCCGCGTCGGCGCAGCGCGCGGCGAACCAGCTGCCGCTGCGGGCGTCCGTGGCGTACGACTGGTTGGCGTTGAGCTTGAGGACCGGTCCGCCGCCGAGCACCGGGGCGTGCGACGGCTCGTGCCGCTCGCCCTGCGTCGGGTGCTGCGCGTGCGCCATGTCGGCGCTGACCAGGTGCGAGCGGGCGGTCGCCCGGTGCAGGTCCTGCGGGTCGGCCGCCCCGGTGGCGGCCACGAGGCGGGCCACGACGTCCTCGAGGAACGAGCCGCGGGCACCCTCCATCGACCCGCTGCCCACCTCCTCGTGGTCGTTCGCGACGAGGACCTGGGTGTGGGCGGCGGGCGAGACCGCCAGCAGGGCCAGCGTCGCGCTGTGGCACGACCCGAGGTTGTCCAGCCGTGGCGCTGCCACCCACGAGCCGTCGGAGCCGGTCGCCGCCGACGGCTGGGTGTCGGCGAGCACGAGGTCGTGGCCGAGCACCGCTGACTCGTCGACCCCGGCGACCCCGGCCAGCGCCGCCAGCAGGCCCGGGTCGCCGTCGCGGTCGGCGCCCCAGACCGGGACGAGCTGGGTCTGCGGGTCGAGCACGAGGCCGTCGCGCACGGACCGGTCGAGGTGGATCGCCAGCGACGGCAGCCGCACCGGCCCTCCGGGCAGCACGGCGAGCCGCAGCTCGATCGAGCCGTCCGCGGCGCGCACCGCGAGCCGCCCGGCGACGGTCAGCTCCCGGTCGAGCCAGGTGTGCGCGAGCAGCCCGCCGTACGGCTCGACGCCGACCAGGCGGTAGCGGCCACGGCGCACGTCGTAGCGGGGGCGGACCTTGAAGGTGGGCGAGTCGGTGTGCGTGCCGACCAGGCGCATCCCGGCGTCGGCGAGCGGGGCGTGACCGACGCGGAAGGCGATGAGGCTGCCGCCGTCCCGGACGACGTAGCGGGCGTCACCGGGCGCCAGGCTCCAGCGCTCGCGCTCGTCGAGTGCGGTGAAGCCCCCCTCGGACAGGCGCCGCACCATCTCGGCGACGGCGTGGAAGGGCGACGGCGAGGCGTCGACGAAGGCCCGCAGGTCGCTGCCGGCCTGCTCGGCGGTGAGGCTCATGGGTGGCGACCGTAGTCCGCGGGCCGCCTCAGCGGGTGGCCCGCAGCCGCAGCAGCCCGAGCACGGGCAGCACCAGCGGCACGAAGCCGTAGCCGACGCCGTACGAGGACCACACCGTCTCGTCCGGGAAGTCGCCGAGCCCGAGCACGGTGGCGGTGCCCACGGCCAGCACCCCGACGAGCTCGAACAGCACCGTCCAGAAGGCCAGCCGGCGCGCTCCACGGGCCAGGGCGACGGTCGCGACGACGTAGACGGCCGCCGCGACCGCCGACAGCAGGTAGGCCAGCGGGGCGTCCTCGAAGCGGGTCGCGAGCTGCAGACCCGCCCGCGAGGAGGCGGCCAGGGCGAAGACCGCGTAGACCGCCACGAGCAGCCGGCCGGCGCCGCGGCCGACCCGTGCGTCAGGCACCCGCGGACCAGACCGTCTGCAGGCGCACGACGACGACGGCGAGGGTCAGGCAGGCCGCGGCGAGCACGAGCGTCCCCCAGCGGCTGCGCTCCTCGACCGTGAGGAACAGCCCGCCGGGCACGAGCACCGCGGAGACCGCGAGGTAGCCGAACAGCTCGGCCTTGGGACCCGCCCAGTCCCCCGCGCGCACCAGCGCGACGACGGCCTGCAGGACCACCAGGGCCTGCAGCAGGAACAGCAGCTGCAGATGGGGCTTGGGGGGCAGCCGGTCGAGCGCCGCGCACGCCGCGGCCCACAGCGCCAGAGCCAGCGACAGCGCGATCAGGGCGGTGGCGAGCCCGTCGACCACCTAGCGGGCGCTCACTGCTCGGCGAGCCAGCCGGCGGCCTCGGTGGCCCAGTAGGTCAGCACCATCCCGGCACCGGCCCGGCGGACGCTCGTCAGCATCTCGAGGACGATCCGCCGGCGGTCGACCCAGCCCTGCGCCGCGGCCGCCTCGACCATGGCGTACTCGCCGCTGACCTGGTAGGCGGCGACCGGGACGTCGACCGACTCCGCCACGGCCCGCAGCACGTCGAGGTAGGACCCGGCGGGCTTGACCATGACGGCGTCAGCGCCCTCGGCCAGGTCCAGCAGGGCCTCCCGGACGCCCTCGGCGGTCGACCGGGACGCGTCCTGCTGGTAGGCCGACCGGTCGCCGAACTGCGGGGCGCACTCGGCCGCCTCGCGGAACGGCCCGTAGAACGCGGACGCGTACTTCGCCGAGTAGGCCAGCACCGGCAGGTGCGGGTAGCCGGCGCCGTCCAGCGCCTGGCGGATGGCGGCGACCTGGCCGTCCATCATCCCGCTCGGCGCCACGACCTGCGTGCCCGCCCGGGCCTGCGCGACGGCCGCGGCGGCGTAGCGCTCGAGCGTCGCGTCGTTGTCCACCTCGCCGGAGGGCGTCAGCAGACCGCAGTGCCCGTGGTCGGTGTACTCGTCGAGGCACAGGTCGGTCATGACCACGAGCTCGTCGCCGACCTCGGCGACGACGTCGGCCAGGGCGAGCTGCACGATGCCGGCGGGGTCGTCGGCGCCGGACCCGCGGGCGTCCTTGACCTGCGGGACGCCGAACAGGATCAGCCCGCCGACGCCCGCCTGCACCGCCTCGTGCGCCGCCTTCTTGAGCGAGTCACGGGTGTGCTGGACGACCCCCGGCATGGACGAGATGGGGTGCGGCTCGTCGAGGCCCTCCTTGACGAAGACGGGCAGCACGAGATCGGCCGGGCGCACCCGCACGTCGGCGACCAGGCGCCGCAGGGCGGGCGTGCGCCGCAGCCGGCGGGGTCGGGCCGTCGGGAACCCGGCGACCGGGGTGGCCGTCACGGGCTCGTCGTCTTCCCCGCCGCGGCGGCCGCCCGCGCCATCTTGCGGCGGTGCGCTGCGCTCGGCAGCGGCGCGACGGCGGGCAGAGCGGCGGCGCGGCGCTCGAGCGCGAAGGCGGCGAGCGCGTCGACCAGGCTGGCGATGTCCGGCCGGGGCGCCAGGACGTCGACGCGCAGCCCCAGCTCCCGGGCGGTCGCCTCGGTCTGCGGGCCGATGCAGGCCAGGACCGTCGTGTCGTGCGGCTTGCCGGCGATGCCGACGAGGTTGCGCACCGTGCTGCTCGAGGTGAACAGCACGGCGTCGAAGCCGCCGCCCTTGAGCGCCTCACGGGTCTCGGCGGGCGGCGGGGCGGCGCGCACGGTGCGGTAGGCGGTGACGTCGTCCACCTGCCAGCCGATCTCCTGCAGCCCGGCGAGCAGCGTGTCGGTCGCGATGTCGGCGCGGGGCAGCAGCACCCGGTCGATCGGGTCGAAGACGGCGTCGTACGGCGGGAAGTCGGCGAGCAGCCCCTCGCTGGACTGCTGACCCGTCGGGACCAGGTCGGGGCGGACCCCGAAGTCGACGAGCGCCTGCGCGGTCGTCTCGCCCACCGCGGCCACCTTGACGCCGGACAGGGCGCGCGCGTCGAGGCCGTACTCCTCGAGCTTCTCGCGCACGGCCCGGACCGCGTTGGTGGAGGTGAAGGCGATCCAGGCGTACTTGCCGTCGTGCAGTCCCTTGACCGCCCGCTCCATCGGCGCCGGGGTGCGGGGCGGCTCGACCGCGATGGTCGGCACCTCGACCGGCACGGCGCCGTGCGCACGCAGCACGGCCGACAGGGCGCCGGCCTGGTCGCGGGTACGCGGCACGAGCACCCGCCAGCCGTACAGCGCACGGCTCTCGAACCAGGACAGCCGGTCGGTGCGCTTGACCGGCTCACCGACGACCACGACGGCGTCGCCGCGCAGGTCCGCAGCCGTGACGGCCTGCTCGACGCCGTCGAGCGTCGAGACGACGGTGCGCTGCTCGGTGGTCGTCCCGGCCACCGTGACCGACACCGGCTCGCCGGGCCGGCGGCCGTGCTCGACGAGCGCCGCGGCGCTCTTGGCCACGGACGCGGCGGTGGTCAGCAGGACGAGCGTGCCTGGCGCGGCGGCGAGCGCGGCGAAGCTCGTCCCGTCGTCGACCCGGGCGACCGTGCGGGGCAGCCCGACGGCGACCCCGGCGTAGCCGGGCACGGACACGGCGTCCGGGACGCCCGGGACCACCTCGAGCCGGTGCCTGGCGCGCAGCACGGCCTCGGCCTCCTTGGCGCCCTCGGCGTGCAGGAAGGGGTCGCCCGGCAGCAGGCGCACGACGGCCCGGCCCTCCTTGCTGGCGGCCACGAGCGCCGCGCCCTGCGCCTCGCCGGCGGGGGTGCGCACCACCTCGGCGTCCTCGCGGACCCCGGCGAGCAGCTCCTCGGGGCAGCGCTCGTCGGCCAGCACGAGGTCGGCCGCGCGCAGCAGGTCGGCGGCGCGGACGACGAGCAGCGACGGGTCGCCGCTGCCGGCGCCGACGAGGGCCACCTGTCCTGCGGCCTTCTTCTCGGGTCGGGTCTTGGGGCTCATGTGCGCGTCACTCCCATCAGGTCCGCGGCCCCGAGGTCGAGCAGCTCGGCAGCGAGCCGGCGTCCCACCTCTTCGGCCTCGGACGTCGGACCGGTCGCCGACAGGCGTACCGCGTCTGTCCCGTCGATCGCGGCCACCACGCCGCGCAGGTAGATCTCCAGGCCGTCGCCGTCGCCGTCTCCGTCCCCCTCGGCGATGACGGCCAACGCCCCGACCGGAGCGGTGCAACCGGCCTCGAGGGCCCCCAGCAGGGCCCGCTCGGCAGCGACCGCGGTGCGGCTGTCGCGGTCGTCGAGCTCGGCGAGCAGCGCGACGAGGTCGACGTCGGCGCTGCGGCACTCGATGGCGAGCGCCCCCTGCGCCGGTGCCGGCAGCACGGTCAGCGGGTCGAGGACCTCGGTGGCGTCGTCGAGCCGGTCGAGGCGGGCCAGGCCGGCGCGGGCCAGCACGACGGCGTCGAGCTCGCCGGAGCGCACCTTGCCGATGCGGGTGTCCACGTTGCCGCGGATCGGCACCACGTCGAAGCCGAGGCCGAGGCCGAGCAGCTGGGCCGTGCGCCGGGGCGAGCCGGTGCCCAGCCGCGCGCCGGCCCCGAGGTCGGACAGGGTCAGGCCGTCCCGGGCGACGAGCACGTCGCGCGGGTCCTCCCGGACGGGCACGGCGGCGACGACCAGGCCCTCGGCCGGCGCGGTGGGCAGGTCCTTGAACGAGTGGACGGCCAGGTCCACCTCACCGGCGCGCAGCGCGTCGCGCAGCGCCGTGACGAAGACCCCGGTGCCGCCCATCTGGGCGATGGCGGCGGAGCTGAGGTCGCCCTCGGTCTGCACGCGCACCAGCTCGACAGGTCGCCCCAGCCGCTCGGCGACGGCGGTGGCGACGTGCCCCGACTGCGCCAGCGCGAGCGCGCTGCCACGGGTGCCCAGGCGCAGGGGCTCAGCCACGCGGGACCTCGGCGACGGACGGCACGGCGGCCGTGGTGACGGCCGCGGGGGCCGCCCGGTCCAGACCGAACAGCTCGCGCAGCGCGTCGGCGTACGACAGGCCCTCCGGAGCCTCGGCGAGCTCCTTCACGCGCACGGTCGGGGTGTGCAGGAGCTTGTCGACGACGCGGCGCACGGTGGCCTGCACCTCGGCCGTCGCGGCGGCGTCGAGGCCCGGCAGCCGTCCGGCGAGCCGGCCGAGCTCGGCCTCCACGACCGCGTCCGCGCGGCTGCGCAGGGCCACCACCGTCGGGGCGATCTTGGCCGCGCGCTGCCAGGACAGGAACTCGCGGACCTCGGCGGCCACGATCCGGCGGGCGGCCTCGACGTCGGCGCCGGCCTCGGTCGCGGCGAGCTGCTCCTGCAGTCCCTCGAGGTCGACGAGGGTGACACCGGGCAGCGCGCGCACCGCCGGGTCGATGTCACGGGGCAGCGCGAGGTCGAGCACGGCGAGGGGTCGGCCGGCGCGGGCGGCGACGGCCCGCGCGACCAGGTCGAAGGGCACGACCACGCCGGTGGCGCCGGTCGAGGACACGACGACGTCGGCCTCGGCGAGGGCCTGCTCCAGAGCGTCGAGCCCGATCCCCCGGCCGTCGAGCGTCTCGGCGAGCCGGGTCGCGTTCGCCGCCGTGCGGTTGGCGACCACGACCTCACCGGCGCCGGCCCGGCGCAGCGTCGCGCCGGCCAGCGAGCCCATCGAGCCGGCCCCGATGACCAGGACGGTGCGACCGGCGAGCGGGCCGACCGCGCCGACCGCGCGCTCGAGCCCGACGGTGACCAGCGACCGGCCGGCCTGGTCGATGCCGGTCTCGCTGTGCGCCCGCTTGCCGACCTTCAGCGCCTTCTGGAACAGCTCGTGCAGCGTCGGGCCCGCGCCGCTGTCGCGGGCGGTGGCGTACGCCCGTCGCAGCTGGCCGAGGATCTGGGACTCGCCGATGACCATGGAGTCGAGGCCGCACGCCACCGAGAACAGGTGCAGGACCGCCTGCGCCTCCCAGTGGACGTAGAGGTGGCGCTTGAGGTCGTCGAGCGGGACGCCCGACAGCCGGGAGAGCAGGTCGCTGACCGCGTCGACGCCGGCGTGGAAGCCCTCGGTGTCGGCGTAGACCTCGACCCGGTTGCACGTCGCCAGCACGACCGCCTCGCCGACCGGCCCGCAGGAGCGCAGCTCGGGAACCACGTCCGGCGCGGCGCCGAGGCCGACCGTGACCTTCTCCAGCAGCGACACGGGCGCGCTGCGGTGGGAGATGCCGACGACGAGCACGCTCACGCCGACACCCCCATCGCGGCCTTGCGGTGCTCGTGGAAGGACAGGATCTGCAGCTCGTTGGACAGGTCGACCTTGCGCACGTCGATCCCCGCGGGCACCTGCAGCAGCGCCGGCGCGAAGTTCAGCACGCTCGTGACGCCGGCGGCCACGAGGCGGTCGCAGACGTCCTGCGCGGCGCTGGCGGGCGTGGCGATGACCCCGATCGACGCCCCGGCCCCGCGGACCACCTCGTCGAGGTCGTCGAGGTGGCGCACGTCGAGCCGGCCGACCCGCTCCCCGACGCGGGCGGGGTCGGTGTCGAACAGGCCGACGACGTCGAAGCCGCGCTCGTCGAAGCCGCCGTAGCCGGCGAGGGCGTGCCCGAGGTTGCCGACGCCGACCAGCACGACCGCCCAGCGCTGGCCCAGGCCGAGGGCGGCGCTGATGTGGCGGACGAGCTCCGCGACGTCGTAGCCGACGCCCCGCGTGCCGTAGGAGCCGAGGTGGGACAGGTCCTTGCGCAGCTTGGAGGAGCCGACGCCCGCGGCGTCCGCGAGCGCCTCGCTCGACACGGTCCGCAGTCCGCGCTCGGACAGCGCGTGCAGCGCCCGCAGGTAGACGGGCAGGCGTGCGACGGTGGCCTCCGGGACGTCGGAGCGGCGGCGCGCGGACGCAGGCCGCCCGACCGACTCGCTCAACGCTGCTCGCACACCCGTCGCTCCTCCGGTCGCCCGACGACCTCGAGGTTACGCGCTTGTGAACGCGTGCACGAAGTCGGTGAGGCGACTCACAGGCTCCCCCGGGGCCGCCTGCCCACCTGCCCGCCGTCTAGACACGCAGGGCCTTGCGCAGGACCCGCTCGTCGACGTCCCAGTAGGCGTGCTCGACGCCGTCGAGCAGCACGACCGGCACCTTGTCGCTCCAGCGCGCGTGGTCGGCGGGGTCGGCGTCGACGTCGCGCACCTCGAGGGGCACGCCGGCGTCCGCCGCCGCCCGGGCGACGACGGGCTCGGCCTTCGCGCACATCGTGCACCCGGCGCGGGTCACCAGCACCACCGCGGACGGGCGGGACCGCCGCCAGATCGGCGTCACCTGCCTTCCCCGCTCAGGCCGACAGCTCGCGCAGCCGGCCCTTGCGGACCTTGCCGGTCGCTCCGTGGGGCAGCTCCGGGACGAACTCCACCGCGGTGGGGCACTTGAACCTCGCCAGCGACCGCGCGGCGTGCGCGATGAGCTCGTCGGCGGTCAGGCGCGCGCCGGGCGCCAGCACGACCAGGGCCTTGACCGCCTCGCCGGTGTAGGGGTGCGGGATGCCGAGGACCGCCGCCTCCTGCACGTCGGGATGGGCGACGAGGACGTCCTCCACCTCGCGCGGGTAGACGTTGAAGCCGCTGACCAGCACGAGGTCGAGCCGGCGGTCGACGAGGTGCAGGTCGCCGTCCGCGTCGAGGTAGGCGACGTCGCCGGTGGCGAACCAGCCGTCCGCGTCCGGACCGTCGGCGCCGTCCGGCCAGTAGCCCGCGAAGACGTTGTCGCCCCGCACCACCACCTCACCGGGATCGCCCTCCTCGACGGGCCGGCCGCGCTCGTCGGTCAGCCGCAGCTCCACGCCCGGGATCGGACGGCCGATCGACCCCGGCTTGGCGACGGCGCTCATGAGCGTGGACGTGAGGACCGGCGCGGTCTCGGTCAGCCCGTAGCCCTCGAAGACGTGGTGGCCGGTGACGTCGAGCACCCGGTGCAGGACCGCCGCCGGCAGCGGCGCAGCGCCGGACACCGCCAGCCGCACGCTGGTGAAGGCGTCCTCGACGTCGGGCAGCATCGACCACGCGACGTACATCGGCGGAGCCCCGACGACGTTGGTGACGCCGGCCCGGCGCAGCTCGGCGAGGGTCTCCACCGGGTCGAAGCGCTCGACGAGCAGACCGGTGGCGCCGTGCCGGACGACCGCTCCGAGCGCTGCGTTGAGCCCGAAGACGTGGAACAGCGGCAGGACGAGCAGCACCACGTCGTCCGGCGCCATGACCGGCGGCGTGATGCGGGCGGTCTGCTCGAGGTTGGCCAGCAGGGCGCGGTGGGGCAGCATCGCGCCCTTGGGCCGCCCGCTCGTGCCGGAGGTGTAGAGCAGCACCGCGAGGTCCTCCCCGCCGCGACGGTGCGCCGCCGGGGCACCGGCCGACCGCTCGAGCAGCTCGTCCCACGAGGCGGCCTCCCCGCCGTCGCCCACTCCGAGCACGTGCTCGAGGTCGTCGAGCTCCTCGCCGAGGGCGCGCAGGGCGTCGCGGCCGGCGGCGTGGACGACGACCGCTCGCGCGCCGCAGTCGCCCAGCGCCCAGCGCAGCTCCGCGGGGGTGGCGCCCGGGTTGAGCGGCACGGCCACGAGACCGGCCCGCAGCACGCCGAAGTAGGCCACCGGGAAGGCGGGCGTGTTGGTCAGGCAGATCCCCACGCGGTCGCCCGGCTGCAGCCCGAGCCCGGACAGCGCGGTGGCGGCCGCGTCGACCTGCGCGTCGACCTGCTGCCAGGACAGCGACGACCCGCGGAACAGCAGGGCCGGCTTGTCCGGAGAGCGCTCGGCCGCCGTGCGCACCAGCTCGGCGAGGTTGCCGCCCGGCGCGGCCTGCGGCGAGCTCACGAGGTCCTCCGGGGGTCGCAGGAGTCGGCACGAGACGGCGGGCAGTGTGTCACAGCAGCAAGCACCTGGGACCTGCCCGGGCGGGGCGGGCTCAGCCCGACGGCTCGGCGGCCCGGCGCGCCTGCACCTCGTCCAGGATCTCCCAGGTGCGGTCGTAGATGTCCGCGGGCAGCGTCCCGCCGTAGACCTGCTCGACGCCGTTGACGTCCTTCATGCCGCCGCAGGACCGGGTGAGCTGCTCGCCGCAGCTCTCGTCGTCGTACCCCATCCACACCGCCAGGCAGACGTCCCGGCCCTCGCGCGAGCAGCCGATGAACCAGGCGTTGGTGCTGTCGTTGGTCGTGCCGGTCTTGCCGTAGACGGTGAAGTCCTGGCGGGCGGACCGCGCCGTGCCGCCGCGCGCGGTGACGCCGGACATCGCCTCGACGACCTGCTCGGCGACCTGCGGCGACAGCGCCCGGCGGACCGGCTCGGGCTGCTCCGGCTCGCGGCTGACCAGACCGCCGTCCACGTCGCGCACCTCCAGCAGGTAGCGCGGAGCGACGTGGACCCCGGCGTTCATGAGCGTCCCGTACGCGCTCGCCATCGACAGCGGGCTGGCCAGCGCGGTCGTGCCGAGGCCGAAGGACGACGGCGCCGTGGCGAAGGCCGCCTCGCTCGCGACCACGCCGGCGTCCAGCATGAGCTGCTTGATGCGCGGACGACCCGCCTCGATGGCGAGCGGGACGTACACCGTGTTGACCGAGCCCTGCAGCGCCCGCTGCAGCGACAGCCGGCGGCTGCTCCCGCCCTCGCCCGCAGCGTTGCAGTAGCGGTACGAGCCGCCCTCGGCGTTCGGGTCCTCGATCGTGTCGCACGACGGCGCGGACCGCCGCGTGTCGAGCGTCAGGCCCTTCTCGAGCGCCGCGGCGAGGGTGAACGGCTTGATCGTCGAACCGGTCGACCGGCGGCCGTTGATGGCGAGGTTGAAGCCGCCGCGGGTGTAGCCGGTGATCTCGGGCCGGTCGCCCTTGGCCGGTGCCCGCCGCAGCGTGGTCATCGCCGTCACGTCGCCGCTGCTGATGTCCACCGCGACGACCGCCGCCTGGGGGTCGTCCTGGTCGGGCAGGACCTCGCGGGCGGCGCGCGTCACCGCCTCCTGCAGGTCGGTGTCGAGGGCGGTGCGCACGCGCAGCCCACCCCGGTCGAGCTGGTCGGGGTCGTCGGCGAACCGCTCCTGCAGCTGGGCGGTGACGATGTCGGCGTACTCCGGGGCGGTGCTCGGCGGCTCCGGCGGCGTCACCTTCTTCGGCAGCACGGCCGCCTCCCGGCGGAACGCCTCGCTGGCCTGCTGCGGGGTGACGTAGCCGTTGCTCACCATCTGGTTGAGCGTGTACTTCTGCCGCAGCCGGGCCTGCGCGAAGTCCTCCACCGGGTTCCAGGCCGACGGGGCGGGGGCGATGCCGGCCAGCATGGACGCGCGGGCGAGCGCCAGGACCTCGTCGGGCGCCCCCGGCTGCCCGGGCTTCTCGAGCGCGAGGTCCTTGACGTCCACGCCGTAGTAGTACTTCGACGCGGCCTGGACGCCGTAGGTGCTGTTGCCGAGGTAGAGCACGTTGAGGTAGTCGGTGAGGATGTCGTCCTTGCTCTTGCGGTTCTCGAGCCGCACCGCCACCGCCGCCTCGCGGATCTTGCGGCCGAAGGTGCGGTCGTTGCCGACGTAGACGTTCTTGACGTACTGCTGCGTGATCGTGGAGCCGCCCTGCCGACGGCCGCCGGTGAGGTCGCGGTAGGCCGCGCGCAGGGTGGCGATCGGGTCGACGCCCTTGTGGTCGAGGAAGCGCGAGTCCTCCGCCGAGATGATCGCCTGGCGCATGACCTCGGGGATGTCCTCGCCGCGCAGCACCTCCCGCCGCTGCGCCGGGCGGATCTGCCCGAACTGCGTGCCGTCGGCCCCCAGCAGCAGCACCGGCTTCGGTGCCGGGGGGACCGCGCGGACGTCGAGCGGCGCGGCGAGCAGCCCGCCGACGAAGGTCGTCCCCGCCACGAGCACGGCCAGGACGAGGACGAGCAGGGTGCGGGCGGCGAGGCGGGCCCCGCGGCCCGAGCGCGTCACGGCGTCCGAGCCCCTGCCGACCATGACCTCCAGCGTACGGGGACCACCAGCGTACGGGGACCACCAGCGCACAGGCCGTGACGGGCCACCCGTCTAGGCTCGACGACGTCCCGACCTGACGAGGAGGACCTGTGCCCCGCTCGCTCCGGGTGACCCGCAGAGCGCTCAGCGCCGATGCGGACGTGCGCACGGTGCTGGCCGGCGCCGCCTCCGCGGCCGCCGCCGAGGTCGAGGACGACCTGCCCGTCCCGCCGGACCCGACCGCGGGGGCGTTCTTCGACGTCGACAACACCATGATCCGCGGCGCCTCTATCTACTTCTTCGGCAAGGGCATGGCCGGCCGAGGCATGATCACGACCCAGGACCTGCTGCGCTTCGGCTGGCAGCAGCTGGCCTTCCGCGTCCGCGGCCGCGAGGACCCCGACGCGGTGGAGGAGGCCCGTGACAAGGCGCTGGGCCTGGTGGCCGGCAAGTCCGTGTCGGAGATCGTGGCGTACGGCGAGGAGATCTACGACGAGCTCATGCACCGGCGGATCTGGTCCGGCACGAGGGCGCTGGCGCAGCAGCACCTCGACGCCGGTCAGCGCGTCTGGCTGGTGACCGCCACCCCGGTCGAGCTGGCCCGGATCATCGCGGCCCGGCTGGGTCTGACGGGGGCGCTCGGCACGGTCAGCGAGGTCGAGGACGGCCGCTACACCGGTCGGCTCGTCGGGGAGCCGCTGCACGGTCCGGCCAAGGGCGAGGCCGTCCGGGCGCTCGCGGAGCGCGAGGGCCTCGACCTGTCGCGGTGCACCGCCTACAGCGACAGCCACAACGACATCCCGATGCTGTCGGCGGTCGGGCACGCGGTGGCCGTCAACCCCGATCGGCCGCTGCGCGAGCAGGCGCGCGCCTCGGGCTGGGACGTCCGCGACTTCCGCACCGGGCGCAAGGCGGCGAAGGTCGGCGTGCCCGCGGCCGCCGGCGCCGGCGCGCTGGCCGGCAGCATCGTCGCGGGCCTGGCCCTGCGCCGCCGGCACGTCGAGCGCCCCGGCCGGCTGCAGGCCGCCGTCACCGCCCTGCGCTGAGCACCCGCGTCGCCGGGCCCGGGGGCAGCCCGGCCGCGGCGGGCGTCGTGGCGCGCGGCCGGCGACCGGCCAGCCAGGCGCCGGTCACCACCAGGACCAGTCCACCGACGCCCAGGGCGGACAGCGGCTCGTCGAGCAGCAGGGTCCCGTAGCCCACCGCGAACACCGGCGCCAGGTAGGTCACCAGCGTCGTGCGCTCCGGGCCCACCTCGGCGATCAGCCAGTACATGACGACGAAGGCCAGACCGGTGCCGACCAGTCCGAGGACCGCGATGGCGAGGGCGCCCTGCAGGCTCGGCAGGCGGGTCGGGGGGTCCAGCAGGACCGGCGGCACGAGGAGCAGGCTGCTGGCGACGAGCACTCCGGTGAGCAGCCCGAGGCGCGGCACGTCGGGGAAGCGGCGAGCCGTCCACGCCGCCCCGACCGCGTAGCCGAGACCGGCGAGCAGCACCAGCACGCAGCCGAGGACAGCGGCGCCGTCGGTGTCCACGCCGAGCAGCAGACCGACGCCGACCAGTCCGCTGAGCAGCCCGCCCCAGGCGAGCCGGGACGGCCGCGGTCCGCCGAGCGCGGGGGCGAGCAGCGCCCCCCACAGCGGCGTGGCGGCCACGAGCGTGCCGGCCAGTCCGCTCGGGATGCTGCGCTCCCCCACCGCGATGAGCAGCATCGGCGCCGCCTGCTGCACCAGGGCCAGCAGCACGACGGCGCCCCAGCGGCCCCGCAGGCTGCGGAGCTGCCCGCGGGAGTGCGCCAGGACGGCGACCAGCAGCGCCGCCGGCAGGAAGCGCAGCAGCGTGAGCGTCGCCGGCGTGGTCGTGCGCAGCGCGACGGCGATGAGCAGGTAGGACCCGCCCCAGGTGGCCGCGAGGCCGAGCAGCGCGAGCAGCGGGCGGAGGTTCACCGCCCGATCATCAGGGCTGCGGACTCATCAGCACAAGCGAGATGACGGTGTCGACCGTTCAGCGGCGCTGTACGGTGACGAGGTGCTCGATCTGCGCCGGCTGCGTGTGCTGCGGGCGGTCGTGCGCACGGGATCGCTGCGGCGGGCGGGTGACGCGCTCGGGTACACGCCGAGCGCGATCAGCCAGCACGTCAGCGCGCTGGAGCGGGAGACCGGCACGGTCCTGCTCGAGAAGGCCGGCCGGGGCGTGCGCCCGACGGACGCCGCACGGCTGCTGGCAGACGTCGCCGACGACGTGCTGGGTCGCCTCGCCGACGCCGAGGCCGCGCTGGCCTCCCTGCGCGCCGGGCGCACCGGCCGCCTGCACCTCACGTCGTTCCCGAGCGCCGGCGCCGCGCTGGTCCCGCCTGCCGTCGCGGCGTTCCGGCGGCGGCACCCGGACGTCGAGCTCGTGCTCGGCGTGGCCGAGCCCGACGAGGCGCTGCCCGCGCTGCGGGCCGGCGACGTCGACGTCGCGGTCGTCGTCGAGGCCTCCGGCCCCGGCGGGCTCCCGGCGGACGACCTGCACCGCGTGCACCTGCTGGACGACCCGTACTTCCTGCTCCTCCCCGTCGCGCACCGGCTGACCGCGGACGACGACGTCGACCTCGCCGAGGTGGCCGGTGAGCCGTGGGTCGACACGGCGTCTGCACCCGGTCACTGCCAGGCCGCTGCCCTGGACGCCTGCCGCACCGCCGGCTTCACCCCGGCGTACGCCGTGCAGGCGGACGAGTACCCGACGACGCAGGGGTTCGTGGCGGCCGGGCTCGGGGTCGCGCTGGTCCCGGCGCTCGCCCTCGGACTCGTGCACGACCGCGTCGTCGTCAAGCGGGTGCGCGGCGCTCAGCCGGTGCGTCACGTCTACGCCGCCGTCCGCCGGGCCCGCGCGTCGGAGGCAGTCGTCACGGCAGCCCTCGACGCGCTCGCGAGCGCGGCCGCCAGCCTCGGGTCGACGTCGCCGGCCCAGGCGCCGGACCTGTCGCACTGAGTGCTCACCGCGGCCGATGGTCCGGCGCATGACGACCGGCCGCTTGCGGATCGGATCAGAACGGGGGTGGGTCGTCGCCTCCGTCGTCCTGGTCGTCCGCCGGGCCGGTCGTCGTGGCGTCTGCGCCCGGGGACGTTCCCCTCGTGCCCGTGCCGGGGTCGGCCACGTCGTCCGGGAGGTCGGTGCGGCTCTTCAGCTCGGCGTCGGGGCAGGGCTCGACCGTCGGTGGTGGTCGCAGTGGCGGCAGGTCGGTGTGCAGATCGACGTGCGGTGGCGGTGCGTGCGGTCCGGGGCGGGTGTAGACCCGACCCGACGGGCTGGTCCACGTCACGCTGCCGTCGTCGTGCCGCTGCAACGCCCACCCGGCGTGCTTGGCCCGATGGCAGCGGGCACTGAGCCGGCCCAGGTTGCGCGGTGACGTGGGACCCGACGGATACGGGTCCAGATGGTCCCGATGGGTGCGGGTCGTCGAGCACCCCGGGCCGCAGCAGTGCACGTCCCGCACGTCGACCAACCGGGCCAGCCGCGCGGACGGGTCGTGCGCAGGCTCATCGACGTCGACCACCACGTCCGGTCGCAGCATCGCCAGCACCTGCTCGCGGGCGGCCTGCGGATCCGGGTCGACCGCGGTGCTGCGATCGTCGATCGCCACCGGCCGGCCGCTGTCGGCATCGACCATCACCCGACGCCAGCTGCGCGGCCGCAGCAACCGGACGTGCTCGGCACTGACCGGGCCGTACCGCTCCACCGTCCCCGGCTCCCGCGACAGCTCCAGCACCGTCGAGACCGGCACATGGACGTTCACCACCACCTGCGCGGCGATCTCCTGCGGCCCCAACGTCCACGGCCGCAGACCCCCACCGCCATCAGGTGCAGCGTCACGGGTCGCGCGGTCCTGCGCGGTACCGGCCAGCACCATCGCCGGCAACGCCGCGAACAGGTCCGCCGCACGCTGCTCAGCCGTCCGCTCCACCCCGGCCTGCCGGTCCGCCGACCGCTCCCGACGCTCCAACGCCTGCATCCCGGCCTGCCACCCCACCAGCTGCTCAGCCGTCAGCACCGCCCCGGCCAGACCCATCGCATCGGGCAGCGCCTTGGCGAACGTCCGGCGCTGCGCCGCCGCCCGCGCCGCCCGCTGCTCGGCCTGCGCGACATGCGCCTGCTCGGACTCCACCCGCAGCACCGCCCGATCCACCCGCACCCCCAGATCAGCCGGGCACAGCTGCGCGCCCGCCGGCAGCACCAGCTGCTCCACCGCCCGCGCCACCTCCACCGAGCAGTGCGCCGTGCGGTGCAGCAGCACCTTCGCCTGGTGCTCCAGCAGCTCACCGTCGGCCAGCAGCGCCAACGTGCGCGGCAACGCCTCCGACAAGCGGACCGCCTCGGCCTGCCAGCGCGTCGCGGTGATCTGCGAGACGTTCCACGACCCGGCCATCTCCAACGGCCCGAACAGCGCCCCACCCGCCTTGGCGCCCAACGACGACAGATCATCCAGCTCGAGCAACAACCTCACGCGCACCGCCCACGCCCGCGCCTGCTCCCGCAACAGCTCCGTCATCCGATCCAGACCCGCCCCGAACAACGCATCACGGCGCGCCGCCCGCCCCACCCCCGGACTGGGCACACCGGCAACGGCATCGCCCGACCCGTCCACCTCAGGACCGACACCCCGCTCGCTCGGCCCGCCCACAGCTCCCGAACCGCTGGCGGCGCGGGCCGACTCTGTGCCGGACGCAGGCGGTGTCGGCTCCTCGTCACCAGGAGTCCTGTCCATGACCCATCGTATCGAACACACGTTCGACGAGCAAGCAGCGCGACCTCCACCTGTGGACGACCCGCCGCCTGGCAGCACGGGCGGCCGCATCCGCTGAGCGGCCGATGGGCACGGGCACCTCGAGCCCGGGGCACCGCACCACGACCACCGAGCCCGACCCCGGCGTACTGCTCCCGTCGCCGTCGGCAGGCGCTCCTGCTCGACGACCATCGCAGGACCGCTAGAAGAACACCGACCGCCGCTGCATGAGCAGCGTGTAGAGCGTCGACTGGATCGTCTCGCGCACCTGGTCGGTGAGGTTGAAGACCAGCATCGGGTCGTCCGCGGCCGCAGGGCCGCCGAGCTCTGCGGTCTCGATCGGCTCGCCGAACTCGATGATCCACTTCGACGGGAGCGGGACGGCGCCGAGCGGACCGAGCAGCGGGAACGTCGGCGTGATCGGGAGGTACGGCAGACCGAGCAGGCGGGCCAGCGTCTTGGCGTTGCCGAGCATCGGATAGGTCTCCTCCGCCCCGACGATCGAGCAGGGGATGATCGGTGCACCGGTGCGCAGGGCCGCGGACACGAAGCCGCCGCGCCCGAAGCGCTGGAGCTTGTAGCGCTCGCGGAACGGCTTGCCGATCCCCTTGTAGCCCTCCGGCCAGACGCCGACGAGCTCGCCACCGGCCAGCAGGCGCTCGGCGTCGGCGTTGCAGGCCAGCGTGTTGCCGCCCTTGCGGGCGAGGGGGGCGAGGACCGGGACGGAGAACACGAGGTCGGCGGCCAGCATCCGCAGGTGCCGGTGGGCGGGGTGGTGGTCCAGCAGCGCCAGCGACGTCATGAGCGCGTCCAGCGGCAGGGTGCCCGAGTGGTTCGCCACGACCAGCGCCGCCCCGGTGTCCGGGACGTTGTCCAGGCCCCGCGTCTCGACGCGGAACCACGTGTCGTAGAGCGGCCGCAGCGGCGGCAGGAGCACGTGCTCGGTGAGGTCGGCGTCGAAGCCGAAGTCGTCGACCGGGTAGTCGCCCGTGATCCGGCGGCGCAGGAACGCCAGGCCGCCCGCGAGCTTGCGCTCCCAGTCGGTCGGCTCGGGAGGCGGACCCGCAGGCTCGGCCGTGCGCGGCGCCCCCGGCTGGTCCTCCCGCAGCGGGATGACGTTGTCGGGCCGCGCGGCCGCGCGGCCGGCACTGCGCTCAGGCACCGAGGACTCCAGGGGAGGACGGGGAGACGACGCGACCTCGCGTCAGGACGTCGAGGATCTTCTGCTCCGCCGCGCAGGCCCGCTCGGGATCGATCAGCCGCGGCCGCGCCGCCGCGACGAAGTCGGCGAAGGCCTCCGCGGTGGGACGCGGACCCCACCCGAACGCCTCCCGCAGTCGCGTCACGTCCGCGACGCGACCGTGCTCGAGGTAGCGCATCTGCTCGGGCGAGAAGTCGACGACACCGGCACCGCGGAAGGCGCGCGCCACCAGGGACACGGCCGGCGACGGCACCGGCATTGCCGGACGGCCGAGCCGCCGCAGCGCCTGCGACAGGAGCAGCACCCCCTGTCCTCCGACGTTGAAGATCCCCGGGTGGTCGCCGCTGACCGACCGGCGCAGGACCTCGAGACCGTCGTCCTCGTGGCACAGCTGGATGCGGGGGTCGAAGCCCAGGACCGTCGGCACCACCGGCAGCGTGAGGTAGCGCGTCAGCGGGGTCTCGATCGAGGCCCCGATGAAGTTGGTGAAGCGCAGCAGGGTGAGCGTCACGTCCGGCCGCCGGCGGCCGAAGCCCCGCACGTACCCCTCGACCTCGACCGCGTCCTTGGCGTAGCCGGCCTTGGGCAGCGAGCGCGGCGCGAGCTCCTCGGTGAACAGCGCCGGATCGCGCGGGCTCGACCCGTAGACGGCGGTCGTCGACTTGACCACCAGCGTGCGCATGCTCGGCGCCTTCTGGCACGCGGCGAGCAGCTGCATCGTCCCGATGACGTTGATCTCCTTCATCGCCGTGCGGCCCCCGGCGCCGAGCGGGGTGGCGATGACGTTCAGGTGCACGACCGTGTCGACGTCGGCGGAGGCGATGACCTTCGCGATGAGCGGGTTGCGGATGTCGGCCCGCACGAACTCGGTGCGGCCGAGCAGCGGGCGCTGCTCGCGGCGGGGCGCGACGGTGTCCACCCCGATGACCCGCTCGATCGTGGGGTCCGAGGCGAGGATCCCGGCCAGCCGGCTGCCGAGGTAGCGGCTGACGCCCGTGACGAGCACGACGCGAGGACGTCCAGCGCGTGCGGTCACGCCGTCGATCCTACGGGCGTCCCGGCGGCCGCCGTCGGCGGGCGATCCCGGCACCGAGGACCCCGGACGGGTGGCTCCTACTTCTTGTTGCGGCGCTGGACGCGGGTCTTCTTCAGCAGCTTGCGGTGCTTCTTCTTGGCCATCCGCTTGCGGCGCTTCTTGATGACGGAACCCACGTGAGAACCTCTGCTCGGGTGTGCTTGGGGGTCGGCGGATCGCCGAGGAGCGGTCAGCCTACCCGTCGGCCGGTGCCGGGGGCCGAGCGCTCAGCCGACCTCGTGGAAGCCTGCGCCGAGGTAGGTGTGGACGGCGCGCTCGGGCACGCGGAAGGACCGGCCGACCCGCACGGAGGCGAGCTCGCCGCTGTGCACGAGCCGGTAGACCGTCATCTTGGACACCCGCATGACCGCGGCCACCTCGGCCACGGTCAGGAACTTCATCTCCGACAAGCTGCTCATCCGGACCCCACCGTCAGCGCGCGTCGCGCTCCCGGCTTCCCCACCGGTGGCATCGGACGCGCCCGTGCTGGCCGAAGGGTAACCGCGCCGACCGGTTCCGCACAGCCGCTCGGGCAGGCAGACCAGTGGCAGCCCGTCACCACGCGGTCACGAACGCAGAGATCGGGTCGTACAGCGGAGGCAGGACGTTGTCGTCGAGCGGGACCGTGACCACCGGCTTGCCCTCCTCCTCGGCGACGAACAGGGCCGGGTCGTTGCAGTCGGCCATGGCCAGCGTCTCGATGCCGGCCTCCGCAGCGGCGCCGGCCCAGCCGTGGTCCGCGACGACGAGGTCCGGCGGCTCGTCCAGCACGGCGAGCAGCGCCCGCATGGGCTCCGGCTCGTGGGTGTGCAGCAGCTCGCCGCCCGAGGCCAGCACGTGCACGCCGTTGACCGCCCGGACGTGGCGCGCCCGGTCGCGTCCCCAGCCGTCCGGCCAGGCCCAGGACCAGCGCAGGTCCGGCACCAGCACCTCGGCCCCCGCGGCACGCAGCGCCGCCGCGACGGACAGGTGCACGACGAGGATGCCGGTCGGGTGGCCGGTGGCCAGCAGCACCCGCTGACCGTCGGCGGCCGCCTTGGCCAGGCGGTCCCGCCAGCGCTCGAGCTGCGCCACCGTCAGGTCGGGGTCGATCGTGTCGACGCCGGCCCGCACGGCGAGGTCGGCGGAGGTCCCGCAGCGGCGGGCCATCACCTCCATCACCTCGTCCGTCGTCCAGGCGCGGCGCGGCACGAGCCCGAAGTCGTACTTGACCCGCCCCTCGGCCATCCGCCCGGCGTTGCGGATGTTCTCCTCGCGGGAGGTGGCGACCTCGCCGGCGATGCGGGTGCTGACCAGGTGCTCGCGCAGGGCGGTCGGGTCGAGACTCACCCCTGCGCCGCGAGCGGCTCGAGCCCGAGGTGGGGGAACGTCGCCTCCCGCGTCTCGAGCACCGCCCGGTCGACGGCGTCGTCGGGGTCACCGCTGCCGCCCTCCCACGCGACGAACGCCGGGTCCTGGCCGTCGGTCAGGCTCGTCGGCGCCAGCTCCTGCCCGCGGCGCTGAGCCAGGTCGCGCCAGTCGCCCGGGGTTGCGCCGTCGAGCGGCGCACCGGTCACCTCGGCGAGCAGGTGCGTCCACGCCCGGGGCACGACCTGCACCGGCTCGTAGCCGCCTCCGCCGACGGCGATCCACTTGCCCCCGCACAGCTCGTGAGCCAGCTCGTGCAGGCGGCGGTAGGCGACGCGCTGCCCGTCGACGCTCATCATGAGATGGGCCAGCGGGTCCAGGGCGTGGGTGTCGCAGCCGTGCTGGGTGAGCATCACCTGCGGCGAGAAGGCGCGCAGGACCGGCGGGACGACCGCCTCGAAGGCCCGCAGCCAGCCGGCGTCCCCGGTGCCCATCGGCAGGGCGACGTTGACGTTGGCGCCCACGCCCTCGCCGGAGCCGACCTGGTCGGCCCAGCCGGTGCCCGGGAACAGCGTGCGGCCGCTCTCGTGCATCGACAGCGTGAGCACCCGCGGGTCGTCGTAGAAGGCCGCCTCGACGCCGTCGCCGTGGTGCACGTCGACGTCGACGTAGGCCACCCGCGTCGCTCCCTGCGCGAGCAGCCAGGCGATCGCGACCGCCGGGTCGTCGTAGACGCAGAAGCCGGACGCCCGGTCGCGCATGGCGTGGTGCAGGCCGCCGGAGATGTTGACCGCGTGCTGCTGGGCTCCGGTCCAGACCGCCCGGGCCGCGTCGACGGTCGCCCCGGTGACCAGCGCAGCCGCCTCGTGCATCCGGTCGAAGACCGGCACGTCACCGGTGCCGAGGCCGTAGCGCAGCGACAGCCGGCCCATGAGGTCGTCCGGTGCCCGCTTGACCGAGGCGACGTACATCGGGTCGTGGACCAGCTCCAGCAGGTCGTCGGAGGCCGACGTGGGGGCGCCGACCGTGACCCCCGGCCGGTCCAGGACTCCCAGCTGCCCGGCCAGCGCCATCGTCAGCTCCAGCCGCAGCGGCCGGAGCGGATGGGTCGCGCCGAAGTCGTAGTCGGTGAAGACGTCGTCCCAGACCACCAGCGTCGAGTCGCTCACGTGCGCCCTCTCCCGTCCCGGTCGTGTCCCGGTCATTCTGTGCGGAGCGCCACCACCGGGTCGAGGCGACCGGCGCGGCGGGCCGGCACGACGCCGAAGAAGATCCCGACCGCTGCGCTGACCGTGAAGGCCAGCACCGGTGACCACCAGGTGACCACGGCAGGGAGCTGGTCGACGAGGGCGGCCAGGCCCAGCGACCCTCCTACCCCCAGGGCGATGCCGATCACGCCGCCGACGGTGGTCAGCAGGACGGCTTCCAGCAGGAACTGCAGGGTGATGTCGCGGGTGCGGGCGCCGACGGCCTTGCGCAGACCGATCTCGCGGGTCCGCTCGCGGACGCTGACCAGCATGATGTTGCTGACGCCGACCCCGCCGACGAGCAGGCTGATGGCCGCGATCGCGGCCAGCACGGTCGTCAGCAGGCCGAGGATCCGGCCCACCGTGCCGAGGATCTGGTCCTGGGTGACCGCGCTGAACTCCTCGTCGGGATAGCGGTCGGCGAGCACGGCCAGCGCGTCCCGCCGGGTCCGCTCGATGTCGTCGGTCGACGGGGCCTTGACGGCGAGGGCGTCGATCCGGACGTCGCCGAACAGCCGCTGCGCCGCGGTGACCGGGATGTGCACCTCGTCGTCGCGGTTCGCGCCGAGGCTGGAGCCGACCTGCGTGAACACGCCGATCACCCGGAAGCGGACCCCGCCGACCGACAGGGTGCGGCCCAGCGGGTCGGCGCCGTCGAACAGCGCGTCGGCGATGCCGCTGCCGATCACCGCCACCCGGCGGCGGGTGTCCACGTCGCTGTCGCGCAGGTAGCTGCCGCGCGCGATCGGACGCACGAACACCTCGGGCACCGCCGGGTTGGTGCCCGACACGGTGGCGAAGCGGCTGCGGCTGCCGAAGCGGACGTTCTCGCCGCTGGAGATGGTGACGGCGATCCGCCCCGGCTGGCCGAGCTCGCGACCGAGCGCCTCGGCGTCGTCGAGCTGCAGGCGGCTGCGCGTCGGGGCCGAGCCGATCTCCAGCCGCCCCGGGACGACGACGACCAGGTTGGCCCCCAGGCCGTTGACCTGCTGCTCGACCTCCTGCTTGGCCCCCGTGCCGATGGCCACCAGCACGACGACGGCGGCCACCCCGATCACGACGCCGAGCATGGTCAGCAGGCTGCGCAGGCGGTTGGCCCGCAGCGCCGTGACCGCGACGCGGAAGGCCTCGGCCAGCCTCATCGGTCCGGGGTCATGCGGCCGCCTCGATCAGGCCGTCACGCACCCGGATCCGGCGGCTGGCGCGGGCCGCCACGTCGAGGTCGTGGGTGACCAGCACGACGGCCACGCCCTGCTCGGCGTTGAGCGCCTCGAGCAGCGCCATGACCTCCTCGCCGGTGCGCGTGTCGAGGTTGCCGGTCGGCTCGTCGGCGAGCAGCACCTGCGGCTCGCCGACCAGCGCGCGGGCGATGGCGACGCGCTGCTGCTCCCCTCCGGACAGCTGCGCAGGCCGGTGGGACAGCCGGTGTCCCATCCCGACCCGCTCGAGGGCCTCGCGCGCGCGGGCCCGTCGCTCCGCCCGCCGCGCGCCGCGGTAGACCAGCGGCATCGCGACGTTGTCGAGGGCGCTGGTGCGGCCCAGCAGCTGGAAGGCCTGGAAGACGAAGCCGATGGTGGCGTTGCGGACCTGCGCCAGCTCGTCGTCGGTCAGCCCGGCGATGTCACGCCCGCCCACGCGCAGGACGCCGGTGGTCGGCCGGTCGAGTCCGCCCAGCAGGTGCATCAGCGTCGACTTGCCCGAGCCGGACGGCCCGACCACGGCGGCGTAGTCGCCGCGCTCGACCCGGAGCGAGACGCCGCGCAGGGCCTGCACCGTCACGCCCTCGAGGACGTACGACCGGGTGACGTCGACCGCCTCCAGAGCGGGGGCCGCACCGCTCACGTGCGGACGGCCTGGCCGTCGCGCAGGCGGTCGGCGTCACGCACGACGACGCGGGCGCCGGGTTCCAGACCGGCCAGCACCTGCACGAGCGCCTCGCCCTGCGCGCCGACGCGGATCTCGCGGCGGACCGCCCGGCCCTGCTCGACGACGAAGACGGCGTCGGACCCCCCGTCGCGCACGACGGAGGCGGACGGCACGGCGACGGCGTTCCGGGCGGTGCGCACCTGCAGGTCGACGACGGCGCTCATCCCCGGCCGAGGGGGCGGGGCGGGCGCCTCGTCCGCCGTCCGTCCGCCCCGCAGGGCCAGCCGGACGCCGTAGCTCACTCCACCGCGCGAGCTGGTGGTCGGCGCGAGGTCCACGGCGGTGACGGTGGCGGGGTACTGCGCGCCGGGCACGGCGTCGACCTCGACGAGCGCCGCGACGCCGGTCTTCACGAGCAGCACGTCGGTCTCGTCGACCTCGGCGGTGACGGTCAGCGCACTGAGGTCGGTGACGGTCAGCAGCGGGGCGCCGCTGCGGACAGGGGCACCGACCGACAGCCCCGCCGTCGTGGTGGCGGTGCTCCCCGCCCCGCCGGTCCCGCCGAGGGCCTGCTCGGCCTGGCCCTGCACCGCCTCGGGCAGGCGGGAGACGAGGCCGGCGAGGTCGTCGCCGCCCGTCGGCGCCGCGTCGCCGGCGCCGAGGGTGACGACGCCGGCCAGCGGCGCCCGCACGACGAGGGCGTCCACCGTCGCCTGCGCGGCGACCACCGCGGCCCGCGCCGACGCGCGCGAGCTCCCGGTCACGGCGGCGAGGGCCTGCTCGAGCCCCTCGGCGCTCGCGTCGGCCTGTGCGAGGGTGGCCCGGGCGGCGGCGCTCGACGCGGCGTACTGCTGCTCCGCCCGGTGCACCGCCTGCTCGGCCCGGGCCCGTGCCGCCGGATCGGTGACCAGGGCCGCGGCCGAGCGGCCGGCCGCGAAGGACGCCGCCGCGGCGGCGTCGAGCGAGTCCTGCAGCGGCCGCAGGTCGGCGCGCGGCACCGGGACGACGGCGTCCTCGGCGCGCGCGAGCGCGTGCTCGGCTTCGTGCAGCCGGTCCTGTGCGGCCGGGCTCGACAGGCGCACCAGCACCGTCCCGGCGGCGACCTGGGCGCCGTCCTCGACCAGCACCTCGGCCACGGTGCCGTCCGCCGGGGAGGTCACGGCCGCTGTCGCCCGGGCGCC
>CADCUE010000232.1 GCA_902805805.1 uncultured Frankineae bacterium | reverse complement strand
GAGGAGGACTGATGGTCGACGTCGCACGGGCCCGCAAGCTGGCGGTCCGCATCCGTGAGGTCGTGTCCATGACGCTCGAGACGCAGGTCAAGGACCCGCGGCTCGGCATGGTCACGATCACCGACGCGAAGGTCACCCCCGACCTGCGCGAGGCCACGCTCTACTACACGGTCTACGGCAGCGACGAGGAGCGGCACTCGAGCGCGCTCGCGCTCGAGTCGGCCAAGGGCGTGCTGCGCAAGACCGTCGGGCAGCAGACCGGGGTCCGCTACACGCCGTCGCTGCAGTTCATCGCCGACGTCGTCCCGGAGACGGCCGGCCGCATCGACGAGCTGCTGGCGCGTGCCCGCGCCGCCGACGCCCAGGTGCACGCCATCGCCGAGAGCGCCACGCCCGCAGGGGACGCCGAGCCGTACCGCGCCCCGCGGCCGGCCGGGGACGCACTCGACGACGAGGACGAGTGAGCGCCTCTCCGGCGCAGGTGGACGAGGTCGTCCGGCTGCTCGGCGGCGCCCGCTCCGCGGTGCTCGCCTGTCACGTCGGGCCCGACGGCGACGCCCTCGGCTCGATGCTGGCGCTCGGCCTGGCCCTGCGCGACCGCGGCACCGACGTCGTGGCGTCCTGGGGCGGCGAGCCCTTCGAGGTGCCGGCGACGTACGCGTACCTGCCCGGGGCCGAGCTGCTCGTGCCGCCGTCCGAGGTGCCCGCCGCGCCCGAGCTGTTCGTCGCGCTCGACACCGGCAGCGCCGACCGGCTCGGCACGCTCGCCGACCGCGTCCGGACGGCCGGTTGCTGCGTCGTCGTCGACCACCACGCCAGCAACACGCACTTCGGCGCGGTGAACCTCGTCGACGAGACGGCGGCGGCGACCGCCGTCCTCGTCGCCGAGCTCCTGGACCGCCTCGGGGCGCCGCTGACCCACGACGTCGCGGTCGGCCTCTACACGGGGCTGCTCACCGACACGGGCTCGTTCAAGTACCTCGCCACCACGCCGGCGGTGCACGAGCTGGCCGCGCGCCTGCTCGCCACCGGCATCCGGCACGACCTGATCAGCCGCACCATCTACGACTCGGCGCCCTTCGGCTACGTGCAGCTGCTCGGCCGGGCGTGCGCGCAGGCCTCGCTCGAGCCGGCCGCCGTCGGCGGGCTCGGCCTCGTGCACTGCGTCGTCCCGGCGGAGGACCTCGCGAGCAGCGGCCTCGGGCTCGCCGACGTCGAGGGCGTCATCGACGTCCTGCGCGTGTCGCAGGAGGCCGAGATCGCCGTGGTGCTCAAGGGCGACCCGGTCGAGGGCGGCTTCAAGGTGTCCACCCGCAGCAAGGGCGCCGTCGACGTCGGCGCGGTCTGCACCGCGCTCGGCGGCGGCGGGCACCGCTTCGCCGCGGGCTTCACCTCCTTCGACGACGGACCGTCGACCCTCGCGCGGCTGCGCACGCTGCTCGACGCCGCACCGCACCTGACGGTGTGACCGCGCCCGACGGGCTGCTCGTCGTCGACAAGCCGGCGGGGTGGACCTCCCACGACGTCGTCGGCCGCTGCCGTCGACTGGCCGGCACCCGCAAGGTCGGCCACGCCGGGACGCTCGACCCGATGGCGACCGGCGTGCTCGTCCTCGGCGTCGGCCGGGCCACCCGGCTGCTCGGCCACCTGGCGCTCACCGACAAGGCCTACGACGCGACCGTCCGCCTCGGTGCCACCACCGTGACCGACGACGCCGAGGGCGAGGTCGTGACGACGCAGGACGCCTCCGCCGTCACGGACGACGCGGTGCTCAGCGGCCTGCGGGCGCTCACCGGGGCGATCTCGCAGGTGCCGTCGGCCGTGTCGGCGGTCAAGGTCGACGGCGTCCGCTCGTACGCCCGCGTCCGTGCCGGCGAGCACGTCGAGCTGGCCGCCCGTCCGGTCGTCGTGTCGCGCCTCGAGCTGCTCGCGCGGCGCGGCGACGACCTCGACGTCGCCGTGGAGTGCACCTCGGGCACCTACGTCCGGGCGCTGGCCCGGGACCTCGGCGCGGCGCTCGGCGTCGGCGCGCACCTCACCGCCCTGCGGCGCACCCGCGTCGGCCCGTTCGACCTCGCGCGGGCCCGGACGCTGGAGCAGCACGCCGAGCAGCTGGCCGTCGTGCCGCTCGACGACGCCGTGGCGGCGGCCTTCCCGCGCCGCGAGCTGTCGGCCGACGAGGCCGTCGCGCTGTCGTACGGCAAGCGCCTCGCCCCGACCGGAACGCCCGGCACCCTCGGTGCCTTCGCCCCGGACGGCCGGTGCATCGCCCTCGTCGAGGACCGCGACGACGCCGCCCGCCCCGTCGTGGTCTTCGCCCCCGCCTGACGCTGCGCCCTGCGCCGGCAGCGGCGGGGACGCCGGACGAGCCGGTCGGACGCGGCGCCGTCGTGGCAGGGTGGGGACGTGCAGCGCTGGAGGGGTGTCGAGGCCGCGCCGTCGGGCTGGGGCCGGTGCGTGGTGACCATCGGCGTCTTCGACGGCGTCCACCGGGGACACCAGCGGATCATCGGCCGTGCGGTCGAGAAGGCCCGCGAGCTCGGTGTCCCGAGCGTCGTCGTCACGTTCGACCCGCACCCCATCGAGGTCGTGCGGCCGGGCTCCCACCCGCCGATGCTCACCGGCCCCCGCCAGAAGGCCGACCTGCTCGAGGGGCTCGGCGTCGACGTCATGTGCGTGCTGCCCTTCACGCAGGCCTTCAGCCAGCTCACCGCCGCCGACTTCGTCCACTCCGTGCTCGTCGAGCGCCTGCACGTCAGCGCCGTCGTGGTGGGGGAGAACTTCCGGTACGGCCACCGGGGCGCCGGCGACGTCGCCTCGCTCACCGCCGACGGCCGGCGGTTCGGCTTCACCGTCGAGGGCGCGCCGCTGCAGGGCAGCGCCGACACGACCTGGTCGTCGACCTA
>CADCUE010000231.1 GCA_902805805.1 uncultured Frankineae bacterium | reverse complement strand
CCCGCCCGCGCGGCCCTCGCCCGCGCCGCCGTCGCCGCCGTCGCCCTGCTGCTGGCCGCGTGCGGCGGCGCGACGCCGTCGACCTCGGCCGAGGTGTCCGGGTCGTCGCCCCTCCCCACCGTGTCCGGTCCGGTGACTGTCTTCGCCGCCGCGTCCCTCACCGAGGCGTTCGAGCAGATCGCCGACGACTTCGAGGCCGAGCACCCCGGCACGACCGTCGTCCTCAACTTCGCCGCGAGCTCGGCCCTCGCGCAGCAGATCGTCGCAGGCGCCCCCGCGGACGTCTTCGCGGCCGCCAGTCCGGCCACGATGGAGATCGTCACGGCCGCCGGTGACGCGACCGGTCCTCGGGTGTTCGCCCGCAACCGGCTGCAGATCGCGGTGCCGGCCGGCAACCCGGGCGGCGTCACCGGACTGCGGGACCTCGCCGACCCCGACCTCACGATCGCGCTGTGCGCTCCGGCGGTGCCGTGCGGCGCAGCCTCCCGGACAGCCCTGGACGCGGCAGGCGTGTCCGCCGCACCCGACACCCTCGAGCAGGACGTCAAGGCGGCCCTGGCCAAGGTGCGCCTCGGCGAGGTGGACGCCGCCCTCGTCTACCGCACCGACGTCCTGTCGGCAGGGGACGAGGTCGAGGGCATCGCCTTCCCGGAGGCCGAGTCCGCGGTCAACGCCTACCCCGTCGTGGCGCTGAGCTCGGCACCGAACGAGGCTGCGGCGCAGGCCTTCGTCGCGCAGGTGCTCTCCCCGGACGGGCAGCAGGTCCTGGCCGATGCCGGCTTCGACCGCCCCTGAGCACGCGGGCCGACGCCGGTCGGCCCGGGGCCGCGGGACCGGTCTGCCACCCCTGCTCCTGCTGCCGGCCGGCCTGGCGCTCGCCTTCCTCGTCCTGCCCCTCGCCGCCCTGCTCGTCCGGGCTCCGTGGTCGTCCCTGCCCGACCGGCTGACCGGTCCCGGGGTCGGCCAGGCGCTGCGCCTCTCGCTGGTCTGCGCCGGCTCGGCGACCGTCGTGTGCCTGGTCCTCGGGGTACCGCTCGCCTGGGTGCTCGCCCGCGCCACCTTCCCGGGGCGCAAGGTGGTCCGGGCGCTGGTCACCGTGCCGCTGGTGCTGCCGCCGGTCGTCGGGGGCGTTGCGCTGCTGCTGCTGCTCGGGCGTCGCGGGCTGATCGGGCAGCACCTCGACGCGTGGTTCGGGCTCACCCTGCCCTTCACCACCCCCGCGGTCGTCATCGCGGAGGCGTTCGTGGCGATGCCCTTCCTCGTCATCGCGGTCGAGGGCGCGCTGCGCGGGGCCGACCGCCGGTACGAGGACGCCGCGGCCACCCTGGGGGCCTCCCGCTGGCTGATCTTCCGGCGGGTCACGCTGCCGCTGATCGCTCCGGGCATCAGCGCCGGGGCGGTGCTGTGCTTCGCCCGCGCGCTCGGGGAGTTCGGCGCGACCATCACCTTCGCCGGCAGCTTCCCCGGGGTCACCCGCACCATGCCGATCGAGGTCTACCTGGCGCTGGAGAGCGAACCTGAGACGGCCGTCGTGCTGTCGCTGGTCCTGCTGGCCGTGTCCGTCGCGGTCCTGGTCAGCCTGCGCGACCGGTGGCTCACGGGCAGCGCGGCATGAGCGCCCCGGCGACGGCCCAGCCGGACGCGCACGTCCACGGGCCGTCGGGTCTGCACGCCGACCTGCGCGTCGAGCGCGGCGCCTTCGACCTGCAGGCCGGCCTGTCGCTGCCGGCCGGCACGGTGCTGGCGCTGCTGGGGCCCAACGGCGCCGGCAAGTCGACCGCGCTGCAGGCGCTCGCCGGCCTCGTGCCCCTGGACGGCGGCCGCATCGAGCTGGCCGGGCGCTGTCTCGACGACCCGGGCGGGGGCGTCTTCGTCCCGGTCGCGGACCGGGGGGTCGGCATGGTGTTCCAGGACTACCTGCTGTTCCCCCACCTGAGCGCCGTCGACAACGTCGCCTTCGGCCTGCGAGCGGCCGGGCTCGGCCGGCGCAGCGCCCGCCAGGTGGCGCGCGGCTGGCTGGACCGGATGGCGCTCGGCGAGCAGGCCGACGTCAAGCCGGCCGCGCTGTCCGGCGGGCAGGCCCAGCGGGTCGCTCTGGCGCGGGCGCTGGCCCCGGGGCCGCAGCTGCTGCTGCTCGACGAGCCCCTCGCGGCCCTCGACGCCGGGACCCGGATGCAGGTCCGGTCCGACCTGCGCCGCCACCTCAGCGACTACACCGGCTGCACGATCCTCGTCACGCACGACCCCCTCGACGCCATGGTGCTGGCCGACGAGCTGGTGGTCCTCGAGCGGGGTCGCATCGTGCAGTCCGGACGGCCGAGCGAGGTGGCCCGGGCACCCCGCACCGACTACGTCGCGCGGCTCGTCGGCCTCAACCTCTACCGGGGGTCCGCCCGGCACGGACGGGTCGAGCTGCCCGACGGCGGCAGCCTGACCACCGCGGACCCGCGCGACGGGCAGGTCTTCGCGGTGTTCCCTCCGAGCGCGGTCTCCCTGCACCGCAGCGCGCCGGACGGCTCGGCGCGCAACGTCTGGCAGGGCCGGGTCGCCGGCCTCGAGCAGCACGCCGACACCCTTCGCGTGCAGGTCCTCGCCGACCCGCCCGTGCTCGCCGACGTGACTCCGGCCGCCGTCGCCGAGCTGGGGCTCACCGTCGGCTCGACGGTGTGGGCGGCGGTCAAGGCGACCGAGGTCCGCACCTACCCCGCCTGACGCGTCTGGCGACGGCGGCCACGCCATCGCCGGGCGCTGGACCGGCGTGTGAGGCTGCAGGCCCTGGCGTGCATGAGGACGGGGCAGGAGCTCACCATGGAGAGTCGCGCGGACGCGGTCGTGCTGTTCGGGGCGACCGGGGACCTGGTGCGCAAGAAGCTGATGCCGGCGCTGTACGAGATGGCCAAGGTGGGTCGGCTGGGCGTCCCGGTCATCGGGGTCGCCCGCTCGGCGTGGGAGGACGAGCGGCTGCGGCAGCACGCCCGCGAGTCGGTCGAGGCGACTGGCCGGGGCCCGGTCGACGAGGCGGCCTTCCGCGACTTGGCCGAGAGCCTCACGATGCTCGTCGGGGACTACGGCGACGCGGCGCTGTACGAGGGGCTGGCCCGGCGGCTGGAGGGCGCGCAGCGGCCGGTGTTCTACCTGGCGATCCCGCCGTCGGTCTTCCCCGACGTGGTCCAGGGCCTGGCCCAGGCAGGACTGGCCGGTCGCGGCCGGGTCATCGTCGAGAAGCCGTTCGGCCGGGACCTCGAGTCGGCGCGCGAGCTCAACGGCTGGCTGGCCGGTGCGTTCGACCAGACGTCGATCTTCCGGATCGACCACTACCTGGGCAAGGAGTCCGTCGAGGGGCTGCTCGTCTTCCGCTTCGCCAACACCTTCCTCGAGCCGTTCTGGAACCGCAACCACGTGGCCGGGGTGCAGATCACGCTCGGCGAGGCGTTCGGGACCGAGGGCCGGGCCGGCTTCTACGACGGCGTCGGCGCCATCCGCGACGTCCTGCAGAACCACCTGCTGCAGGTCGTCGCCCTGCTCGCCATGGAGCCGCCGATCGCGGACGACGCCGACGCCTACCGCGACGAGGAGGTGAAGGTGCTGCGGCAGATCTCACCGCTCGAGCCGCGCAGCACCGTGCGGGGACAGTACGTCGGCTACCTCGACGAGGACGGCGTGCGGGAGTCCTCGACGACCGAGACGTTCGTGTCGACGTGCCTGACCATCGAGTCGTGGCGGTGGGCCGGCGTCCCGTTCTACCTGCGCACCGGCAAGCACATGCCGGGCAGCGCGACGGAGGCGGTCGTGGAGCTGCGCCGCCCGCCCCGGCTGCTGTTCGCCGGTCAGACCGCCGACGTGCCGAGCACCAACCTCGTGCGCTTCCGGCTCGGCCACAGCGACGGCGTGACGCTGTCGGTGCAGGCCAAGGCGCCGGGCGCCCGCACGCTCACCCAGCCGGTCGACCTCACGGTCGACTTCGAGTCGGCGCTGGGTCACCGCCGGGAGGCGTACGAGCGGCTGCTCGACGACGCCATGGACGGCCGCCGCCACCGGTTCGCCCGCGAGGACACGATCGGCGAGGAGTGGCGGATCGTCGACCCGATCCTCGACCTGCCGGACCGGCCGGTGCCCTACTACAAGGGCACGTGGGGACCGCCGTCGACGCATCCGCCGGCGGGCGGCTGGCACGACGTGGCACTGCGCACCTGACCCCTGCGCACAAGCCCTGCGCACCCGACCTCTGCGCGCCCGACCCCTGCGCCCGGCCGTGCCGGGCTGGGGTCCCCCGTCAGGGAGCGGCCGCCGCCAGACCGGCGTGCTCCTCGCGCAGGTCCCGCTTGAGGATCTTGCCGCTGGGGTTCTTGGGCAGGCTGTCCGACAGCACGACGTACTTCGGCCGCTTGTACGGCGCCAGGTGCTCACGGGCGTGCGCCATGACCTGCTCGACGCTCAGCGAGCTGCCGGGCTTGGGCACGACCACGGCCGTGACCGCCTCGATCCAGTGCGGGTGCGAGATCCCGAAGACGGCGACCTCCGCCACGGCCTCCAGGGCGTACAGCGTCTCCTCGACCTCGCGGCTGGCGACGTTCTCCCCGCCGGTCTTGATCATGTCCTTCTTGCGGTCCACGACGGACAGGTAGCCGTCGGCGCTCATCACGCCGAGGTCCCCCGAGTGGAACCAGCCGTTGCGGAACGCCTCGGCGGTCTTCTGCTCGTCGCGGTAGTAGCCGAGCGACGCGTGCGGGCTGCGGTGCACGATCTCGCCGACCTGCCCCGCCGGCACGGGTCGGTCGTCGTCGTCGACCAGCCGCGTCTCGACGTTGACGGCCGCGCGCCCGGCCGAGCCGGCGTAGGGCAGCTGCTCGTGCGGCCGCAGGATCGTCGCGAGCGGGGCCATCTCGGTCTGGCCGTAGAAGTTCCACAGCTGCACGTCGGGCAGTCGGCGCTGCAGCTCGCGCAGCACCTCCACCGGCATGGCCGAGGCGCCGTAGTAGCCCTTGCGCAGCGACGACAGGTCGCGGGTGTCGAAGTCGGGGCAGCGCAGCAGCGAGATCCACACCGTCGGCGGGCAGAACAGCTTGGTGACGCGCTCGCGCTCGATGGTCGCGAGCAGCGCGACGGGGTCCGGTGCCGGCAGGACCACGCTGGTGGCGCCGAGGTAGACGTCCACGGAGAAGAAGCAGTCGAGCTGCGCGCAGTGGTACATCGGCAGCGCGTGCACCTCCACGTCGTCGGTGCTCATGCCTCCGTCGATCGCGCAGCTGACGTACTGCGCGATCAGCGAGCGGCTGGACAGCAGCACCCCCTTCGGCCGTGACTCGGTGCCCGAGGTGTACATCAGCCGCAGCGGGTCGTCGTCGGCCACCGCGACCCCGGGCTCGACGGCGTCGCCCTCGGCGGCCCAGGCGTCGACGTCCTCCCAGGCGCCGCCCACCTGCTCCGAGGACCCGTCAGGGGCGCCGTCGGACAGCGCGATCCGCCCGCGCACGCCGCCCGCGAGCCCGGCGGCGGACAGCGCCTGCTCAGCGGTCGGCAGCAGGGCGTCCTCCGCGACCATCCCGGCGGCCTCGGAGTGGGTCAGGATGTACGCGATCTCCTGGGCGCCGAGCATGAAGTTCACCGGCACGAGCACGACGCCGAGCCGTGCGGTGGCGAAGACCAGCACGCCGTACTGCCAGCAGTTGTGCGACAGCAGAGCGAGCCGGTCGCCCTTGACGAGGCCGCGTCGCGCCAGGGCCTGGGCCGTGCGGTTGACCGCGTCGTCGAACTCCCGGTAGGTCAGCCGGCGGTCGCCGGAGACGACCGCGAGCTTGTCGGGGCTGCGCAGCGCGCTGCGGCGCAGCAGGTCTCCGACGGAGTGCGACCGCGCTGCGGCGACGGACGCAGCGGTCGAGTCGGAGGGGACGGGAGGCGGGTCCGCGGAGGTGGCACCGGTCATGGGGCGAGCATGCCGCACGGACGGCCGACGGTCAGGCGTCGCCGACGACCTCGACCACGACGCCCGTCCCGGCGCACCCCGTGCACTCGGCGCCGTCGCGCCGACCGGTGCCGGCGCAGTCCGGGCAGGTGTTCTCGCCGGCCTGACCGCCGTCCGACCCGGCCGAGCCCGGGGTGGTCACGGCGCCTCCAGCAGCACGGCGATCCCCTGGCCGACGCCGATGCACATCGTCACGACGGCGCGCCGAGCACCGCGGTCGGCCAGCTCCAGCGCGCCGCTCAGGGCCAGCCGGGCGCCGCTCATGCCGAGCGGATGGCCGAGGGCGATGGCGCCGCCGTGGGGGTTGACGTGCTCGGCGTCGTCGGGCAGCCCGAGGCCGCGCAGCACCGCGACCGCCTGCGCGGCGAAGGCCTCGTTGAGCTCCAGGACGTCGACGTCGCCGATCTCCAGCCCGGCCCGGGCGAGCAGCTTGCGGGTCGCGGGCTCGGGGCCGATGCCCATGACCCGTGGCGGCACGCCGGTCGAGACCATCGAGCTGACCCGCGCCAGGGGCGTCAGGCCGTACTCCTCCACCGCCCGCTCGGAGGCCACGAGCATCGCGGCCGCACCGTCGTTGACGCCCGAGGAGTTGCCGGCCGTGACGCTCCCGCCCGGGAACAGCGGGCGCAGCTTGCCGAGCGCCTCCAGCGAGGTCTCGCGCGGGTGCTCGTCCCGGTCGACCAGGACCGGCTCCCCCTTGCGCTGCGGGACGCTCACCGGGATGATCTCCCGCGCCAGCCGGCCTGCGGCGAGCGCGCGTGCGGTGCGCTCCTGCGACCGCAGCGCGAAGGCGTCCTGGTCGTGCCGTGAGACGTCGTGGTCGTCGGCGACGTTCTGCCCCGTCTGCGGCATCGACTCGGTGCCGTGCAGGGACTGCATCCGCGGGTTGACGAAGCGCCAGCCGAGCGTCGTGTCGTGCACCTCGGTCGTGCGGGAGAACGCGGACTGCGCCTTGGGCATGACGAACGGCGCGCGCGACATGCTCTCGACGCCGCCCGCGACGACCAGGTCGGCGTCACCGGCGCGCACGGCGCGGGCCGCGCTGCCCAGCGCGTCCAGACCGGAGCCGCACAGGCGGTTGAGCGTCGCGCCCGGGACCTCCACGGGCAGCTCGGCCAGCAGCGCGGCCATCCGGGCGACGTTGCGGTTGTCCTCACCGGCCTGGTTGGCGCACCCCAGCAGCACGTCGTCCAGGGCGGCCCAGTCGACCGACGGCGAGCGGTCGACCAGCGCCCGCAGGACGTGGGCGGCCAGGTCGTCGGGGCGCACGGTCGCCAGGCCGCCGCCGTAGCGGCCGATCGGCGTGCGCACCCCGTCGACGAGGTAGGCGGTGGTCATGGCAGCTCCGGTCGGGGTGGGGACGTCCTGGCGACTGTGCCACGGGGCGCCCGGCCCCCGGCGGGGCGGTGCGACCGGCACGCCCTCCCGCACGTGCACCGTGACTCGCCCCGGCTCAGGGCCGCCGCAGGACGAGGTTGGTGGCCAGCATCCGCAGGACCTCGTGCCCGTTCTGGTCGACCAGGGCGATGCGGGTCAGCACGATGCCGCGGTCGGGCTTGCTCGTCGACACCCGGGCCTGCTCGACGGTCGTGTGCAGCACCAGCTCGTCCCCGGGTCGCACCGGGCGCAGCCACCGCAGCTCGTCGATGCCGGGTGAGCCCAGGCTCGACACGGGCGAGAGGTACTGCTCGGCGAGCAGGCGCATCATCAGCGCGCAGGTGTGCCAGCCACTGGCGATCAACCCGCCGAACGGACCGGCCGCCGCGGCGGCGGCGTCCACGTGGAAGGGCTGCGGGTCGAAGCGTCGCCCGAA
>CADCUE010000230.1 GCA_902805805.1 uncultured Frankineae bacterium | reverse complement strand
CCCGCTTCCGCTCGATGAACTCCTACGACGACCGCGGCTGGCGCATCAGCTACCGCAGCCGCATGAGCGGCCTGCGCAGCGACGAGGCCTCCACCGCGGTGGGCGGCGCGCTCGGCCGGATGGGCTTCGCGGACGACGCTGACGACGTCTCCAGCGGCGCCTTCCGCACCTTCACCGAGTCGTCGCGCGAGCGCATCCGCCAGCGCTAGTCCTGCGGCACCGTGCCGGCGGCCCGGGCGAGCACCAGCGGACGCTGCGCTCGCCCGGGCCCGTCAGCCGCCCGGCCCCCGCCCGGCCCAGCTCCAGGCGTACGTCCCGTCGTCGACGGCGGCGCCGCCCATCCCGAGCTCGAGCGGGCGGAAGGTGTCGACCATGACGGCCAGCTCGTCGAACGCCTCGGCGCCCAGGCTCGGCTCGATCGCGCCCGGCTGCGGACCGTGGCTGTGGCCGCCCGGGTGCAGGGTGACCGAGCCGCGCCCGATGCCGCTGCCCTTGCGGGCCTCGTAGTCGCCGGCGACGTAGAACATCACCTCGTCGGAGTCGACGTTCGAGTGGTAGTAGGGCACCGGCACCGCGAGCGGGTGGTAGTCGACCTTGCGCGGCACGAAGTTGCAGACGACGAAGCCGCTGCCCTCGAACACCTGGTGCACCGGCGGCGGCTGGTGCACGCGTCCGGTGATCGGCTCGAAGTCGGCGACGTCGAAGGCGTAGGGGTACAGGCAGCCGTCCCAGCCGACGACGTCGAACGGGTGCTCGGGCACCACGTGCACGGTCCCGGCGAGCCCGCCGGGGCCGCCGCCGCGGTGCTTGACGTAGACCTCCACGTCGGTCGCCTCGACGACCTGCGGGTCGGACGGTCCGCGCAGGTCGCGCTCGCAGTACGGCGCGTGCTCCAGGAACTGGCCGTAGCGCGACAGGTAGCGCTTGGGCGGGGCGATGTGGCCGCTGGCCTCGATGGCGTAGAGCCGCAGCGGCTCGTCGCCGGTCGGCACCCACCGGTGGGTCGTCGAGCGCGGCAGGACGACGTAGTCGCCGGCGTGCACGTCGAGGTGCCCGAAGACCGTCTCGACGGTCGCCGTCCCGGCCTCGACGAAGACGCACTCGTCGCCGGTGGCGTTGCGGTACAGCGGCGAGGTCTCCCCCGCGACGACGTAGGAGATCCGGACGTCGGCGTTGCCGAGCACCAGCCGCCGCCCCGTCACGGCGTCGACCGCCTTCCACTCCTGGTCGGGGAACAGGTCGTGCAGCCTGAGGTGGCGCGGCAGCAGCGGCGCGTTCGGGCTCGTGCGCTGGTCGGGCAGCTCCCACGTGCGGGCGTCGACGACGGCTGACGGCACGCCGCGGTGGTACAGCAGCGAGGAGTCGGAGGAGAAGCCCTCCTCCCCCACCAGCTCCTCGCGGTAGAGCTGCCCGTCGGGCCGGCGGTGCTGCGTGTGGCGCTTGCGCGGCACGTCACCCGCGCTGCGGTAGTGGGCCATCGGCTCCTCCTCGGGTCGTCCCGTGCAGTGTCCTCCCCGCCGCGTCCGCCTACCGCAGCTCCCGCAGCAGGCGCGCCGCGACCGGCGCCGCGGTCGCGCCGCCGAAGCCGCCGTCCTCCACCAGCACGGCGAAGGCCAGGTCGCCCGACGAGCCGGCGAACCAGGCGTGGGTGCGCGGCGGCACCTCGGTGCCGTACTCGGCCGTGCCCGTCTTGCCGCGCACCGGCTCCCCGGGCACGTCGCGCAGGGCCGTGCCGGTGCCCTCGGTGACCACCGACCGGGTCAGCGCCTGCAGGTCCGCCGCCTCGGCGAGCTCGGGTCCGGCCGGTCGCGCCGGGGCCTCGGCGAGCAGCCGGGGCAGGCGCAGCCGGCCCGACTCGACGGTCGCAGCGCCGACCGCGACCGCGAGCGGGCTGGCGAGCACCCGCCCCTGGCCGATGACCTGCGCCGCGTGCTCGACGGGGTCGTCGGTCACCGGCACGTCGGCGCCGACGACGTCGACCTCGAGGTCGTACGACGTGAGCCCGAGGTCGCGCGCCGCCGCCTCGAGCTGGGCGGAGCTGATCCGGTCGGCGCTGCCGACGAAGGCGGTGTTGCAGGAGTGGGCGAAGTCGACCGAGAAGGGCTGGTCGCCGAGCACCTCGTCCTCCGCGTTCTTGAAGGCCTTGCCGTCGACGCTGGTCGTCGCCGGGCAGGGGACGACCTCGTCGACCTCCAGCCCGGCGCGCAGCAGGGCCAGCGCGGACGCCGTCTTGAACGTCGAGCCCGGCGGGTAGCGGCCCGTGAGCGCCCGGTCGACGCCGGGCCCGTCCGGGCCGGCGTTCGCCACGGCGAGCACGTCGCCGGTGCTCGGCTGCACGACGACGAGGGCCGCGCCCGTGCCCGCCGGCGCGCTCGTGAGGGCCGTGTCGGCGGCGGTCTGGACGGCCGGGTCGAGCGTGAGCTGCAGCGCGGTCCCCGGCACCGGCGGGGTCGAGGCCAGCGACCGCACGAGCTCGCCGGCGGCGTCGACGACCTCGACCTCGAGCCCGGGCGTGCCGCCGAGCCGCTCGTCGTAGCGCCGCTGCAGGCCCGACAGGCCGACCTGCTGGTCGGCGCGCACCCGGCCCTCGCTCTGCTCCACGACCTCCGCGGTCGCCGGGCCGACACTGCCCAGCAGGGCGCGCGCGAACGCCGTGGTCGGCGCGAGCTGGCGGGTGCCCTCGCGCAGGACCACGCCGGGCACGGGCCGCAGCTGCGGCCGCACGGCGTCGTACGCCTCGCGCCGCAGGACCACGACCTCGACGAAGTCGTCGGGACGCGCGCTGCGGGCCCGCTCGAGCAGGCCCGGGGCCTCGACGCCGGTGAGCTCGGCGACGCGGGTGACGGTCGCCGCGAGGTCGGCTGCCCGCGACGGCTGGAGGCCGACGGTCACCACGGGCCGGTCCTGCACGATCGCCGCGCCCGCC
>CADCUE010000229.1 GCA_902805805.1 uncultured Frankineae bacterium | reverse complement strand
ACGCCGCATGACGTACGGCTCGCCCCGGCCGCTGCGTCATGCGTTCCGGCCACCCCGCCGCGCACGCCGCATGACGTACGGGGCCGCGGGGCTACGCGCGGACCATCGTGAGCAGCTCGTAGGTGGCGCACAGGACGTCGTCCTGGTCGCGCACCTGCACGTCCCAGCGCACCTCGCCCTGGTCGGGCGTGCGCGGCGTCTTCGCGGCGCAGGTGAGGACGGCGCGGATGCTGTCGCCGGGCTTGACCGGCTTGGTGAAGCGCAGCCGGTCGAGGCCGGTGTTGGCGAGCACCGGGCCCGGCGCCGGGTCGACGAACAGGCCGGCGGCCAGCGAGAGCACGAGGTACCCGTGGGCGACGATCCCGCCGAACAGCGGGTTGGCGGCCGCTGCCTCGGCGTCGGTGTGGGCGTAGAAGGTGTCGCCGGTGAACTCGGCGAAGTGGGCGACGTCCTCGGCGGTCACCGTCCGGGTGCCGGTCACGACGGTGTCCCCGATCCGCAGCTCTGCCATGGTCTTGCGGAAGGGGTGGACCTCCGTCTCGACCCGCGCAGCGCCGGGCACGTGGACGCCGGTGATCGCCGTCAGCATGTCGGGGGAGCCCTGCACCGCCGTCCGCTGCATGTGGTGGAGGACGCCGCGGATGCCGCCGAGCTCCTCGCCGCCGCCGGCGCGCCCCGGCCCGCCGTGCACGAGGTGGGGGAGCGGCGAGCCGTGCCCCGTCGACTCCGCCGCGCTGTCGCGGTCGAGGACGTGCAGCCGGCCGTGGTGGACGGCCGCGCCGAGCACGACCTCCCGCACGAACTCGGGGTCGTGGCTGACGACCGACGCGACGAGGCTGCCCTGCCCGAGGGCCATGAGGTCGACGACCTGCTCGGCGCTGTCGTACGGCAGCAGCGTCGCCACCGGCCCGAACGCCTCGACGTCGTGCACCGCGGGGGCCGTCGGGTCGTCGTGGCGCAGCAGCAGCGGCTGCAGGAACGCTCCGCGCTCGAGCCCGGCGACGCCCGCGTCGGGGTCGCCGACCGCGATCTCGCCGCCCTCGGCCAGCCGGGCGACGGCGGCGCGGACGGCGTCGCGCTGGGAGGTGCTGACGAGGGCGCCCATGCGGGTCGCCGGGTCGCGCGGGTCGCCGACGACCACCTCGCCGAGGGCTGCGCGCAGCGCCTCCGTGGCCGCGTCCAGGTGCTCGCGCGGGACGAACGCCCGCCGGACGGCCGTGCACTTCTGTCCCGCCTTGGCCGTCATCTCGCGCACGACCTCGCGCACGAACAGGTCGAACTCCTCGGTGCCGGGCTTGGCGTCCGTGCCGAGCACGGCGCAGTTCAGCGAGTCGGCCTCGGCGTTGAAGCGGACGCCCCGCGCGACGACCGCCGGGTGCGCGCGCAGCGTGCGGGCGGTCGCGGCCGAGCCGGTGAAGCTGAGCAGGTCCTGGCCGCCGAGCTGGTCGACGAGCCCCTCGGCGCCGCCGACGAGCAGCTGCACGGAGCCCTCGGGCAGGATGCCGGAGGCGACGATGCTGCGGACGACCTGCTCGGTCAGGTGGGCCGTCGAGCTGGCCGGCTTGACGACGCTCGGCACGCCCGCGAGGAACGCCGGGGCCAGCTTCTCGAGCATCCCCCAGACCGGGAAGTTGTAGGCGTTGACCTGCACCGCGGCGCCGCGCAGCGGCGTCATGAGGTGGCGTGCGACGAAGGTGCCCCGCCGGCCGAGCTGCTCGACCGGGCCGTCGAGCACCACCCTGCCGTCGGGCAGCTCGCGGCGTCCCTTGCTGGCGTAGACGAGCAGCGTGCCGAACCCGCCGTCGACGTCGACGAGCGCGTCGCGCGCGGTGGCACCCGTGGTGAACGACCGCTCCGCGAACTCGTCCTTGATGCCCATGAGGTGCGTCCCGAGCTGCTTGAGCAGCGCGGCGCGCTGGTGGAAGGTCAGCTCGCGCAGCGCCGGCCCGCCGACCTCGCGGGCGTGCGCCAGCGCCTCGGCGGCGGGGACCGGCCGCGTCGACACGCGGGCGACCTCGTCGCCGGTCGCCGCGTCGAGCAGCGGCGCTCCCTCGTCCGACGGCCGCAGCCACCGGCCCGCGACGTAGCTCTCCAGCAGCACGACGACCCCTTCCGTCCCGAACGGTCGTTCGGTGTCGTAGCACTCTGCAGGACACCGCGGCAAGGATCGCGCACGGCGCTCGACGACGCGGCGGAAGCGGCGACGGGGCGGCGAAGGCCGTGGAGGCGCGAGGGACGAGCGCCAGGCCGAGTGCCTGGTCGGCGCTGCAGCCGCCGGACCCGACCCGCTCCGTCAGGGCGCCGGGCGCAGGCGCAGGCCGTCGAAGGCGAGCGCGACGAGGGCGTCCTCGACCTGCTGGCGGCCGTGGGCGCCGCTGCCCTCACCACCGCCCGGCCGCAGCCAGTCGACGAGGCTGTTCACCATCCCGAACAGCAGCCGGCTGACGAGCCGCGGGTCGAGGTCGGGCCGCAGGTCGCCCTCGTCGACGGCCGCGCGGACGAGCGTCGCCAGCCGGCGGTCGAGCTCGCGCCGTCGCTCGAGCGCCCAGCGCTCGGTCTCGGTGTTGCCGCGCACGCGCAGCAGCAGCGTGACGTACGGCAGCTCGGCGGCCAGCACGCGGGCCGAGCCGCGCACCACGTGCTCCAGGCGCGCGACGGCGCGTCCGGACGTCGCGGCGTCCTCCTCCAGGACCGCGAACAGCGCGTCGAGCGCCCGGGCGACGGCTCGCCGGAGCAGCTCCTCCTTGCCGCTGACGTGGTGGTAGATCGACGACTTCGTCCGCCCGGTGGCCTGCGACAGGTGCTCCATGCTCGTCGCGTCGTAGCCCCGCTCGAGGAACTCCGCCGCCACGACCTCGAGCAGCTCCTCGAGGCTGTACTGCTCCCGGCGGTCCCGGGCGACCCTGCGCGGCGACGTCACGGCCCGGACGCTAGT
>CADCUE010000228.1 GCA_902805805.1 uncultured Frankineae bacterium | reverse complement strand
CGCGGTCGCCTGCCATCAGCTCTCCGGCCTCGCGCCAGCCGCCGGGGGTCCGGATCGAGTGGTTGGCCGTCACGCCCATCTGGGCGCGTCCGTTGCCGCCTGGCCGCGCGACGGTGATCTGCAGGAACTGGTCGGTCACTCCGTTGTCGAACCAGTTGACCACCTTCTTCGGCACCATCGCACCGGCGTCGGGGTCGTAAGACAGGACTTCGACGGGAAGCTTCTGGTTGACGATCTTGCCGATCTTCTCCTGCGTGCCATCCGCGAGCGTGACGCGAGTGCCGTAGCTGAAACAGCCGAACATCACTCCGATCTTCTCGCGGAGCTGGTTGATGAAGATGGCCGTGGTGCCGGTGTTGGCGAGGGCTCCGGTCATCTTGCGCAGCGCCTGGCTCATCAGTCGGGCCTGCAGACCGACGTGGCTATCGCCCATCTCCCCCTCGATCTCCGCCCGCGGCACGAGGGCCGCCACGGAGTCGATGACGATGATGTCGAGGGCACCGGACCGCACCAGCATGTCGGCGATCTCGAGCGCCTGCTCACCCGTGTCGGGCTGCGAGACCAGCAGCGCGTCGGTGTCGACGCCCAGCTTCTTGGCGTAGTCAGGGTCGAGTGCGTGCTCGGCGTCGATGAAGGCGGCGATGCCGCCGGCGGCCTGGGCGTTGGCGACGGCGTGCAACGCCACCGTGGTCTTCCCGCTGCTCTCCGGTCCGTAGATCTCCACCACGCGACCGCGGGGCAGGCCGCCGATCCCGAGCGCGACGTCGAGCGAGATCGAACCGGTCGGGATGACGCCGATGGGGACGCGCACCTCGTCGCCGAGGCGCATGACCGAGCCCTTGCCGAAGCTCTTGTCGATCTGCGCCAGTGCCATCTCGAGGGCCTTCGCGCGGTCCGGTCCTGCCATGTGCTTCTCCTGTGGTCGACGAGCACCCGGTCAGGGGCGGCCCGTGGCTGCGGTCCGATCGGCGGTGACGCTAGGAGCGGGGTCCGACAGTCGCCAGGACCATCGGCCGTCCTGTGGACACCCGGACGAGGTCGACGGTAGACCGAACACCCGTTCGAGTCCCGCGACACGCCGCAACCCTCGGTCAGCGCTCCGCGGCCGGCGCGTTCGTGGCGTCGCAGACCGCACGCCAGACGTGCTTGGCGTCCTCGCCGTCGGCAAGCGCCTGCAGCACGGTGCGGCTGCCGAGCGTCGACAGGACCTGGTCGGCGGCGTAGCTGCGCGCGTACGACGCCCCGAAACGGGCGTCCATCCGCCGCCAGAACTCGGTCAGTCGCACGTGTCCACAGTAGAGACCGCGGCACGTCCCTCGGCCCGGCACCGGCAACGGGGAGGGACGGCCTCCCCCATCGACGCCGACGAGCCTTGCGTCTTCCAGGTGCTCGCGCCCCCCGGCGGTGTCGCGGCGTCGCACCCGGAGTGGTCGGCGGTGCCGGCCTTGCCGCCACCGCGGCTGGTGGCTGCCCGACCCGGCAGGAGCGCCCACCACTGCCAGCGGCCGCCTGTGCCGACCTTGGCGCCTGCCGGTCGGCTGCTGCTCGACCCGCCGGGCGCGCCCTCCGCTCCACCGCAGGTGGCCCCCGTGCCGACCGCGGACGGCCTGCCGGTCACGTGCTGCTCGACTCGCCGGGCGCGCCGCACACCGATCCACCGCAGGCGGCCCGCGTACCGACCGGTCAGCCGCCTGCCGGTCACGTGCTGCTCGACCCGCCGGCGCGCCGCACACCGATCCACCGCAGGCGGCCCCCGTACCGAACCCGGACGGCCTGCCGGTCAGTTGCTGCTCGACTCGCCGGGCGCGCCGCACACCGATCCACCGCCAGCCAGCCGCCCCAACAACCGCCCCCCGCCCCGCCCCGCTGCCCCGACGCTCCGGCCTCGTCCCGAGCCGTCCTGTCGTACGCCGCTGACACGCTGTGGCGGCGCCCGAGGCGAGCTGGGAGCCGGCCAGAGTGAGCGCCGCGCCCGGGGGGAGGCTGGCGTGCATGGACGTCGACGTGAAGCACCTGCCGGACCGCTCCCGCTTCGAGGCGCAGGCCGAGGGCCTGACCGCCTACCTGACCTACGAGAAGGAGGGCGGCACGGTGACGATGACGCACACGATCGTGCCGCCGCCGATCGAGGGCCGCGGCATCGCCGGCGAGCTCACCCGCACGGCCGTGGACTGGGCCCGTTCCGAGGGGCTGCAGATCGACCCGCAGTGCTCGTACGTCCGGTCGTGGCTGCGCAAGAACGGCTGACCGGGCGCGCGGCGCGCCCGGCGGCGAGGATGGCAGGGTGACCGCGCTCGACCGCTTCTCCCCTGCGACCCGGGCCTGGTTCTCCGGCGCGTTCGAGGCGCCGACGCCCGCGCAGGAGGGCGCCTGGGACGCCATCTCCTCCGGCCGCGACACGCTGGTCGTCGCTCCCACGGGCAGCGGCAAGACGCTGTCGGCGTTCCTGTGGTCGCTCGACCGGCTGGCGTCCACACCCGTCCCCGACGACCCCCGGCACCGCTGCCGGGTGCTGTACGTGAGCCCGCTCAAGGCGCTGGCGGTCGACGTCGAGCGCAACCTCCGGGCGCCGCTCACCGGCATCCGCCAGGCGTCGCAGCGCCTGGACCTGCCGGTCCCCGACATCGCCGTCGGCATCCGGTCCGGCGACACGCCCGCCGACGAGCGGCGGCGCTTCAACAAGGTGCCGCCGGACGTCTTCATCACCACGCCCGAGTCGCTGTTCCTGGTCCTCACCTCCGCGGCCCGCGAGTCCCTGCGCGGAGTGCAGACGGTCATCGTCGACGAGGTGCACGCGGTCTCGGGCACCAAGCGCGGCGCCCACCTCGCGCTCAGCCTCGAGCGCCTGGACGAGCTGCTCGACGCGCCGGCGCAGCGGATCGGCCTGTCCGCGACCGTGCGCCCGATCGACGAGGTGGCGCGCTTCCTCGGCGGCCCGCGCGAGGTCGTCGTGGTGCAGCCGCCCAGCAGCAAGACGATCGAGGTGCAGGTCGTCGTGCCCGTGGACGACATGGCGGCCCTCGGCGAGTCCGCCGGACCGGTGCGCGGCGGGTCTGCTGCCGGCGCCGAGCCGCGCGCGTCGATCTGGCCGGCGGTCGAGGAGCGCATCGTCGACCTGGTCGAGCAGCACCGCGCGACGATCGTCTTCAGCAACAGCCGGCGCACGGCCGAGCGCCTCACCAGCCGGCTCAACGAGATCGCGACGGAACGACTGCACGGAGCACCCGAGCAGGAGCCCGTGGCGCTCGAGGACCGCCCCGACGGCTCGTCCGGGGTGAAGCCCTTCGGCGCGTCCTTCGCCCGCGGCCCGGCCGCCCACCCCGGCCAGGGCGGCGTGGGCGTCGGGGGACCTGCGAAGGCCGGCTGGGGCAACGGCACGGCCGCGGACGCGCCCGGCATCGTCGAGATCGCCCGCGCCCACCACGGCTCGGTGTCCCGGGAGCAGCGGTCGCAGATCGAGGAGGCGCTCAAGTCCGGCCGCCTGCCGGCGGTCGTGGCGACGTCCAGCCTGGAGCTCGGCATCGACATGGGCGCCGTCGACCTGGTGATCCAGGTCGAGTCGCCACCGTCGGTCGCCTCCGGCCTGCAGCGCGTCGGGCGCGCCGGGCACCAGGTCGGCGCGATCAGCCGCGGCGTGATCATGCCGAAGTACCGCGGGGACCTCGTCCAGTGCGCGGTGGTCGCCGAGCGGATGGTCGACGGCGGCATCGAGGCGACGACCTACCCGCGCAACCCGCTCGACGTGCTCGCCCAGCAGGTCGTCGCGATGTGCGCCCTCGACTCCTGGACCGTGGACGACCTCGCCGCCGTCGTGCGCCGGGCCGCTCCGTTCGCCGGGCTGCCGCAGTCGGCGCTCGAGGCGGTGCTCGACATGCTCTCCGGCCGCTACCCGAGCGACGACTTCGCCGAGCTGCGGCCGCGCATCACCTGGGACCGCGTCACCGGCGTGCTCGCGGGGCGCCCCGGCGCCCAGCGGCTGGCGGTCACCAGCGGCGGCACGATCCCGGACCGCGGCATGTTCGGCGTCTTCCTCGTCGGCGAGAAGGCCTCCCGCGTCGGCGAGCTCGACGAGGAGATGGTCTACGAGTCGCGGGTCGGCGACGTCTTCCTGCTCGGCTCGAGCGCCTGGCGCATCGAGGACATCACCCACGACCGCGTCCTCGTCACCCCGGCGCCCGGGCAGCCGGGGCGGATGCCGTACTGGCACGGCGACGCCCCTGGCCGGCCGGTCGAGCTCGGCCGCGCGCTCGGCGCCTTCCTGCGCGAGGTGTCGGCGCTGTCCGGTCAGGAGGCCGAGACCCGGCTGACCGACGCCGGGCTCGACGCGAGCGCCGCGCGCAACCTGCTCGCCTACCTCGCCGAGCAGCGGGAGGCGACCGGCACGCTGCCCGACGACCGCACGATCCTCGTCGAGCGGTTCCGCGACGAGCTCGGCGACTGGCGCCTGGCCATCCACTCGCCGTTCGGGGCGCAGGTCAACCAGCCCTGGGCGCTGGCCCTGTCGGCCCGGCTGCGCGAGAGCTACGGCGTCGACGTGCAGTCGATGCACTCCGACGACGGCATCGTGCTGCGCCTGCCGGAGACCGAGGACGCTCCGGACGGCTCGGTCGCGGTGTTCGCGCCCGAGGACGTCGAGCCGGCCGTGCAGGCCGAGGTCGGCGGCAGTGCGCTGTTCGCCAGCCGCTTCCGCGAGTGCGCCGCCCGGGCGCTCCTGCTGCCCCGTCGCAACCCGACCCGCCGCACTCCCCTGTGGCAGCAGCGCCAGCGCTCCGCGCAGCTGCTGTCGGTCGCCTCGCAGTACGGCAGCTTCCCGGTCGTCCTGGAGACGATGCGCGAGGTGCTGCAGGACGTCTTCGACGTGCCCGGTCTCGTCGGACTCATGAAGGACGTCGAGGCCCGCCGCGTGCGCCTCGTCGAGGTCGAGACGCCCTCGCCGTCGCCCTTCGCCCGCTCGCTGCTGTTCGGCTACATCGGCGCCTTCATGTACGAGGGCGACGCTCCGCTCGCCGAGCGGCGTGCGCAGGCCCTCTCCCTGGACTCCGCGCTGCTGGCCGAGCTGCTCGGGCAGGCCGAGCTGCGCGAGCTGATCGACGCGGACGCCATGGCCGAGGTCGAGGCGGAGGTCCAGCGCCTGACCCCGGAGCGGCGCGCGAAGGACGTCGAGGGCGTCGCTGACCTGCTGCGGATGCTCGGCGACCTGACGACCGACGAGGTCGGCGCGCGCGGCGGCGAGCCGGCCTGGCTGGTCGAGCTGGAGTCGCAGCGCCGGGCCCTGCGGGTGCGCATCGCCGGCCAGGAGCGCTGGGTCGCCGTCGAGGACGCCGGCCGCCTGCGCGACGCGCTCGGCGCCGCCCTGCCCGTGGGCGTCGCCGAGGCCTTCCTCGAGCCGGTCAAGGACCCGGTCGGCGACCTCGTGTCGCGCTTCGCGAGGACGCACGGGCCGTTCCACCCCGCCGACGTCGCGACCCGCTTCGGGCTCGGGATCGCCGTCGTGGACGGCGCGCTGGCCCGCCTGTCCACGTCGGGCCGGGTGGTGCACGGAGAGTTCCGGCCGGGCGGCAGCGGGCTCGAGTGGTGCGACGCCGAGGTCCTGCGCTCGTTGCGCCGTCGCTCGCTGGCCAAGCTGCGCAAGGAGGTCGAGCCGGTCCCGCCGGACGCGCTCGCGCGCTTCCTCCCGCAGTGGCAAGGGGTGGCGGGCGGGAGAAGGGACAGCGTGGCGGGCGGGAGAAGGGACAGCGTGGCGGGGTCGACCAGCCGCGGCATGGACGCGCTCGTGCGCGCGGTCGAGCAGCTGCAGGGCGCCTCCGTCCCGGCGTCCGCGCTGGAGACCCTGGTCCTGCCGTCCCGCGTCACCGGCTACTCCCCGGCGATGCTGGACGAGCTGACCGCCTCCGGGGAGCTGCTCTGGGCCGGGCAGGGCTCGCTGCCCGGCAACGACGGCTGGGTGTCGCTGCAGCTCGCCGACACCGCGGACCTGCTGCTCGCGCCGGTCGGCGAGCTGTCGTCCACGCCGCTGCACGACGCGGTGCTGGACGCGCTCGAGGGCGGGCAGGCGCTGTTCTTCCGGCAGCTGTCCGACCGCGTCGGCGCCGCCGCCCCGGACGGCTCGCGCGTCGTGGACGACACCGCCCTGGCCGCTGCGGTGTGGGACCTGGTGTGGGCCGGTCACCTCACCAACGACACGCTCGGGCCGCTGCGTGCGCTGCTCGGCACCGGCAGGACGGCGCACACCGCCAAGCGGGCGCCGGTGCGCCAGCGCTCGAGGTACGGCCGGCCCGTCATGCCGACCCGGTCCGGTCCGCCGACGGTCGCCGGTCGCTGGTCCCGCCTGCCGGAGCGCGACCACGACACGACCCGCCGCACGCACGCGCTCGCCGAGGCCCTGCTCGACCGGCACGGCGTCGTCACGCGCGGCGCCGTCCTGGCCGAGCGGGCCCCCGGTGGCTTCGCCGCCGTCTACACCGTCCTCAAGGCGTTCGAGGAGGCCGGCCGGGTGCGGCGCGGCTACTTCGTGGAGGGCCTGGGCGCGGCGCAGTTCGCCGCTCCAGGGGCGGTCGACCGGATGCGGGCGCTCGCCGCCGCGAAGCCGGCCTCCGACGAGCCGCTGTGGGAGACGCCCGTCCCCGGAGGCTGGGACGTCGCGACGAGCCGCCAGCGGCAGCGCCGCGACGAGGCCCGCGCCGTCGTGCTGGCCGCGACCGACCCGGCCAACCCGTACGGCGCCGCCCTCCCCTGGCCGGAGCGCGAGGCCGCCGAGGGCGGGCACAAGCCGGCGCGCAAGGCCGGCGCGCTGGTCGTGCTGGTCGACGGGACGCTCGTGCTCTACGTCGAGCGCGGCGGCAAGACGCTGCTGTCGTTCGCGTCCGACGACTCGTGCCTTCCGCCGGCCGTCGACGCGCTGGCCCTCGCGGTCCGCGACGGCGCGCTCGGCAGGATGACGGTCACCAAGGCCGACGGCGAGGCGGCCCTCACCTCGCCGTTGGGCCTGGCGCTCGAGGCCGCCGGCTTCCGTCCGACGCCGCGGGGCCTGCGCCTGCGCGCGTGACCTGACGACCTGTCCTCCGGGCAACCGCGCGGGCAGGTCCCCGCGCCTGCCTCGGGCACCATGGATGCCCGTGACCGCCCCCTCCGCTCCCCTCGCCGGAGCGGGCACGGAGCGGGACGCGCGGACGTGGCCCGTCGTGGCCCTCGTGCTGGTGTTCTTCCTCGGCGTCGGCGCCACGCTGCCCGCCCTGCCCGGAGCGGTCCGTGCCACGGGCGCCGGCGGCAGCGCCCTCGGACTGGTCCTGGGCGTCTTCCCGTTCGCGGCGCTCGCCGGCCGGCTGATCGCCGGCCGCGCGACCGACCGCGGTGGCCGGGTGCTGACGATCCGGGCCGGGCTGCTGCTCACCGTGGTGGCCGGCGGGCTGCTCGCCCTTCCCGCGACGGTCGCCGGGCTGGTCGTCGCCCGCGTCCTGCACGGCCTGGCCGACGCGCTGGTCTACACCGCCGCCTCGGCGTGGGTGCTGGACCGGACCCCCGAGTCGCGGCGGCCGCACGCGCTGTCCGTGCTCGGCGCCGGGATCTGGGGCGGGTACGCCCTCGGTCCGCTGGTGGGCGTCGCCGTCGACGTGCGCGCCGTGGGCCTGGTCGTCGTCGCCAGCGGTCTGATCGGCCTGCTCCTGACCGCTCGCCTGCCGGACCGCCCCGCCCTCGGCGAGCCGCTGCACGGCCTGCGCGCCCTGCTGCCCCGTGGGGTGGCGCTGCCCGGGACGGCGCTCGGGCTCGGCAACCTCGGCTACGCCGCGATGGTCGGCTTCCTGGTCGTGCACCTCGACGACCGCGGCGCCCGCGGAGCGCTGGCCCTGACGGCGTTCTCCGTGGCCGTGCTGTTCGGCCGGCTCGTCGTCGTCCCGCTGGCGGCCAAGGTCGGCATCCTGCGCACGCTGCCGTACGGGCTCGTCGCGATGGCCGCCGGACTGCTGGTCATCGCCGGCACGGGCAGCACCGTCGTGGCCGCGGGCGCCGCGGTCGTGGTCGGGCTCGGCTACTGCCTGCCCTTCCCGGCGCTCGCCACCCTGGTGGCCGGACGCGTGGAGCCTGCGCACCGCGGCGCGGCGATCGGGGCGCTGACCGCGTTCTACGACGTCTACGTCGGGGTCGGCTCGGTGATCGGCGGTCTGGTGGCGGACCGCTCGGGCACCCCGGCCGTCTTCGTCCTGGCCGCCTCGGGCGTGCTCGCGGCCGCGGCGGTCAACGTCGCCCTGGCCCGTCAGGACCGGCGGTCCCGGGCCGTGGTCGGCGCCCGCCCCTGACGGAGCGGCTCAGGCCGCCTCGCGCAGCGACGTGGCCAGGCGACGGAAGCCCTCGTCGAGCCCCACCTGCGGCGCGTAGCCCAGGTCGCGGCGGGCCGCCGAGATGTCGAACCAGTGGGACGTCGCCAGCTGGTGGGCGAGGAAGCGCGTCATGGGCGGCTCGTCCTGCCGCCCGAGCAGGCGCCAGAGCGCCTCGGCCACCGTCCCGGCGGCGACGGCGACGGCGAGCGGCACGCTGCGGTGCTCGGGCGGCATCCCGGCGGCGGCGAGGATGGCGTTCACGATCTCGCGCATCGGCCGCGGATCGCCCGAGCTGATGAAGTAGGCCCGCCCCGAGCAGTCCGCCCCCGGTGCGAGCCGGTCCACGGCGCACAGGTGCGCGGCGACGGCGTCGTCGACGTACGTCGTGTCGAACACCGCCTGTCCGCCGTCGACGAAGCGCAGCCGGCCACCGCGCGCCCGCTCGAGGATGCGCGGGACGAGCTGGGTGTCCCCGGGGCCCCAGACCAGGTGCGGTCGCAGGGCGACGGTGGCGAGCTCGTCGTCGGCCGCGGCCAGCACGAGGCGCTCGGCGACCGCCTTGGTGCGGGGGTAGTCGGAGGTGAAGTGCGTGGCGTAGGGCAGGGTCTCGTCGCCGCCGACGATGTCCCCGCCCGCGTGCACGACGCTCGGGGTGCTGGTGTGGACCAGGCGGCGGATGCCGAGCGTGCGGCAGGCGGCCAGCACGCAGCGGGTCGCCTCGACGTTGCTCCGCTCGAACTGCGCCGGGGTCCCCCAGATGCCGGCCCGGGCCGCCACGTGCACCACCACGTCGCAGCCCTCGGCGGCGGCCAGCGCGACGGACGGCTCGGCGAGGTCGCCGCGCACGGTCTCGACCCCGAGCTCGCGCAGGTGCGGGTAGTCGCCCCGCGCGATGCTCACGACGCTGTCCCCACGCGCGAGCAGCGCCCGCACGACGCCGCCCCCGAGGAAGCCGCCGCCCCCCGTGACGAGGACCCTCACGGCTGACCCGCCGCCCAGACGGCGAGCTGCGGACGGTCGATCTTGGAGTTGTGGCGGATGTCGACCGGGAAGTCGCTCTTGTAGAGGACCCGCTCGATCGTGCGGGTGCGCGGGTCCGCCGCGCCGAAGGCGAGCAGCTGCGACGTGAGGGCCGGCGAGGGCGCCTGCCCCTCCTCCAGCTGCACGCACAGCACCGGCACGGAGCGGCCGGCCGGCCCGACGCCCACCAGCGCCGTCCGCCTCACCGCGGGGTGGACGTTGAAGACCTCCTCGCACGGCACGCTGTGCATCGGGCCGTCGGCGGTGTGCACGACGTGCGCCTTGCGGCCGGCGAACCACAGCCGTCCCTCGTCGTCCCAGCTCGCGAGGTCGCCCATGCGGTGGGCGACCACGCCGTCCCAGTCGAGCTTGGCCGCGGCGGTGGCCGCCGGCCGGTCGGCGTACGCCGGGCTGACGACGGGTCCCCGGACCAGCACCTCGCCGACCTCGCCGGGCGCGACCAGCAGGTCGGGGGTGAAGCGGTCGATCGGGTCGTCGGTGACCCGGATCAGCGCCACGTCGACCCCCGGCACCGGCCGGCCGACGCAGATGCCGGCCTCCGGCAGGGAGAGCAGCTCGTCGCTGCCGATCGAGGCGACGGGCAGCGCCTCGGTGGCGCCGTAGGGCGTGAAGACCTGCGCGCCGTCGGCGAGCATGGCGAGCGTCCGGCGCTGGACCCGCCGCGGCACCGGCGCGCCGGCGGAGATCACCCGGCGCACCGTCGGCATCTGCCCGCCGCCGCGGCTGAGCGTGTCGAGCAGCGCCGGCGAGCCGAACATCACGGTCGCGCCGTACCGGTTCGCCGCCCGCACCACCCGCGCGGGCACGACGTCGGCCGGCCGGGTCGCGTCCATCCGCGGCACCACGGTCGTCACGCCGAGCGCCGGCCCGAACAGCGCGAACGGCGCGAACGTCGACAGGCTGACGTCGGCCGGACCGTCGAAGTACAGCTGCCGCAGCAGCTCGGCCTGCGCCACCAGCTGCGACTCGCCGTGCTCGACGCCCTTGGGCGGCCCCGTGCTGCCGCTGGTGAACACGATGGTCGCGGGCGTCCCCTCGGGCCGGGCCGGTGGTACGAACGGCTGCCGCCAGCGCCCGTCCTGCTCCACCCGGCGCAGGGTGCGCCCGCCCAGCGCCGGACCGGCGCCCGCGGTGACCAGGACGTGCGCGGCCGGCGCCCAGCCCAGCAGCCGCCGCGCCAGGTGGGCCTTGGCGACGCCGAGGAAGGCCTCGGGCGCCGCCTCGGCGAGGCAGCCCTTGACGTTGTCGCGGCCGATCCCGGGGTCGACGAGCACCGGGACGGCGCCGAGCCGGCCCAGCGCGAAGGCGAGCGCGAAGAAGTCGAGCGTCGGGGGGACGAGCAGCGCGGTGCGCATGCCGGGGCGCACGCCCGCGTGCCGCAGGCCCGCGGCGACCCGGTCCACCCGGGCGTCGAGCGCGGCGTACGTCGTCGTGCGGAAGCCCGTCCCGAACGGCAGGGCGATCGCCGTCCGGTCCGGATGGGCCCGAGCCTGCTCGGCGAGCAGGCTGTCGAGCGTCGTCCTCACGCCGGAGCGAGCAGCCGGCCCGCGATCGGGACGATGCGGTCGGCGGCGTCCTCGAGCACGTAGTGGCCGGCGTCGGGGTAGCGGTGCACCTCGGCCTTCGGCAGCAGGGCCAGCAGGTGGTCCAGGACCGTCTCGTCGAACACCGGGTCCTTCATCCCCCAGCAGACGGCCGTCGGCTTGTCCTGCAGCAGGGGCAGCCGCGACTCGGTGCGGGCGAGGACGGCGTAGGCCGGGTCGCGCGGCGACATCGGGATGTCGCGGACGAACTCGTGCACGGCGACCCGGGAGGCCGGGCTGTCGTAGGGCGCCGTGAGCCCGGCCCTGGCCTCCCGGCCGAGGACGGTGCGGCCGGTGCCCATGACGAGCGCTCCCCGGCTGAAGGCGTTCAGACCGCGGACCGCCACCCCCCCGAGGACCGGCACGCGGGCGGCCGCCAGCGACCACGGCAGCGTCTTGCCCGGCGGGATGGGAAAGGCGCCGGTGTTGAGGACCAGCAGCTTGTCCACGCGCTCGACGTGGTCGACGGCCCAGGCCAGGGCGATCGCCCCGCCCCAGTCGTGGACGACGAGCGACACCGGCTCGGTCAGGCCGAGCCCGTCGACGAACTCGCCGAAGTCGGCGACCCGTCGGGCCAGGGTGTGCGGGTAGTCGGCGGTCGACGGCTTCTCCGAGCGCCCCATGCCGATGTGGTCCGGCGCGATCGCGCGCAGCCCGAGCGGCGGCAGGCTCGCGAGCAGCGACCGGAAGTAGAACGACCACGTCGGGTTGCCGTGCACGAGCAGCACCGGCGGGCCCGCGCCCTCGTCGACGTAGGCCATCCGGTGGCCACCGACGAGCGTGGACCGCGTGGCGTAGGGCCAGCCGGGGAGAGCCTTCGTCACCAGGCGATCTCGGCGGCGGCGGTGTTGATGCCGCTGCCGACGCCGAGCAGCATGACGCGGTCGCCCGCCGTGACGGTGCCGTCCTGCACCGCCTTGGACAGCACGGTCGGGACACCGGCCGGACCGATGTTGCCGAAGTGCGGGTAGATGAGCGGGAACCGGTCGATGTCCAGGCCGAGGGTGTCGCAGACCGCCTTGGTGTGGGTCTTGCTGACCTGGTGCACGACGTAGGTGTCCATCGCCGCGGCGTCCCAGTCGAAGGCGCTGACCGCTTCCTTCCACGTCTGGGCGGCCAGCTCGAGACCGGCCAGCAGGAGCCCCTTGGTGTCGGTGCGCATCTCGTGCACCTCGCCGGTGCACAGGTTGGCGTGCTGGGTGCCGGCGCGGCTCAGCCCGCCGAGGAAGCGCTTGCCGTCCGCGTCGGACCCCGCGCGCGACAGGACCATCGCCACCGAGCCGGAGCCGAGGGTGAGCGTCGCGAACTGCTCGCGGAACATCGTGTCGTCGCAGGCGTCGGAGGCGAGCCGCTCGATCGTCGCCTCCATCGTGAAGCGGCTGGTCTCGCCGTTCACGACGAGGCCGTGCTCGATCTCGCCGCGCTCGATCATCCCGGCGACGACGTTCATCCCGTTGACGAAGCCGAGGCAGGCGTTGCCGATGTCGAAGTTCACGGCCTCGGTCGGCAGGCCCATGAGGCCGTGCGCCAGGCTCGCCGTCGACGGCTCGAGGTAGTCGCGGCACACCGAGGTGTTGAGCAGCGCACCGATGTCGGCGCGGTCGACGCCGCTGCCCGCCAGCGCCAGCTCACCGGCCTGCGCGGCGACCGCGCTCGGCTTGGTGCCCGAGTCCCACACGCGGCGCTCGGAGATGCCGGACAGGCCCTCCAGCAGCCCGGGCTCGATCCCGAGCCGCTCGTAGGTCCGGCTCATCTGGGACTCGATGTCGGACGATGTGACCACGTGGGGTGCGTCCACGTGCGCGAGCCCGCTGATGACGACCTGCTCGTACCGCTGTGCTGCTCTCATCCGTTCCAGTTCCCCAGATCTGCGCGTGCTGATACGTCCGGAAGTCACCAGTCTCGCAGCCGCTCCCGCGGGCCCGGACGTCAGCCGGGCGTGGGCTGCACCGGGCGCGGGCCGAGCACCTCGGCGATCCCGTGCGCGGCGGCCACGAGAGAGGCGGTCTCGACGTCGAGGACAGCGGCGTCCAGCGCCGTCGTCGGGTCGGCCCGCACCCGCACGTCGAGGGCGGCGCGCAGGTCCTGCAGCGCCTGCTCGAGCCCGGTCGCCGGCGCGGGAGCGCGTCCCGAGCGCAGGGCGGCCGCCAGCCCGTCCAGCGCGGCCCGCAGCTCACCGACGAGGGCGAGCAGGGCGGGCCGGACGGCGACCGGTCGGGCGTCGGGCAGGTGGGCCTGCAGCGCGAGCGCCGCGAGCGCGAACGCGCGCACGTGCGCGCCGACCGCCTCGGCGTCCCCTGGCGGCAGGCCGCCCCGCCGACCGGTCGGCTCGGTCGAGGCCCGCGCCACCGACGCCTCGCCGTTGCTGCGGGCGAGCCGGGCGGCGGCGCGCAGCTCCTCGAGGCGGGACAGGTCGCGCCGGGACAGGTCGGCGTACTGCTCCAGCAGCGTCGTGCCGTACCGCGCCTGCGCCTCGACGAGGCGGGCGAGCTGCTCCGGGACGCGCACGCGCTCCCACGTCGGCCACACGGCGTACGCCAGCAGGGCGAGCGCGCCGCCGAGGACCGTGGCCTCCAGGCGGTCCAGGACCGTCGCGGTCCCGGGCAGCCCCGCGAAGGAGAGCAGGAAGACGACGAACGCCGTGACGAACAGCCCGAACAGCGCGTAGTTGGCGAACAGGACCGTGTAGCAGCCCCAGGCCGCGAGCACGACGAGCAGCGCCAGCAGCAGCGGCCCGGGCTGCAGGGCGGTGGTCAGCGCCGTGGCGAGGACGGCCCCGACCGCTGTGCCGAGGATGCGGCCGAGACCGCGTGTGAAGGTCGAGCGGAAGTCCGGCTTGAGCACGACGAGCGCCGTCAGCGGCAGCCAGTAGCGGTGCTCGAAGGGCAGCAGCCCGGCCAGGGCGGTGCCGATCCCGAGCGTGCCGGCCAGGCGCAGGGCGTGCCGCAGCACCGCCGAGCGCAGCGTGAGGTGGGCCCGCAGGGTCGGCAGGGCGTCCGACCAGGCGGTGGAGCGCACCCGCGGCCGCGGCGGCCCGGACGCCGCCCGGGACAGGTGCACGACCGCCTCGAGATGGCCGAGCAGCGCGGTGGCCAACCGCTCCACCTCCCCGACCAGCGAGGCGCCGACGTGCCCCTCGGCAGGGCCGGCAGCGGCCGCCTCGTCGCGCAGCGCGGAGGTGGCCCGGGTCAGGTGCGCCCAGCGCGCGGGGGCCCGCTCCGGACCGTCCGCGGCGAGCGCGCCGGCGCGGGCGGCCGACCGTGGCAGGTCGGCCGCGGCCGCGATGTCGCGCAGCAGGGCCGAGGCCTGACCCGCCAGGGCGTCGAGCTGCGCGACGGCGGTCGCCCTCGACGGCGAGCCCACCAGGCGCGCCCGCACGAGCGCCAGCGCGGCCAGCGTGGTGCGCAGGCGCTCGGCCTCGTCGTGCAGCCCCTGGAAGAGCAGCACCTGCTCGTCGCGCAGGAACGGCTGGGGGTCGCGCAGGGCCGCGCGCGCCGTCGCCAGCGGCCGGCTGTCCGGCGGGTCCTCGACCCCGCGCGGCAGCGCCGCGGCGTACGACGCCAACGACCGGTAGACCACCGCCAGCGCGTGCCGCTCGGCCGGGGACCGGCGCAGCGGCCAGACCGTCAGCAGCAGCACCACCTGCACCAGCCCGCCGAGCAGCACCAGCCCGGCCCGGCCGAGCCCGTCCTGCAGGGGCATGGAGTACTGCGTGATCAGCAGCAGGCCGATGACCGACTGCAGGCCGATGATCCCGGCCGCCACCCCGAGGCTGACCAGCATCCCGGCCACGAAGCCCCAGACCGCGACGGTCAGCGCGAGCAGCCAGAGCACGTCGCCGACCGCCGCGCCGACGAAGGTGGAGAAGGCCACCCCCACCGTGGCGAGCAGCACCGCGCTCAGCCGGGTCCGGTAGCCGGTCGCGAACAGCGCGAAGCCCGCCGAGAACGCCCCGCCCGCCGCGGCGAGCCCGTCGAGCGGCCGGTCGACGGCGATCCCGACGAGCAGCGGCACGCCGACGCCCAGCGCCGTGCGCAGACCGTCCTTGCCCTGCAGCCCGGCGCGGTCCAGCGACACGGTGGCCCGCAGCACGCCCCGCGCCGTGCTGGTCGTCGGCCCGGTCATCCGGGCATCGTCGCGCCCGGGCGGTGCTCCTGCGTCCGCGGGGGGAGGATGGTCGGGTGCCCGAAGGCGACAGCGTGTGGAAGGCGGCCCGCCGGCTGCGCGAGCAGCTCGTCGGCCGCCCGGTGCTCGCGTCGGACTTCCGGGTGCCGCAGCACGCGACCGCGGACCTGTCCGGCCGCACCGTGACGGCCTTCGACTCGTACGGCAAGCACATGCTCACCCGCTTCTCCCCCACCGTCGACGACGCCGGGCTGACCCTGCACACCCACTTCGAGATGGACGGGTCCTGGCAGGTCGTCGGTCCGGGCAAGGTGCTGCCCGCCGACCTCGACGACGAGGTGCGGGTGGTGCTGCGCACCGACGGGCCGACGGCGTACGCGCTGCGCATGCCGGTCGTGGAGCTGGTCCGGACGACCGACGAGGACCGGGTGCTCGGGCATCTCGGCCCGGACCTGCTGGGGCCGGCCTGGGACGAGGACGAGGCGGTGCGCCGGCTGTCCGCGGACCCCGACCGGCCGCTGGTGGAGGCCCTGCTCGACCAGCGGAACCTCGCCGGGATCGGCAACCTCTGGGCCGTCGAGACCTGCTACCTGCGCGGCGTCTCGCCGTGGACCCCGGTGCGCGAGGTGGACCTGCCGGCCGCGGTGCGGCTCGCCCGCCGGATGATGCGCCACTCCCTCGAGCACCCCGGTCAGGTCACGACCGGCGACACCCGTCGGGGCAGGACGCACTGGGTCTACGGCCGGGCCGAGCGCCCGTGCCGCCGGTGCGCGACCCCGGTGGCGTTCCGGGACAGCGTGACGGGACAGCCGTACGCCCGCGAGACCTGGTGGTGCCCGCACTGCCAGCCGGGGCCCTGCCCGACGCTCGAGCAGCGACCGACCCGCCCCGGTCTGCGCCGGGGCGTCAACGAGGAGTCGTTCGGGTCGCGGACCCAGCGGATGGCGGGGCGGCCGGGGTACGCACGGCGTGCCTGAGGGCGACACCGTCTGGCTGGCCGGTCAGCGGCTGCACGCCGCCCTGGCCGGACAGGTCCTGCTGCGCAGCGACCTGCGCGTCCCGCGGCTGGCGACGACCGACCTGTCCGGGCGGACCGTGCTGGAGGTGGTGCCGCGCGGCAAGCACCTGCTGACCCGCCTGTCGGGCGGGCTGACCCTGCACACCCACTTCCGGATGGACGGCTCCTGGCACCTCTACCGGCCGGGCGACGCGTGGGGCGGCGGCCCCGCGTGGCAGGTGCGGGCCGTCCTCGAGACCGAGCCGTGGCACGCCGTCGGCTACCGGCTGCCGGTCGTCGACCTGCTCGAGACCTCCGACGAGGCCGCCGTCGTCGGCCATCTCGGGCCCGACGTGCTGGCCGAGGACTGGGACCGCGACGAGGCGGTGCGCCGGCTGCACGAGCAGCCGGACCGGGAGGTCGGGCTGGCGCTGCTCGACCAGCGCAACCTCGCCGGCCTCGGCAACCTCTACCGCTGCGAGGTGCTGTTCCTGCGCGGGCTCACGCCGTGGGTGCGGGTGGCCGACGTGCCGGACCTGCCGGCGCTGGTCGACCTCAGCCGCCGGCTGCTGCGCGCCAACCGCAGCCGGTGGGAGCAGTCGACGACGGGCTCGCTGCGCACGGGCGAGCAGCACTGGGTCTTCGAGCGCAGCGGTCGGCCGTGCCGCCGGTGCGGCACGCGGATCGCCGTCGCGGAGCAGGGCGAGGCTCCGCGCGCCCGGCTGACCTACTGGTGCCCGCGCTGCCAGCAGGGACCGGCGGCGGTCCCGACCCGGGCGCCGGCCCGACGGGACCGGCCCCTCGGCCGCACGACGTACCGCCCGTGAGCTACGCGGGCGGGTCGGCCACCCGGGGGCAGACGCGGTAGGTCATGGTGCCGGTGTGGACCCGCTCGTGCCGGTCCCACGGCTGGCCGCACTTGTGGCACAGGTCAGCGGCCGGGTCGGGGACGTAGCCCGCCGGCGCCCGGTCCTCGCCGAGCTGGGGCGGGCCCATGAAGGAGAACAGGAACCGCTCGAAGATCCCGCGCCGCGGCCGGCCGGTGGCGGAGGGGCGTGCCGTGCGGTCGCGGTCGGCCATCGGTCGGTGCCTCAGCGGACCTCGCGCAGCCCCTGCGCGAGCCCGTGCAGCGCGTCGGTCGCGTCCTGCAGCCGCGCCGTCGCCAGCGGGTCGGCGCTCGCGGCGACGAGGTCCGCCACCGCGACGACCAGCCGCTCCTGGGCCTCGACCCCGGCGTACAGCGGCCGCATGAGCTCGGGGTCGGCCCCGCGGTAGGGCTCGACCGCGGCCAGCCGGGTCGCCTGCCACCGCAGCGCCGCGTCCGACTCGCCCGCGGCGTGCCAGGCCTCCTGCGCCACCTGCCGGCCGGCCGGGGCGACCAGCGGGATGAGGCGGACGAGCTCGCACCGCACGACCTCCAACCGGCGGACGGCCGGCCAGGCCGCGCTGCGGCGGTCCGGGGGCGGAGCGACCGGCGGCACCGGCGGAAGAGCCACGACCGGTGGCGGCGCGGGTCGACGCAGGACCAGCGTCGAGCGCAGGACGGCCACCAGGGCCACGACGCCGACCACGTTCACCGCGTCCGGCTGGCTGGTGCCCAGCACGAGCAGCGCGCTGGCACCCAGCGTGCCGCCCCAGAGCGGCAGCGACCGCCGGGCCCGCGCCCGCGAACGCTGCTGGCGCTGCGCGGTCCTGACCTGCGCGGCATGCGCCCGCGCCGACGCCCGCGCGGCCACCCGCGCGTCGCGGGTCAGCCGCTTGGCGAGCTGCCGGTCAGGGTCCCGGTCCGACCCGGCCACCGCGGGTCAGGCCTTCTCGGCGTCGCCCTCGGCGGCGGGCGCCGCCGTCCCGGTGCCGCTGGTCAGCGGAGGCGCCGTCGAGGACGGCGGGGCCGCCAGGGCGCCCCCGGACATGCTGGCCCGGATCTGCTCGAGCCGCGACGTGCCGGCGAACTCGAGCGAGCTCTGCTCGACCTCGCGCATGCGGCCCTCGACGCTGTTCTCGGCCAGCTCGGCCTGACCGAGCGCCTTGGCGTAGCGCGCCTCGATCTTGTCGCGCACCTCGTTGAGGTTGGGCGTGCTCCCGGGGGCGGACAGCTCCGACATCGACGACAGGCTGGCCGAGACCTGCTCCTGCATCTTGGCCTGCTCGAGCTGGGTGAGCAGCTGGCTGCGCTCGGCGAGCTTCTGCTGCAGGCGGTTGGCGTTCTGCTCCACGGCCTCCTTGGCCTGCTCGGCCGCGCGCAGGGCCTGGTCGTGCATGCTCTTGAGGTTCTCCATCGTCTGCTCCCCGGCCACCAGCTGGGTCGCGAACGTCGTGGCGGTCTCCTCGTAGCGCCGGGCCTTGGTCTCGTCACCGGCGGCCCGCGCCTGGTCGGCGAGCACCAGCGCCTGACGGGCCGAGCCCTGCAGCTTCTCGACCTCGCTCATCTGGCGCGCGAGCTTCATCTCGAGCTGGCGCTGGTTGCCGATGACGGCCGCCGCCTGCTGGGTGAGCCGCTGGTGGGTGTGCTGCGCCTCTTCGATGGCCTGCTGGATCTGGATCTTCGGGTCTGCGTGCTCGTCGAGCTTGCCCGACAGCAGTGCCAGGAAGTACTTCCAGCCGCGGACGAACGGGTTGGCCATCGCGAGAGCTCCTCGGTAGGTGGTCGTGCTCGGTCCAGTCTGGCAGGCCTGCCCGTCCGACGGCAGCCCAGCCCGTGCACCGCAGGGTCACACGCGCAGCCGTGCCCTGTCACCGATCCGCGCGACGACTGCCGCGTGCGGGACCGTCAGGGCGAGCAGGACGACGAGCACCGCCGCCGGCACGCCCCGCCCGGTGCCGGCCAGGGCAGCCAGCGCGAGCAGGGCGACCCCGGTCGGGGCGATCGCGCCGCGCGCCAGGCACCTGGTCCTCGCGCGCAGGTCGCCGTCCGGCTGAAGCGCGAGCAGGCGGACGAGGTGCCGCGGGGCGTGCCAGGCGCCGAACCACGCGGCGAAGACCAGCAGGGGCGGGGCGACCAGGGCGGCGACCACGACGACGACCAGCTCCGCGATCGGGCGGGTGGCACGGGCGCGGACGCCGACGACGAGGCCGGCCAGCACGAGCACGGCCGTGGCCAGCAGCACGGGCGCCCGCAGCCCGGCGAGGACGGCCGGCAGGGAGGGGTCGAGCGCGGTCAGCAGCGGCCGCACCGGCTCGGGCCGCAGCAGCACCGGCAGGGTCACGACGGCCACGCCCAGGGCGGCGGCCGGCAGGCGCAGTCCCGGGCCGCCGCGCAGCCGGTCGAAGGCGATCTCCCCCTCGGCGAAGTGCGCCGCCGACAGGACCAGCAGGACGAGGACGGCCGGCGGCGGGGCGGCGAGCGCGAGGGCGGCGACGAGGACGGCGCCGCCGGCGTACGCCACCAGGAGGGCCACCGGAGCCGAGCCTCGGCGACCGCGGGACCAGTCCAGCGCCAGGTGGTCGACCGCGCCGTGCGGCAGACCGACCAGCCCGGCGAGCACCAGCAGCGCCGGACCGGCGGAGCCGGCGGAGGGCACGAGGAGTCCGACGAGGCCGGCCGCGGCGACGACCGCCACCGACAGCGCACCTGCCACGCCGGCGGTGCGCCGAAGAGGCCACGCTGCCGGTGTCGGGTCTGCCGGCGACAGGTCTGCCGGTGACGGGTCTGCCGGCGCGGGGTCGCGCACTCCGGTCCGTCCCGCCGTCAGGTGCACCCCGTCAGCCTCTCACTGGACCGGCAATCGCGCCAGGGCTTGTTCGAGTTGCGCAAACCTGACCGCAGCGCCAGAGTCCGGTTGCCCCGTCCGAAGCCCGCACCGCGGACCCCGCTCGGGACCGAGGACGCGCCGCCCTGACCCGTCCCCGCCGTCCGCCCGTCCCCGTGCCGGCGCCGCCGGCACCGTCGAAGGAGCAACCGTGCTCATCGCTGCTGGGATCCAGGTCACCGAGATCAGCTCCAGCCAGTACCAGACCGTCTACAACCTGCTGTCCCTGGCCATCGCCAGTCTGTTCTTCACCGGGCTCTACCTCGTGCTCTCGCAGCGCCGGGTCCTCCCGCGCTACCGCAACGCGGTCGTCGTCTCGGCGATCGTCTGCTTCATCGCCACCTACCACTACGTCCGGATCTTCGACAACTTCGGGGAGAGCTACGAGACGGAGGCGCAGGGCGGCCAGGGGACCTACGTCCTGACCAACGTGCCCTTCAACGAGGGCTACCGCTACGTCGACTGGTTCCTCACCGTGCCGCTGCTGCTCGTCGAGACCATCGCGGTGCTCGCGCTGGCCCGCGCGGTGCAGAAGTCACTGCTGACCAAGCTGGTCATCGCCAGCGGACTGATGATCGCGCTGGGCTACCCGGGTGAGATCACGACCGACCTCGGCCCGCGGCTGCTGTGGGGGACGCTGTCCACGATCCCGTTCCTGTACATCCTGTACGTGCTGTTCGTCGAGCTCAGCGCCTCGCTCGAGCGGCAGCCCGCCCAGGTGCGAGGGACCGTCAGCAAGCTCCGGATCATGCTGGTCGGCCTGTGGGGCGTCTACCCGATCGCCTACCTGTTCCCGGTCTTCGGCTTCGACGGCGCCGACGCCTTCGTCCTGCGCCAGGCCGGCTACTCCATCGCCGACATCCTGGCCAAGGCCGCCTTCGGCCTGGTCATCTACAAGATCGCCCGCGTCAAGAGCGAGGTCGAGGACCCGGCGTACGACGAGGTCGACGCCGTCAGCGGTCTGACGGCCGAGCCCGGCCGCGAGACCGTGCGCGCCTGACCCTGCGGGTCCCGGTCCGGGAGCGCCTCCCGAGGCGCTCCCGGACCTCCCGCCCGTCGCCCGAGCCGTCCCTCCGACAGGCAGAGAGCCTGGCATGACGTACCTCGTCTTCGACCTGCTGTTCGTCGCCCTGCCCGCAGCGCTGCTGCTGCTCGGCGCGCCGTACCGGCTGCTGCTGGGACCGGTCGGGGTGCTGGCACCGGTCGCGGTGCTGTGGACCGCCCCGTGGGACGAGCACCTGGTGCGCACCGGGGTGTGGGACTACGCCCCCGACGCCGTCCTGGCCCGCGTCGGCTCCGTCCCGGCGGAGGAGTACGCCTTCGTCGTCCTGGAGGTGCTGCTCGTCGGCGCGTGGGCCGTCCGGACCGGAGTGCTGCCGCTGACCCCGGTGCCCCTCCCCCTCGCCCGGTCCGCAGCCCGGCGGCGCGGCGCCCTCGGCTGGCTGGTCGTGACGGCGGCAGGTGTCGTGCTGCAGGCCGGCGGAGGGCAGCTGCGCTACCTCGGGCTGCTCCTGCTCTGGATCGGTCCTCCCCTCGCGCTGCAGCGCGCCGTGGCCGGCGACGTCCTGCGAGCCCGGCGCGCCGCGCGGTGCCTGGTGGCGCTGCCCTGCGCGCTGTGGCTGTGCGCCGCGGACCGGCTGGCCCTCGCGGACGGCATCTGGGCCATCTCGCCCGCCAGCTCCACCGGTGTGCTGCTGCTCGGCCTCCCGGTCGAGGAGGCGCTGTTCTTCCTGCTGACCTGCGTGCTCGTCACCGACGGGCTGCTGCTCGCCGCCGATCCGGCGGTGCGCTCGCGCGCCGCGGCCCTGGTCAGGGGCCGCCGAGGTCAGGTCGCGGCCCGCCGGGCTCAGGCCGCGGCGACCACGTCGTGCACCCCGCGGACGGCGACGCGCAGGCTCGCCGTCGGGGCGTCGGCGCCGACCGGCTCGAGCGCCGGGAGTCCGGCGGGGACGGTGTGCGGCACGTGCACCGGCGCGGGCTCGGCCTCGAGCACCGACAGGCTCTCGCTGACGTCGCGCAGGACGTCGGACAGGCGCACCCCGAGGGCGCGGCAGATGCTGGCCAGCAGCTCGGAGGACGCTTCCTTCTGACCGCGCTCGACCTCGGACAGGTAGCCCAGGCTCACCTGCGCGGCCGAGGACACCTCCCGCAGCGTGCGCTCCTGGCTCAGCCGGGTGGTGCGCAGGGCCTCGCCCAGCAGGGTGCGGAGCACCGCCACCTCACCACCTCCTCGTCCGCTGATCAGATTACCCGCCGCCCGTCTGCCCGCCAGCCGCAGACCGACGCCTGTCGTCCGCTGAGAGCGGAACGCCGTGCGCGCTCAGGGGTGTTCCGGCGGCAGCGCGCGCCGCAGCAGGTCCAGCGCGCTGGTCACGGCCAGCAGGCGCACGCGCTGCCGGTCCCCCGGCAGCCGGACCGTCACGACGCGCACCCCGTCGGGACCGGCGACCGCGGCGTGGACGGTGCCCGCGGGCTTGCCCTCCTGCTCGTCGGGACCGGCGACCCCGGTGAGCCCGACGCCGTACGTCGCCCCCAGCCGCTCGCGGACGCCGACCGCGAGCGCCTGCGCCGTCTGCGGCGAGACGGCGCCGTGCTCGGCCAGCACCTGCTCGGGCACCCCGGCCAGGCTCGCCTTGAGATCGGTCGCGTAGACCTCCAGCCCACCGCGGAAGGCCGCGCTGCTGCCGGGCAGCTCGGACAGCGCGGCACCGACCAGGCCACCGGTCAGCGACTCGGCGACCGCCACCGTCGAGCCGGCGGCGGTGAGCCGGCGCAGGACGACCCCGGGCAGCGTGTCGCCGTCCCGGCCGAAGACCGTGTCACCGAGGGCCTCGACCAGCGCGTCCACGAGGGGCGCGAGCACGCGGTCGGCATCGGCCACGGTGGGCGCGACCGTCGTGAGGCGCACCCGCACGACCGCCCCGCCGGCGAGGTAGGCCAGGTCGACGCCGGGCGGCACGGTGATCGTGCGCTCGACGATCTCGGCGACGTTGCTCTCCCCGCGGCCCGCGCAGTGCAGCGTCCGCGTGAGTCCGACCGTGCCGCTGCGCGTCGCGATCTCGGCGAGGACACCGCCCGTCGCGACGGCCGCCAGCTCGTGCGGCGGACCGGGCAGCGCGAACACCAGCCGGCCGTCCACGTCGATCCGCAGGCCGGGCGCCGTCCCCACGGGGTTGTCGAGCGGCGCAGCGCCCTTCGGCACGTCGGCCTGGCGCAGCACGGTGTCCGGCATCTCGAACCGGTAGGCGGCGAAGCGCTCGCGCAGGCCCTGCTCGAGATCGGGCCAGCGCTCGAGCGGGACCCCGGCCACCGCGGCGACCGCGTCCCGGGTGACGTCGTCGGACGTCGGACCGAGACCGCCGGTGACCAGGACGACGTCGGCGTCCTCGAGCGCCCGGCGCACGGCCGTGGCGATCCGCTCCACGTCGTCGCCGACCATCGACGAGTGGACCACCGGCGCGCCGGCTGCGGCGAGCCGCTCGCCGAGCCAGGCCGCGTTGCCGTTGACGATGTCGCCGAGCAGGAGCTCGTCGCCGACCGCCACCACCGCCGACCGCATGCCCCCGCTCACCGGCCCGGCGCCTCCGAGTCCGACATGCGGACGCGCTTGCGCTCGCGCTTCATCGCCGCCCGCTCGGACGTGCGCCGCAGCGTGGCGGCGCGCACGACGTAGTCCAGCCCGGTGACCACGGTGACGACGACCGCCAGCACCATGACCCACGCGCGCGCCGACGCCGCCCAGCCCGACAGGGGCAGGACGTACATCACGATGGCCGTCGCCTGCAGCATCGTCTTGAGCTTGCCGCCCCGACTGGCCGGCATGACGCCGTGCCGGATGACGAAGAACCGCAGCAGGGTCACGCCGAGCTCGCGGCCCAGGACCAGCAGCGTCACCCACCACGGCAGCTCGCCCAGCAGGGACAGCCCGAGGAAGGCCGCGCCGGTGAGCGCCTTGTCGGCGATGGGGTCGGCCAGCTTGCCGAAGCTGGTGATGAGCCCCCGGCTGCGGGCGATCTGCCCGTCGACGCGGTCGGTCCAGGCGGCGAGCAGGAAGACGCCTGCGGCGGCGTAGCGCCAGAGCTCGTCCCGGCCGTCGTTCCAGAGCAGCGTCAGCACGAAGACGGGGACGAGCAGCAGGCGCAGGACGGTCAGGTAGTTCGCGATGTTCCAGGGACTGACGACCGGCGCGGTCACGCCGGGACCGCGACGCGACGCGACGCCGGCCGGACGACCTCCAGCGGCTCGGCCAGCAGGTCCACGCCCTCGCTGCCGACGACGCGGGCCCGCACGAGGTCACCGGCGCGCAGGTGCTCGGACCCGTGACCGGAGAGCGTGGTGGACCCGTCCACCTCGGGGGCCTGTCCGGCCGTACGCCCCTCGACGACGCCGGGAAGGACCGTGTCGACCAGGACCTCGGCCACCTCACCGCACCGCTCCTCGGCCCGCTGACTGGTCAGCTCCTCGACCAGCGCGTGCAGTCGAGCCACCCGCTCGTCGACGACGTCCTGCGGGAGGTGGTCGGGCAGCGACTCGGCCTCGGTGCCGTCCTCGTCGGAGTAGCCGAAGACCCCCACCGCGTCGAGCCGGGCGGACAGCAGGAAGCGCTCGAGCTCGGCGACGTCGGCCTCGGTCTCCCCCGGGAAGCCGACGATGACGTTGCTGCGCACGGCGGCTGTCGGGTCGCCGGCGCGGATCTGCGCGAGCAGGTCGAGGAAGCGGTCGGTGTCGCCGAAGCGGCGCATGCGGCGCAGGACCGACGCCGACGAGTGCTGGAAGCTCATGTCGAAGTACGGCGCCACGCCCGGGGTGCCGGTCAGCACCTCGACCAGGCTCGGGCGCATCTCGGCCGGCTGCAGGTAGGACAGGCGCACCCGCTCGATGCCGTCCAGACCGGCCAGCTCCGGCAGCAGCGTCTCCAGCAGGCGCAGGTCGCCGAGGTCCTTGCCGTACGACGTGGAGTTCTCGCTGACGAGGACGAGCTCGCGCGCGCCGTGCTCGGACAGCCAGCGGGCCTCGGCCAGCACGTCGGACGGGCGTCGGGACACGAACGCGCCGCGGAAGCTGGGGATCGCGCAGAACGAGCAGCGCCGGTCGCAGCCGCTGGCCAGCTTCAGCGGGGCGACGGGGCTGTCGTCCAGCCGGCGGCGCACGACCGTCGGTCCGCCGGCGTGACCGGGCAGGCCGATGTCGATCTGTCCCGGCTCCACCACGCGGGCCCGCTCGACGGGGCTGATGGGCAGCAGCCTGCGCCGGTCGCCGGGGGTGTGGCTGGCCGGGCGCTCGCCGGCGAGCACGGCGGTCAGCGAGTCGGGCAGGCCGGCGTAGGCGTCGAAGCCCAGCACGGCGTCGGCCTCCGGCAGCTGCTCGGCCAGCTGCTCGCCGTAGCGCTCGGCCAGGCAGCCGACGGCCACGACCTTGGCGCCGGTGTCCGCCGCCGCGAGCAGCGTGTCGATGGAGTCCTTCTTGGCGCTCTCGACGAACCCGCACGTGTTGACGACCACGACGTCGGCGCCGGCCTGCTCGTCGACGAGCTCCCAGCCGGCGCCGTCCAGCCGGCCGGCGAGCTCCTCGGTGTCCACCTCGTTGCGCGCGCAGCCGAGCGTCACCATGGCGACGCGTCGGGTCGGGTCAGGGACCACCCGGGAAGTCGGCACCCCGAGAGTCTAGGGGCGCTGCACGCCCCCCGGCAGGCAGCGCAGCGTGAGCGCGACGCCCTCGGCACCGGGGACCTGCGCCGGAGCGCCGGCACACGAGACGGCCACGGCAGCGGAGTTGCCGATCCGCACGCCCAGCTTGACCGGGTCCTCGAAGCGCCGCGTCCAGCCCGCGTCCACCTCGCCCTCGAACAGCCGGGCGTCGCCGCGGTTGCGGACGGTGAGCCACGACCGGCCCTTCGCCTCCAGCACCAGGGTGGCCTTGGGCGGCGGCGCCTGCGCGGCCTGCGGCGCGACGGTGCTCGACACGGCCTGCGGCGTGGTCAGCGCCTGCTCCTGGCCTGCGTCGTCGCCGTCGCCGCCGCCGGTGAGCGAGCCGACCGCGAGCAGGCCCACCAGCACGGTGGCTCCGACCAGGCAGGCCGACAGCCAGCGCGGGGACTGCCGCTCGGGGGCCGCGGACGCCGGCACGGACCGCCCGCCGAACGGCTGGCGCGGAGCCGGGACGGCGCCGCCCGGGACGACGACGACCGAGGGCGCCGACGCGCCCACCCGCTCGTCGAGGGCGCGGACCAGCGGGGCGGGGTCGACACCCACCGCCGAGGCGATGGCGCGGATGTGCCCGCGCGTGTAGACGGCGGTGCCCGCGGAGCCGAGCCGGTCGTCCTCCAGGTCGCGCAGGACAGGGACGCGGATGCGCGTGCTCGCGCTCACCTGCTCGAGGGTCAGACCGGCGTCGAGGCGTGCGGCCCGCAGCCGGTCCCCGACCGACGTGTCCGCGTCCTGCTCCTGGCGCTCCAGGCGGTCCCCGTCGAGCACGGTGCCACCCCCTTCTCGATGTCCTGCCGAGATCGTAGGTCCGGCTCCGACTCCGGACTGCGACCGCCATGTCACGTTTCGACACCGGCCCGGTGCAGGTGCGGAGCCGGTCCCTGCCTGCCGGTGCACCGGCTCGTCACGGTGCTCACACCTCGACCGGGTCGCCGCCGCGCAGGACGACGAGGACGTTCTCGAGCTCCTCCGGGCGGATCAACACGTCGCGGGCCTTGCTGCCCTCGGACGGCCCGACGATGCCGCGGCTCTCCATGAGGTCCATGAGCCGGCCGGCCTTGGCGAAGCCGACCCGCAGCTTGCGCTGCAGCATGGACGTCGAGCCGAACTGCGTCGTGACGACGAGCTCTACGGCCGAGCACAGCACCTCGAGGTCGTCGCCGATCTCCTCGTCGACCTCGCGCTCGCCCTTGGGCGCGGCGCCGGTGACGTCCTCGCGGAACGCCGGCTGGCGCTGGTCCTTGCAGTGGGCGACGACCGCCGCGACCTCGGCGTCGGTCACCAGCGCGCCCTGGATGCGCATCGGCTTCGACGCCCCCATCGGCAGGAACAGGCTGTCGCCCTTGCCGATCAGCTTCTCCGCGCCGGGCTGGTCGAGGATGACCTTGGAGTCGGTGCCGGAGCTCGTCGCGAAGGCCAGGCGGCTCGGGACGTTGGCCTTGATGAGGCCGGTCACGACGTCGACCGACGGGCGCTGCGTGGCGATGACCAGGTGGATGCCGGCGGCGCGGGCCAGCTGGGTGATGCGGACGATGGAGTCCTCGACGTCGCGCGGCGCGACCATCATGAGGTCGGCCAGCTCGTCGATGAC
>CADCUE010000227.1 GCA_902805805.1 uncultured Frankineae bacterium | reverse complement strand
CGCTCCTGCTGCTGCAGGCGCTGCTGCTCCCCGGGCGCGGCCGGCACGGCGGCCTGGACCGCCGGAGCCGGCCAGGCGGTCAGCGGGGCGACGAGGACTGCAGAGACGGCCAGTGCCCATCCCCGGCGCGCGCTGGAGCGGCACTGCGCAGCGGTCAGCCAGGTGCCCACATGATCAGGAGTAGCACGGCGCGGACGCTGCGCCGTTCAGACACGCAGGTGGCGCCGCAGGGTCACGAACGAGGACAGACCCGCCAGCACAGCGCCGGTGAGGAACAGCACGGGCAGGATCGACAGCACGTCGTCCCAGCCGACGAACGCGGTGAACTGGAAGGTCGGCCTGAGCTGGCCGTCGATGAGGAACTCCTTGAGCGCGATCAGCGCGCCGCTGGCGAACGCCGCGCCGACCAGGCCCGCCAGCACGCCCTCGAGCAGGAACGGCAGCTGGATGTAGAGGTTGCTGGCTCCGACCAGGCGCATGATCCCGGTCTCCCGCCGTCGGCTGTAGGCCGCGACGCGGATGGTGTTGCTGATGAGCAGCACCGCCGCGACGACCTGCCCGGCGGCGATGATCAACGCCAGCTGCTGCAGCTGGGTGAGGACCTTGAAGAAGCCCTCCAGCAGCGCCTTCTGGTCCTGGACGTCCTCGACGCCCTGCCGGTCGCGGAAGGCAGCGTCGACGACCTCGAACTTCGTCGGGTCGTCCAGCTTGACCCGGAACGACTCCGGCAGCACCTCGGCGGTGACGTTCTCGACGAGGTCCGGCGAGTCGGCGAACTGCTCGCGGAAGTGCTCGTACGCCTCCGCCTGCGACTCGTAGAAGACGTCCCGGACCTCCGGCATCGCGCGCAGGTCGGCCAGCAGGGCGTCGCGCTGCTGCTGCGTGACCGGGCTGCCGTTGCAGGTCGGCGTCTGGCTCAGCTCACCGCACAGGTAGACCGAGACCTCGACCTTGTCGTACCAGAAGTCCTTCATGGTCTCGACCTGCTTGCGGATCAGCAGACCGGAGCCGAACAGCGCCAGGCTGATCGCCACCGTGACGATCACCGCGATGGTCATCGTCAGGTTCCGGCGCAGACCGATGCCGATCTCGCTGAAGACGAACTGCGCGCGCACGGGGGTCCTTGCCGTCGGTGGTCGGGTCGCTGGTCGGTGGTCGGTGGTCGGGTCGCTGGGCGGGGGCTGGTCTGGACGGGTCCTCGGCCGGCCGGCTCAGGCGCCGTAGCCGTAGACGCCGCGGAGCTGGTCACGCACGACCTTGCCGTCGTCGAGCTCGACGACCCGCCGCCGCATCGAGTCGACGATCGCGGCGTCGTGCGTCGCCATGACCACCGTCGTGCCGGTGCGGTGGATGCGGTCGAGCAGCTTCATGATGCCGATGGAGGTCGTGGGGTCCAGGTTGCCGGTCGGCTCGTCGGCGAGCAGGATCATCGGCCGGTTGACGAAGGCCCGGGCGACGGCGACGCGCTGCTGCTCGCCACCGGACAGCTCGTCCGGCATGCGCTTGGCCTTGCCCTCGAGGCCGACCAGCTCGAGCACCTCCGGCACGACGGCATCCACCGTGTGCGCCGACTTGCCGATCACCTCGAGCGCGAAGGCGACGTTCTGGAACACCGTCTTGTTGGGGAGCAGGCGGAAGTCCTGGAAGACGCACCCGATCGAGCGCCGCAGCGCCGGGACCTTCCAGTTCGACAGCTTGCTGAGGTCCTTGCCGGCGACGTGCACCGTGCCGGCGGAGGCCACCTCCTCGCGCAGCAGCAGCCGCAGGAACGTCGACTTGCCCGAGCCGCTCGAGCCGACGAGGAACACGAACTCGCCCTTGTCGATGTCCACGGTCACGTCGTCGAGCGCCGGACGAGTGCTCGTCGGGTAGCTCTTGCTGACGTGCTCGAGGCGGATCACGCTCAACGAGCATAGGAGCGTCGCGGCGGACCGGGAGGTCCGAGGCCCGTGTTCACCCGGGCCGGCGACGCTCCCCGCCGGTCACCGCGGCCCGCTCAGCCCTCGTCGTCGGTGCTCGTACGGCGCCACCGCACCGCTGCCTCGATGAAGTCGTCGATCTCGCCGTCCAGCACCGGCCCGGTCGCGCCGGACTCCATGCCGGTCCGCAGGTCCTTGACCATCTGGTAGGGGTGCAGCACGTAGTTGCGGATCTGCGAGCCGAAGGCGATGTCGCCCTTGGTGCCGCGGATGGCGTCCATCTCGGCCTGCTCCTGCTCGCGCTTGCGCTCGAGCAGCTTGGTCTGCAGGACGATCATGGCGGCGGCGCGGTTCTGGATCTGCGAGCGCTCGTTCTGGCAGGACACGACGATGTTGCTCGGCAGGTGGGTGATCCGCACTGCCGAGTCGGTCGTGTTGACGCCCTGACCTCCGGGACCGCTGGAGCGGAACACGTCGACGCGGATCTCCTTCTCGTCGACCTCGACCGCGTCCGCGGTGTCCACGACGGGCGTCACGTCGACCATCGCGAACGACGTCTGCCGCCGCGCCTGGTTGTCGAACGGCGAGATGCGCACCAGCCGGTGGACGCCGTGCTCGCCGGCAAGGGTGCCGTAGGCGTACGGGACCTTGCACTGGAAGACGACGCTCTTCACGCCGGCCTCCTCGGCCTCCTGCCACTCGTGCACGTCGAGCGGGTAGCCGTGCCGCTCGGCCCAGCGGTAGTACATGCGCCAGAGCATGAGCGCCCAGTCCTGGCTGTCGACGCCGCCCGCGCCCGGGGTGATCTGCACGAGGGCCTCGCGCTGGTCGTACTCGCCCGACAGCAGCGTGCGCACCTCGAGGCTGCCGATCTCGCGCTGCAGGGTGGACAGCTCGGCCTCGGCCTCGGCCTCCGTACCGGCGTCCTCCTCCTCGGCGGCCATCTGGAACAGCACGGCGAGGTCGTCCAGGCGTCCGCGGTAGGACTCGACCCGCTCGATGTCGCCCTGCACCGTGGACAGCCGGGTGGTGATCTCCTGCGCCTTGCTGGTGTCGTCCCACAGGTCGGGCTCGCCGGCCTGCGCCTCGAGGTCCGACAGCTCGATGCGCAACCGCGGCAGGTCGAGCACCTTCTCGATGCTGCTGAGCGTGGCGTCGAGAGCGGCGAGGTCGGCACTGCGGTCGGCGGGCACGAGAGACGAGGCTAGCGGGGAACGGGGTGCCTCAGGGCAGCACGGGCGCGCGGGCGCGGGCCACCGACGAGACGCGTACGGGTCCCGTGCCGGGCAGGCGGAACGGCAGGCGGACGGTCCGCGACCCGGTCACCACGGCAGTGCGTCCCTCCACCCGTACGCGGAGCGTCAGTCCCGGCTGGAGCGCGCCGACCTGGCCCTCGTAGGCGGCGACCCGGGCGCGGGCCTGCTCCGCGCTGAGGGGGATCTGCCCGCCGAGCCCGTCGCGGTGCAGCGCTCGCAGGTCCAGCGCCTGCGCCGCGGACACGGCAGCGCCGTCCGCGGCGCTCGCGACGCTGCGCTTGGCGAGGATGACGGCCGACACGTCCGCGACGACGGCGACGAGCACGATCAGGATGCCGGCGAAGCCGAGGACGAGCACCAGCACGCTGCCGTCCTCGCCCCGACTGCGACGCGTCACCGGGCCGGACGGAAGCGGTCGACGTGCTCGACGTGCGTGGCGTCGACCCGGACGCCGCCGCGGCCGTCGCCCAGGGCCGCGCCGAGGCCGGGCAGGCGCACGAAGAACTCGACGGTCGCGGTGACCTGCCCGTCCGGCTCGAGACGGCCGCCGACCGAGGACAGGCAGCCCCCGCAGACCAGGCCCTGGTCGGCCATGGCCAGGCGCGCCGCGACCTGCGCCCGCGCCGTCCCGGACGAGGGGTCGTCCGCGGTGGCGTACGCACGGCCGGCTTGCCGCGCGGCCTCCGTCACGCCGAAGGACGCCCGCTGGACCTGGAAGACGCTGAGCAGCACGTAGACGAGCGGGACCATCAGGAGCACGGCGAGGTACGAGAACTCGACCAGGGCGTTGCCCTCGTCGCCGCGCGGACGCCTCACCCCTCCTCCAGCGCGTGTCCCTGCACGGTCAGGCGCACCGGACCGGCGGGCAGCAGGACCAGCGGTGCCGGTCCGGCCAGGGTCACCTCCATGACCCGCGCCCCGTCGACCTCGACGACGACGGCGCGTGGTCGGTCCAGCCGTGCGGCCACGGCCGGGGACAGCGCGTCGCCCACGACCTCGAGCGCCCGCCGCTCGGCGTCGGCCGGCCCCCGGTCGGCGTTGGCGCCGTACCGGGCCCCCTCCTGCGCGGCGGCCACCAGGACGTTGCGGGTGTGCAGCAGGAAGCCGACCTGCAGGACGACGAGGAACAGCAACAGCACGAGCACCGAGACGAGGGTGAACTCCACGGTGCTGTTGCCGCGGTCCGGCACGGGCGTCACGCGCCGCCGGGACCCTGCACGGAGTCGATGGCGTTGCCGAGGATCTCCAGCAGCCGCGGGCCGGCGAAGGCCCAGAGCGCGGTGACGATGCCCGCCGTCATGAGCGTGATGAGGACCCAGCCAGGGACGTCACCCCGCTCGCGGTCGCGGTCGGCGAGCCGGCTCTGCACAGCGACGAACAGGGCGAGCGGGAGCAGGCGGTCGAGCACGGGTCCTCCAAGGGGCGGGGTCGCGGCGGCGGATGGGCGCAGGGCAGCTCAGGTCGACACGAACGACAGCCCGTAGAAGCCGGGGAACAGCGCGAACAGCAGCGTGGTGGGCAGCACCAGGAAGACGACGGGGACCATCATGGCGATCTCGCGCTTGCCGGCCGACTCGAGCAGCAGGCGCTTGCCGGCCTCACGGACGTCGACGGCCTGGGCGCGCAGGACCTCGGCGAGCGGCGTGCCGCGTTCGACGGCGATGGCGACGCCGTCCACGAAGCGGGACAGCGGCGCCAGCGAGGTGCGCCGGGCGATGCCGTCCAGCGCCTGCACGAGCGAGGCGCCGGCCCGCGCCTCCTGCAGCGCGCGCCCCAGCTCACGGCTGAGCTCACCGTCGGAGATGCGGTGCACCCGCTCCAGCGCCCCCACCGGACCCTCGCCGGCCGTGACGGCCAGGGCCAGCAGCTCGGCCACGGTGGGGAACTCCTCGAGCATGCGCTGCTCGCGCTGACGCACCTGCCGGGTCAGCCAGCGGTCTCGGCCCAGCACCCCGAACGTCGTCAGCACCCCCGCGGACGCCAGGACCGCCACCGGCTCGACGCCGTTGCCGGCGGCGACCTGGAGCACCGCCATCGCCAGCGCCGCGGCCAGGCCGAACGCACCCCAGATGACCTGCTCGGCACGGAACTGCTCCACGGTCGTCGCGGCGCCGAGCTGCTCCAGCCGCCGGCGCACGCTCGCGACGCCCCCGACCCAGCGCTCGACGAAGCCCATCGCGTCCGACAGGACCGGCCGCAGCAGGCGCTCCAGCGTCGGGAACGGCGTCAGCGCCTCGGTGCGCGCCAGCAGCCGCGACGGTCGCGGTGCGTCGCGCAGGTACGGCGCCAACCGGTCGTCCAGCGTCACGCGCCGGGCCCGAGGGCTGCCGGCCGCAGCGGTCAGCACACCCGTCGCCGCCAGGGCACCGAGCCCCATGCCGAGGACCGCGCTCATCGCCGCACGCGCCGGCTCATCGCAGCACCCGCCGCTCGGTCGGCAGCCGCGCGATGCGCAGCATGGCGCGGTAGGCCGCGAACGACACGCCACCGCCGATCAGCAGCACGAGCGTGCCGGCGGCGGTGTTGTAGGCCTGCACGGCTGCGGGCTGCGTCGACAGCAGGAGCAGCAGCACCCACGGCGCCGCCAACGCCAACCGCGCGGCGTTGACCGTCCAGCCCTGCCGGGTCTCGAGCTCCGAGCGCGTCCGGGCGTCCTCCCGCAGGAAGCCCGACAGCGTGCGCAGCAGCCGACCCAGATCCGTGCCCCCGACCTCCCGAGCCATGCGCAGCGCCTCGACGACACGGTCGCCCACCGGATCGGCGAGGTTGTCCTTGAGGGTGTCGAGGCTGTCCCCGAACCGGCCGGTCGCCCGGTAGTCCTCGCCGTAGCGGCGGAACGCCGAGCGCAGCTGCTCCGGACCACGGACCCCGAGCTGGCTCAGCGCCTCGGGCAGCGACAGACCGGCGCGCACTCCGCTGGCCAGGTTGTCGACCGCCTCGGGCCAGACCTCCCGCAGCTCCACCGCCCGCTGCGCACGGCGTCTGCGCACCAGCAGCAACGGCAGCAGGGCGGCGAAAGCCCCGAACAGGACCGCGATGATCGGGACCTGCGACGTCCCGAGCACGAGCACGAACGCCACCGCCCCCAGGCCGGCGCTCGCACCGAGCAGCTGCCGGGGGGAGACGCCCTCGATGCCCGCCTGGGCGAGCAGTTCCGCCGTACGCGCCTGCACGCTGCGCCCGCTCCTGCGTACGCGCTCGGGCCGACGGGGCCCCGACCGCCAGATCAGCAGCAGCCCGAGTCCGAGCAGCAGCCCCAGCAGCGCGCCCATGTCAGCGCCCCGTCGCGTGCGCCAGCAGGGCCGGCAGATCGATGTCGGCCCACGCGAAGCGCTCGGGATGCGGCGGGAAGCCGTCGGCCCGCACGAGCTGCTGCTCCCGCGTGACGAAGAGGTCGGCCACCTCCACGACGTCGCCCTCGACCCGTCCGGGGACGGCGACGATCTCCCGCACCCGCCGATGGCCGGTGCCGTCCTTGGCCGTGTGCACGACGACGTCGATGCACGACGCGACGGTCGGGAGCACGAAGCCGTGACCGACGTTCTCGCCGGCCAGCAGCGGCAGGGTGCACATCTTGACGATCGCCTCGCGCGCCGAGTTGGCGTGGATCGAGCACATCCCCGGCAGGCCGCTGTTCAGGCTGATCAGCAGGTCCAGGCACTCCTCCTGCCGGACCTCCCCCACGATGATCCGGTCCGGGCGCATCCGCAGCGCCTCCTTGACCAGGCGCCGCAGCTGGATCTCCCCCGTGCCCTCCAGGTTGGCCTGCCGGGTCTGCATCGCCACCACGTCGGGCAGCGGGATCTGGAGCTCGAAGACCTCCTCGCACGTCACCACCCGCTCCCGTGCCGGGATGGCGGCCGCCAAGCAGTTGAGCAAGGTGGTCTTCCCGGCCTGCGTCCCACCGGCGACGATCACGTTGAGGCCGGCGATCACCGCCGCCTCCAGGAACCGCGCCGCCTGCGGCGTCAAGGTCCCCAGACCGACCAGCTCGTCCAGCGAGTTGGCCGACAGCACGAACTTGCGGATGTTCACCGACCAGTGCCGTCGGGTGATGTCGGGGATCACGACGTGCAGGCGGGAGCCGTCCGGGAGCATCGCGTCGACGAAAGGAGTGCTCAGATCGACCCGGCGGCCGGTCGTCTTGAGCATCCGCTCGACGAGATCGCGGACCTGCCCGTCGTCCAGGATCGTCGTGGTGAGCTCTGACCGGCCGCGGCGCGCCACGAACACCCGGCCGGGCTCGTTGACCCAGATCTCCTCGACCGTCGGGTCGTCGAGGTGGCGCTGCAGCGGGCCGAAGCCGGCGACCGCGTCGTACACCGCCCGAGCAGCCGTGCGCGGGTCCGGCAACGGAGGCAGCGTCGAGGTCAGCGCCCGCTCGTCGTAGTGCAGCACCACCTCGTCGATCAGCCGGCGCATCGCCAGCCCGTCGGCGACCGGGTCCAGCCCCCGCCGGCGGACCAGCTCGCGCACCTCGGCCTCGACGTGGTCGAAAGCGCTGCCGACCGCGTTGACCATCGCTGCGCCTCCGCCCTGCTCGGACCGATCGAGGAGCGGACCGTAATGACGCAGACGCGCTCATAGGGGTGACGGACGTCAGGTTGTGGACGCAGAACCGGGTGAATCAGCGGTCAGTGACGAGTCGCTGACTTTCGGCGATGCCGTCGGTGCGGCTGGAGCGGCTTCCCTGGTTGGT
>CADCUE010000226.1 GCA_902805805.1 uncultured Frankineae bacterium | reverse complement strand
AGGCATCGGCGGCGTACAACCGCGACGCCGTCGCCGTCGAAGCGGTCAACGACGCCAGACCGCTGCGGAACGACGCACGCGTCCACGGCGTGTCCGCCTCGAGCGCCGCGACCTCCGCCGACCTGGCCATGCCCTCATCCTACTCGAACACGTGTTCGAGTAGACCAGAGACACGAGGTTGTGGACACTCGGCCTGCAGCGCTCCACGGCGGGCCACGGGCCCGTCGCACCACGGCCGGTCGTCCCAGCCGCAGCATGCCGACCTGCCGACCTGCCGACCTGCCGACCTGCCGACCTGCCGACCTGCCGACCTGCCGACCTGCCGACCCGGTGGGCCGGCAGGTCGTGCCGTTCGTCCTCCCGCGCTCCTACAGGCGCGGCAGCACCACCAGGAACAGCAGCAGCAGCACAGCGATGGCAAGAGCCACTGTGGCGATCGTCCTCGTGTTCACAACGTCCTCCAGGTTGTCCGTAGGACGGCATGATCGCCCATGCGGGAGCCCGGCACAGCACACGTTCGGGTGACATGACGGGCACGGTTTCGACCCGAAGACGCCGAGATGACAGGCTGTCTCGCGCCGGTCACCGCAGGCGACGACAGGCAGCCGGACCGCTCACTCCTCGTCGTCGTCGAGCCGCGCGAGCCAGGTGGCCAGGCGCTCGACCGGCACCTCGAAGTCGGGGTTCTGGTCCACGAACTGGCGCATCCGCTCGGCCAGCCACAGCAGGCTGACGCTCTCCTCGCCGCGCCGCTCGGCCAGCTCCTCGAGCCCCCGGTCGGTGAAGTACACCGCTAGCTCCCGAGGGCCGCCGCGATCAGCGCCACCTGCTCGGCCTCGTGGACCTTGCTGGACCCCGCCGCCGGGGAGGCGCCGGCCTTGCGCGAGACACGGCGCAGGGTGCGGCCCTCCGGCAGGTGGTCGGGCAGCGACAGGGCGATGTGCGACCAGGCGCCCTGGTTCGCGGGCTCCTCCTGGCACCAGACGACGTCCGTGGCGTTCGGGTAGCCGGCGAGCGCGTCGGCCACCTCCTCGCCGGGCACCGGGTAGAGCTGCTCGAGGCGGACGAGAGCCACCGTGCCGCCGTCGTCCTTGCGCCGGGCGGCCAGCAGGTCGTAGTGGACCTTGCCGGCGGTCAGCACGACCCGCTCCACGGCGTTCCTGTCGCGCGCGTCCGGGTCGTCCAGCACCGGCGAGAACCCGTGATCGGTGAACTCCTCCACCGCGGAGCTCGCCGCCCGCAGGCGCAGCATCGACTTCGGGGACAGCACGACGAGCGGTCGCTTGTGCGACTGCAGCGCCTGCTTGCGCAGCAGGTGGAAGTAGTTCGCGGGCGTCGTCGGGGCCGCCACCACCATGTTGTCCTCGGCGCACAGCTGCAGGAAGCGCTCGACGCGCGCGGACGAGTGGTCCGGGCCCTGGCCCTCGTAGCCGTGCGGGAGCAGGAGCGTGACGCCGGAGCGCTGCCCCCACTTGACCTCGCCCGCCGCGATGAACTCGTCGACGATGGTCATGGCGCCGTTGACGAAGTCGCCGAACTGCGCCTCCCACAGCACGAGCGCGTCCGGCCGGGCGACGGAGTAGCCGTACTCGAAGCCCATGGCGGCGAACTCGGACAGCAGCGAGTCGTAGACGTAGAACGGCGCCTGGTCGGGCGACAGGTGGGCCAGCGGCGTGTGCTCGTCGCCGTTCGCCCGGTCGACGATGACCGCGTGGCGGTGGCCGAAGGTCCCGCGACGGGCGTCCTGACCGGCGAGCCGGACGGGACGGCCCTCGAGCAGCAGCGAGCCGTACGCCAGCGTCTCGCCCATCGCCCAGTCGATCGTGGCGTCCTCGAGCATCTTGACGCGCTTCTGGAGCTGCGGGAGCAGGCGCGGGTGGACCGTGAAGCCCTCCGGCAGGTCGACCTGGCTGGCCGCGACCCGGTCGATGACCTCCCGCGAGATGGCGGTCTGCAGGTCGTCCACCCCGGTGGGCTCCGGCTCGGGGCGCATCGGCTCGGCGCTCGAGGCCTCGCGGGTGCCCTGGAACACCTTCTCGAGCTGGGCCTGGTAGTTGCGCAGCGCCTGCTCGGCCTCCTCGACCGTGATGTCGCCGCGGCCGATGAGGTTCTCGGTGTAGATCTTGCGGACCGAGCGCTTGTTGTCGATCGTGTCGTACATCAGCGGCTGGGTGAACGACGGCTCGTCGACCTCGGAGTGCCCGCGCCGGCGGTAGCAGACCATGTCGATGACGACGTCCTTCTTGAACGCCTGGCGGTAGTCGAAGGCCAGCTTCGCCACGCGGACGCAGGCCTCCGGGTCGTCGCCGTTGACGTGGAAGATCGGCGCCTGCACCATCCGCGCCACGTCGGTCGCGTAGACCGAGGAGCGGGCGGAGTGCGGGCCGGTCGTGAAGCCGACCTGGTTGTTGACGACGACGTGGAGCGTGCCGCCGGTGCGGTAGCCCCGCAGCTGGCCCATCTGCAGCGTCTCGGCCACGACGCCCTGCCCGGCGAAGGCCGCGTCGCCGTGCATCAGCACCGGCAGGACGGTGAAGCCGTCCTCGCCGCGGTTGATGATGTCCTGCTTGGCGCGGGCGACGCCCTCCAGCACCGGGTTGACGGCCTCGAGGTGCGAAGGGTTCGCCTGCAGGCTCACCGCGACCGTCTCGCCGTCCGGCGCCTTGAACTCGCCCTCGGCGCCCAGGTGGTACTTCACGTCGCCCGAGCCGTGCGCGGTGCGCGGGTCGAGGTTGCCCTCGAACTCGCGGAAGATCTGCGCGTAGCTCTTGCCGACGATGTTGGCCAGCACGTTGAGCCGGCCGCGGTGCGGCATGCCGATCGCGACCTCGTCGAGCCCGTCCTGCGCCGCCCGCACCAGCACGCCGTCGAGCAGCGGGATGACCGACTCGCCGCCCTCGAGCGAGAAGCGCTTCTGCCCGACGTACTTGGTCTGCAGGAACGACTCGAACGCCTCACCGGCGTTGAGCCGCTCGAGCACGTGCAAACC
>CADCUE010000225.1 GCA_902805805.1 uncultured Frankineae bacterium | reverse complement strand
TCGATCTCAGAAGGCGATGGCTCCGCCGCGCCGCCGACGTGAGCGCTCGAGCGGGCTGACGGCCGGGCTCGCCTTCCTCGCGCCCTTCTTGGCCGTCTACCTGCTGTTCGTCGTGTGGCCGGTCCTGCAGGCCCTGCGGATGAGCTTCTACGACTGGGACCTGCTCGGCTTCACCCGCGAGTACGCCGGACTGGCGAACTACCGGCGGATGCTCTGGGGCACCGACATGACCTGGACCCTCGGGCACCTGCCGGTGGTCCGCGTGCTCGTCCTGGTGGCGACCGGTGCCCTGGTCGTGCGGGCCGTCCGCCGGGCCGCGCCGCCCCTGCTCGCCGTCGCTGTCGGAGCGGCCGGCCTGCTGGCGGCGGTCGTCCTGGGGATCCATCCCGCGGCCGGCGGAGCGTGGAACGACCCGGCGTTCTGGTCCTCGGTGCAGCACACCCTGGAGTTCACCGCCATCTCGACGCCGATCCTGGTCGCCCTCGGGTTGGGGATGGCCCTGGCGCTGCACGGCGGGCGTCGGGGGACCGCGGCCTACCAGGCTGCGTTCTTCCTGCCGTACGTGCTTCCGATCTCCGCGGTCACGCTGATCTGGAGCTACCTGCTCAACCCGGACCGCGGACTGATCGCCCGCGCCCTGGGCTGGTTCGGCGTCGAGCCGATCGCCTGGCTCAGCAGCCCCTCCCTGGCCATGTGGGGGATCGTCCTGACGACGGTCTGGTGGTCAGCGGGCTTCAACCTCGTGCTGTTCCTGGCCGGTCTGCAGGACATCGACCCGAGCCTGTACGAAGCGGCGTCGCTGGACGGTGCCGGGGCGTGGCAGAAGTTCCGACACATCACCGTGCCCGGGCTGGCGCAGGTCTCCGTGCTGGTGTCCGTCACCCAGCTCATCGCCTCGTTCCAGGTCTTCGGACAGGTGTACATCATGACGCGCGGCGGTCCCGGAGACTCGACCCGCGTGCTCATCCAGCACATCTACGAGGCCGGCTTCCGAGACCTGCAGCTCGGCTACGCAGCTGCGGTCTCGCTGTTCCTGTTCGTCGTCATGGCCGTCGTCTCGGCCGTCCAGTTCCGGCTCGTCACCCGGGAGGCCTGATGCCCACCGCTGTCTCGGCCATGCCGGGCGACGCCGCGGCGCGGACGCCCGACGCGCCGGCCCGTCAGCCGCTCCGGCAGCGCGTGCGGCCGCGCCTGTACCACGCCGTCATGGCTGCGGCAGCCTTCGTGTGGCTGGTCCCGGTGCTGTGGATGCTCTCGATGGCGCTCACACCCAACGACGTCCTCCAACGGGACGCGGTCGGCCTGATCCCCGGCGGGCTCACCGTCAGCAACTTCTTCGACGTCTTCCGCGTCGGGAACATGCCCCGCTGGTTCCTCAACAGCTTCCTCGTCACGACCATCACGACAGCGGTCACGGTGCTGTTCTGCTCCATGGCCGGCTACGCCTTCGCCAAGATCCGCTTCACCGGTCGGAAGCTGCTCTTCGCGGTCGTCATCGGCGGGCTCATGGTGCCCAAGGAAGCGATGTTCGTGCCGCTGTTCCTGCAGTTCTCCGACGCGGGTCAGCAGAACACCTACCAGGCTCTCATCCTGCCCCGCATCGCCTTCCCGCTCGGCGTCTTCATCATGACGCAGTTCTTCACCCGCGTTCCCAGCGAGTACGAGGAAGCCGCGCGGATCGACGGCGCCGGACGGTGGCGGGTCTTCTGGTCGATCATGCTCCCCCTTGCCCGCCCCGCGATGGCCTCCCTGGCGATCTTCACCTTCGTCCTGACCTGGAACGACTACCTCTGGCCGCTGGTCATCTCCACCGAACGCGAGATGTTCACCGTGACCACAGGTCTGGCCTCGCTGCAGTCCAACTTCGCCGCCGCGGAGGAGGTGGGCTCCCTCATGGCCCGGGGCCTGGTCGGGAGTCTCCCGCTGATCGTCCTGTTCCTGCTCTTCCAGCGTCAGCTGATCCGAGGCATCACCCTCGGCAGCGGCGAGAAGTAGCCCACTGATCGTGTCGGCCGTACCGCCGGCCGATCGTCCCGTGCCGCCCAGATCCCGCCCGTCCGTCCCTCTCACATGGAGAACCGCATGAACCCCACCTCTCGGCGCGGCACGCTCGTCCGCGTCCTGGCCCCGATGGCCGCTCTGAGCCTGCTGGCCGCCTGCGGCGGCGGGGGAGGCGGCGCGGCCGGCGGCGGAGGGGGAGGCGGAGGCGGCGACGACCTGGCTGCCGTCAAGGCTGAAGACCTCGAGGGCACGAAGCTGCGGCTGGCCCGCTTCTTCGGCGACTGCGAGGAGACCACGCAGGGCGTCACCGACGTGGCGAAGGCCACCAACGAGTGCGAGACGATCCAGATCCTCACCAACGCCTTCAACGCGGAGAACGGCAAGGGCATCGAGGTGACACGGCTCGGCGGCGCCGAGTGGAACACCTACTACGACACGCTCAACGCCGCGTACGCGGGAGGCAGCCCCCCCGACGTGGCGGTGATGCACGGCTCCAGCCTCACCAACTACGCCAAGCGCAACCTTCTGCTGCCCCTCGACGAGGCGCTCAAGATCACCGACTCCGACCTCGGGGACGCCGCGCCGGCCGCACGCGAAGCCGTCACCTACCAGGACAAGACGTACGCGCTGCCCTTCGACCTGCACGCCGGGCTGGTGCACCTCAACGTCGACCTGTTCGAGAAGGCCGGCCTCGTCGACGCAGGCGGCAAGCCGGTCATGCCGACCTCGACCGAGGAGTTCCTCGCGCACGCCGAGCAGATGAAGGCGAAGACGGGCAAGAACTACTTCGGGACGGCGCGCGTGAAGGACGGACTCGGCGTGCACATGTGGCGCAGCCTGGTCGAGCAGCAGGGCGGCAGCGTGCTGAACGAGGACCGCACGAAGGCCACCGTCGACACCCCCGAGGCCCGCGAGGCCCTGGAGTTCATGGACAGGGTCTTCGCCAAGTACGCGAACCCGGCGCAGACCTACGACGCTGCCCAGTCGGCGTTCCTGTCCGGACAGACGGCGATGCTCTTCAACGGCACCTGGGTCGTGGACCAGTACGACAAGGAGGCGCGCTTCGCCTACCAGACCGCCGACTTCCCGACGCTGTACGACGAGCCGGCGATCTGGGCCGACTCCCACACCTGGGTGATCCCGCGGCAGAAGCAGGCCGACGCGGCCAAGTACCGGGCGGCCCTCGAGTTCGTGGACTACCTCTACGACCACTCGGGCGACTGGGCGATCCACACCGGTCACCTGGCGGCCCGCAGCTCCGTCCTGGAGAGCCCTGAGTACGAGAAGGCGCCGCAGCGGGCGAACTACGTGGGAACCGGCACGACGAACGCCAACCTGGTCCCCAGCATCAGCAACTGGCCGGCGGTGCAGGACACGCTGGTCAAGCAGATCGACTCGATCTGGTTCCAGGGCGCGACGGTCGACGAGGCGCTGACGGAGGCCGAGCGCCAGGTCGACACGGTCCTCGCCCAGAAGTAGCCCCAGTCCACGGGCGCCCGGGGACCACCGCCCGGCACCCGGCGCACGGCCGGCCGGTCCGCTGACTCGTCGCGGACCGGCCGGACCCCTGCCCGCCCATCGCTTCGTCGTTGGAGAAGTTCTGTGATCAGCACGCGGTCGCACCTCCCGCTCGACGGCCCCTGGCGGCTCGAGCTCGTCGACGTCCCCGACGCCGTCCACCCCGCCACCGCGGAGGTCGAGGTCCCGGGCTCCTGGACGCTGCAGGTCCCCGGCTGCGAGCTCGCGCACGGCACCGTCCGCTACAGCCGTTCCTTCCGCGTCCCGGAGTCCTGGCCGCACGACGGGACCCTGGTGCTGCGCTTCGCCGCGGTCAACCACGCCGCCCAGGTCCTGGTGAACGGCCACCGGGTGGGCGGGCACGAGGGCGGTTGGACGCCCTTCCAGGTCACCGTCGACCCGACCTTGCTGACCGGGGACGAGGAGCGGCTGGAGGTCGTCGTCTCGTACCCCCCGCTCCTGGCGACGGAGGAGGACCCGGACGCCATCAGCCTGCAGGAGATCCCGCACGGCAAGCAGACCTGGTACGGCACCAACGCGGGGATCTGGCAGCCCGTCACGCTGGAGCACCGGCCGCCCCAGCACCTGGCGGAGGCGCAGGTGCGGATGGATGCGGCCACCGGTCGCGTCAGCGCGCAGATCCGGCTCGCCCAGCCCCTGCAGGCCGGTGCCCGGGTCGAGCTGACCGTGCTCGAGAGCACCGCCGGCCGCAACGGGCGGGCTGTCGCGTCCACAGCAGGCGCCCCGACAGGCGGGCGGACGGAGACCCTGACGCTGTCCGCGGTCGTCCCGGAGCCGCGGCTGTGGTCACCGGCTTCGCCACACCTGTACGACGTCGTCATCGGCCTGCACGACAAGGGCGGCCTGGTGGACGTGATCACCGTGACCACGGGCATGCGCACCGTCACGACGAAGGACGGGAGTGTCCTGCTGAACGGTCAGCCGGTCGAGCTGCGGGGGGTCCTCGACCAGGACATCCATCCTGGCAGCAACCTCCGGTCCGGAGACGGCCGCGAGCTCGAGGAGCTGTTCGCCGCAGCCAAGCGGCTCGGCTTCAACCTGCTGCGCTGCCACATCAAACGGCCCGACCCGGTCTACTTCGAGATCGCCGACCGCCTCGGGCTCATGGTGTGGGCGGAGCTCCCGAGCTGGCAGCGCTTCACGCCCCGCTCGGCTGAGGCGGCCGAGTCGCTTCTGGACGACATGATCAGGCTGGACGGTCACCACCCGTCGATCGTGGCGTGGACGGTGGTCAACGAGTCCTGGGGCGTCGACGTCCGCGACGCCGATCAGCGCGCCTGGCTGCGCCGGACGCAGCAGCGCGCCAAGGAGCTCGCGCCGGAGACCCTGGTCGTCGACAACTCGGCGTGCGAGTCGAACTTCCACGTCCGGACCGACCTGGACGACTTCCACGTCTACCGCGGCCTCCCCGAGCGTCGGGCCGACTGGGACGCCTGGGTGGACGACTTCGCCGCACGCCCCGAGTGGACCTTCAGCCCGTACGGCGACGCGGAGCGCACCGGCGAGGAGCCGCTGGTCGTCTCGGAGTTCGGCAACTGGGGTCTGCCTGACATGACCAACGCCATGGGGCCCGACGGTGCGGACCCGTGGTGGGCCGAAGCCGGCTCGGAGTGGGCCTTCGGCGCCGCACACGCCACAGGTGTCATCGCACGCTTCCAGCGCTTGGGCTTGGCGGACGTCTTCGGCTCCTGGGCCGAGTTCGTCGAGGCGACCCAACGCCAGCAGCTGCTGGCCACGCGCTACCAGATCGGGTCACTGCGCCGCCGTCCCGAGATCGCCGGTTATGTGCTCACCCAGCTCAGCGACGTGCAGTGGGAGGCCAACGGCCTGTTCGACATGGATCGCCGTCCACGGGCGTTCGCCGAGGAGCTTGCCCTCATCAACGGAACTGCGTGCGTCGTGCTCCGCCCTGCGGCGTACGCCAGTGTGCTCGGCGACGAGCTCGACGTGACCGTCGACGTCGTGCCGCCGCCCGGCGGCGACGAGGTCACCGGAGACTGGACCCTCGAGCTCACCGTCGCGGGTGCGCCGTCGCTGACCGTGCCGATCGACGGCCGACGCACGACGCTCAGGAGACGGCTGCGCCTGCCGGACACCACTCAGCTGGCGGAGGTCAGCGCGGAGCTCCACCTCGACGGCGACCTGCGCGCCCGAGACGTCGCCGACATCGCCGTCCTGCCTCGCCTGCCACCACGGGCGCGGGTGGTCCGGGCGGCAGACGACACGGTGGCTTCCTGGCTGGAGGACATCGGGGTCCCGACCGTCGAGGACCAGCGGCAGGACGTCCTGCTCGTCACCAGGTGCTTCGACGAGCCGGCGCAAGCACACGCCCGTCGCGGCGGACGCGTCCTCGTCGTCGCGGAGGATCGGGACGCGCTGGGCGGTGCCTTCGCGGCGCCGCTGCTCGCGCGCCTGTCGCCGCGCGAAGGGGACGGCGACTGGGTGCCGCGCTTCGACTGGATCCGCCGCTCGGGACCGCTCGCGGCGCTGCCCGGGGGGCCGCTGCTCGACCTGGCCTACGAGAGGGTCATCGGCGAGCTCGTCATCGACTTCCTGCCCGCGCCGCTGCGACCTGCGCATCTGCACTCGGCCGTCTTCGCCGGCTGGCTCCAGCACCGGGCCAGCACGACGATCACCGTCCCGTGGAGCTCGGGTGCCGTCACCATCACGACCTTCCGTCTCCGCGTTGCCGGGGTGCGAGATCCGGCGGCCGTGGCCCTGACCCGGGCGCTGCTCGACGTGGCCGAGCAGTGAGTCGAAGAGTGCCGCTGCCTTGCGGCGGACGGTCGCTAACCTGCCCGCGCAGTCAGCCGAAGGAGGTCTTCACGTGGCCGTGAGCATGCGCGACGTTGCCGCCCGAGCCGGAGTCTCACCGCGCACGGTGTCCAACGTGGTCAGCGGCTACGTGCACGTCAGCCCGGACACGAGGGCGCGAGTGCAGACCGCCATCGACGAGCTCAAGTACCGACCCAACATCAGCGCACAGTCGCTGCGACAGGGACGCACCGGGATCATCGGTCTGGCGGTGCCGGAGATCGCCGCGCCCTACTTCGCCGAGCTCGCGGACCTCGTCCAGCGGGCCGCCGCGGATCGGGGGGTGACGCTGCTCATCGAGCAGACGGGCGCCAGCCGCGACCGTGAGCTGCTCGTGCTGGACGGCTACCACTCCAACGTCATCGACGGTCTGATCCTCAGCCCGATGGCCATCACCGCGGCCGACCTGCAGACGCACGCGCTCGAGATCCCGACCGTCCTGCTCGGCGAGCGGATCGACGAGGGCGGAGGAGTGCTGCACGTCGCGATCGACAACGTGGCTGCCGCGCGGGAAGCCACGACGCACCTGCTGCAGCTCGGGCGCCGTCGGATCGCCGCCGTGGGGACCAACCTGACCGCCGACGGCGTCGGCCCGGCGCGGAGACGTCTGCACGGGTTCCGCGAGGCCCTGAGAGAGCACGGTCTCGTCCCGGCACCCGAGCTGGAGGTGACGACCGGCGGCCGACTCGGCTGGGCGCACGGACCCGGTTACGCCGCCGTGGACGCGCTGCTCAGCAGCGGGGTGGAGGTCGACGCCATGTTCTGCTTCAACGACGTCCTTGCGCTCAGCGCCATCCGCGCTGTTCGCGCACACGGCCTGCGCGTCCCCGACGACATCGCCATCGTCGGTTGGGACGACATCGCCGAGGCGGCTTACTTCACCCCCTCGCTGACCAGCGTGCGCCCGGACAAGGCCGCCATCGCGAGGACGGCCATCGACCGCCTGCTGACGCTCGTCGCGGGTGAGGCGCCGACCGATGAGCAGATCACCTGCGACTACCGGTTGGTCCTGAGGGAGAGCACCGCCGCGTGACGACGCCTCAAGCACCGTCCGGCTCATCACGTGAGCGCCCGTCGCCTCTGCCGGCTGCACCGACGGTCCGCTTCCCGGAGGGCTCCGTGCGGCGCTCGAGCAGAGCAGCGTCGAGTCCTGGGCCGTCCCATGAGACGGCAGAGCGGGCGCGGCAGCCGTGGCCCGTGTCGCGACGAGACGGTGTCTCCCCGGCGAGGGTCACGTCCGTGGGTCACGGACGACGTCGGAGCAGGCCGCGCATGCCCCGGCGTACCAGCGCAAGCCAGACCGCGCGCAGCCGGCGCCGGTGCCGCACCACGCCGACCAGCCCGACCGCCCAGAACACGTACTGCACCGCGAACGCCGCCCGGAAGGCGCCCTGGCTGTAGTCGGTCGACGCCCCCGGCGTCAGCACGTCGAGCACCGCGCCGATCGCCAGGATGGTCAGCAGCGAGGCGAGGAACCCGCCGATGTTCACCACGCCGCTGGCGCTGCCCATGCGCTCGACCGGGTTCTCGGTGCGCGCGAAGTCGAAGCCGATCATCGAGCCCGGCCCGTTGGTGCCGAGCACCACCCAGAGC
>CADCUE010000224.1 GCA_902805805.1 uncultured Frankineae bacterium | reverse complement strand
CGTCGTCGTCGGCCGCCGCCGCCCCGACCTCGTCCCGCGCCGACGGCTGCCCCGCGGCCGGGCGCTCCTGCTCGGGATCGTGCTGTCGGTCGGCTACCAGCTGTCGATCTGCCTGCTGCTGCTCGGCACGGTCATGGCCACCGGCCACACGCTCGGCCCGCTCGCCCTGCTCGGTGCGTTCGGCGCCAGCCAGCTCGCCGGCGCGGTGCCCGGCCCCCACGGCGCCAGCCCCCGCGACGGCGCGCTCGTCGTGGCGCTCGCCGGCCTCGGCCTGCCCTGGCAGGCGGCGATCGGCGCCGTCGCGCTCAAGGCCACCCTCGCCTGGCTGCCCGCGCTGGCGCTCGGCGGAGTGAGTCTGCTGCTCGCCCGCGTCCTGCGCGGTCGGTGGCACCCGGACAGCACCCCCCCCGCCCCGCTGCCGGCCTGACCCGGGAAACCGCTTCTCCTCCTGCCCTCCAGGGGTCAGACTGCAGGCTCCGGACGCGCCGGGGGGGTCGCCATGGGAGCAGGAGCAGGGTCACGCGCAGCAGTGGTGCGCATGGTCGCGACCGACGTCGCCGTCGTCGCGAGCGGGGTCGCGACCTACTTCGGGGTGCGCGGCCTGACCGCGGGTGACGCCGACGTCGCCGTCGAGCACGCGCACGACGTGCTGGCCGTCGAGAAGGAGCTCGGCCTGGACGTCGAGGCCGGCGTGCAGGAGTTCCTCGTCGACGTCGAGCCGCTGACGACGCTGGCGAACTGGGTCTACATCTGGGGGCACTGGCCGGTCATCGCCGCCGTCCTGCTGTGGCTGGCGGTCCGCAACCGCACCGTGTTCCTGCGGCTGCGCAACGCCATGATCGCGTCGGGGCTCATGGGCCTGTGCGTCTACACGACCTACCCCGTCGCCCCGCCGCGCCTGGCCGGCATGGGCTTCGTCGACACGATCACCGAGCAGTCGAGCTCCTACCGCGTCCTGCAGCCGCCCGCGTTCGTCAACCAGTACGCCGCGATGCCGAGCCTGCACGTCGGCTGGGACCTGCTCGTCGGCCTGGCGCTGGTGGCCGCAGCCGGCTCGGTGGCCCTGCGCACGATCGGCCGGCTCATGCCCGTGGTCATGGGCGCCGCGACCGTCCTGACGGCCAACCACTACGTCCTCGACGTGCTCGTCGGCGCGGCGTTCGGCATGGCGGGCTGGGCGGTGGCGCTGTGGCTCGAGCGCCGCCGGGATGCCCGTGCAGTCGCGCAGCTCCCATCCTTCTCGCTCCCGCAGCAGCGTCCTGCCGTCCCCGAGCACTGCGAGCAGCGGCGCCGGTGACCCTGCTGGCCATCGCGCACCGCGCGGGCAACGACCTGGACGCGCTGCGCACGGCCGTGGACCTCGGCGTCGACGTGCTGGAGGCCGACGTCCACGTCCGCGCCGGACGCCTCGAGGTCCGCCACAGCAAGCACCTGCGACCGCTGCCGGTGCTGTGGGACCGGGGCCCGGCCGGCCTGGAGCTGACGCGCACCTCGGTGCCGCAGCTCGAGCTCGACGCCGTGCTCGAGGCCCTCGACGGCACGACGGCGGTGATGCTCGACCTCAAGGGGCCGGGTCGCGTCGGCGCGCGGGTGGCGGAGCTCGTGCACGCGGCCGCGCCGACAGCGCCGGTGATCGCCTGCTCGAGGTGGTGGCCGGGACTGGACGCGTTCGCGGCGCTGCCGTGGGTGCGGCCGGTGCTCACCGCCCGCACGCCGCTCGAGCTGCGCCGGCTGCAGCGACGCCTGGCCGCCGGCCGGCTGCCGTACGGCGTGAGCCTGCACCGCTCGCTGCTCACGTCTGCCGCCGTCGCGGGGCTGCGGGCGCAGGTCGAGGTCGTCATGACCTGGGGCGTGAACGACACGGACGTCCTCGCCGAGGTCGTCGACCTCGGCGTCAACGGGGTGATCAGCGACGAGGCGGAGGTGCTGCGCCGCGTGCTGGCCAGGCGCTAGCTGTCGCGCGCCTGAGCGGTGGCCCGGCGGTTGGCCTTGTCGAGCGCCTCGACGAGCTCGTCCTTGTCCATCTTCGACCGCCCGGGGACGTCGGCGCGCTGCGCCAGGTCGTACAGGTGCTTCTTGCTGGCGTTGGCGTCGACCCCGCCGGCGGTGTCGCGGCGACCCTCGGCCGACCCGGACGAGGTGTCCTTCGCGGCCTGCGCGTCGCTGGGGCCCTTCTCGTCCTTGGGCTCCCAGTGGTCGCCGACCTTCTCGTACGAGTGCTTGACCGCCGCGAACGCCGTGCGGGCGGCACGCTCACCGTCGCCGTACGTCTCGGCGGCCGAGTCGTAGGTCTTGGCGTAGGTCCGCTGCGCCTTGTCGTCCGAGCGCTGCAGCGTCGACGGGATCTCGTCCTGCTTCGGCTTCCCGGACTTCGTCGTCTTGGGCATGGCCCGGTCATTCCCCTTCGGGGTCGACCTCCACCAGGTCGACGACGAACACCAGCGTGGAGTTCGGCGGGATGGCTGGCGGGCTGCCCTGCGCGCCGTAGCCGAGCTCCGGCGGGATCGTGATCTGCCGGCGCCCGCCGACCTTCATGCCGGTCGGGCCGACGGCGAAGCCGGGGACGACGCCCTGCCGGCAGATGCCGAAGGGGAACGTCTCCTCGGCGCCGCGGCTCCAGGAGGAGTCGAACTCCTTGCCGGTCTCGTAGATGGCGCCGACGTACTTCACGAGGACCTGGTCGCCGGTCGTGGCCTCCTCGCCGTCGCCCTCGACGATGTCGGCGTACTGCAGCTCCGTCGGGGCGGGCGCCGTGCCGGGCGCGACGACCGGCTTGGTGGCGAGGTCGGTCGTGGCGCCGGCCGGTGCGTCGACCTCCTCGGCCGTGATCGGGCAGCTCAGCGCCGACGGGCTGGCCTCGGCGGCGGTGTCGGAGTCGCCGTCACCGCCGCCGCAGGCGGTGAGGACACCGGCGAGGGCGAGGGCGAGCAGGGTCCGGGACGTACGGCTCATGCGGTGGGGGTCTCCTGGCCGAGCAGGCGCTCGAGTCGGGGGCCGACGAG
>CADCUE010000223.1 GCA_902805805.1 uncultured Frankineae bacterium | reverse complement strand
CGGCCGCAGCACAGGCAGCGGCGCGGTCCGGGACGTCGGCGCTGCCGGCTCCGGGCGAGGCGCCACCGGTGTCGGCGAGGCGCTGCTCCCCCGACGTCGCAGAGCCTGCGCCTCGGCTGCGACCAGCCTCGCGGACGTCGGCCGATCGGCCGGGTCCTTGGCCAGCAGGCGTGACACCAGGTCGGCCACCGGCGCGGGGACGTCGGCGGGCAGCTCCGGCGGCGGCGTCTGCAGGTGCGCGAGCAGCACGGCGATCGGGTTGTCGAACGGGAACGGGTGCGTGCCGGCGAGGCACTCGTGGGCCACGACCCCGAGGGAGTACAGGTCCGTCGCCGCGGTCGCTGCCCGGCCGTCGGCCTGCTCCGGCGCCAGGTAGCCCGCTGTGCCGACCACCTGGCCGGTGCGGGTGAGGTGCGCGGCCCCCGCCGCGGAGGCGATGCCGAAGTCGGTGACCTTCACGACGCCGTCCGGACGCACGAGCAGGTTGCCCGGCTTGACGTCACGGTGGACGACCTCCGCGTCGTGGGCTGCCTGCAGCGCCGCAGCCGTCTGCGCGACGACGTCCAGGGTGCGGTCGGTCCCGAGCCGGCCCTCGCGTCGCAGCACGGAGGCGAGCGACTCACCGTCCACCAGCTCGAGGACGAGCCAGGCCACGCCGTCGGCCTCGCCGAAGTCGTAGACCGAGGCGATGCCCGGCGAGCTGAGCCGGCCGGCGTGACGTGCCTCGGCACGGAACCGGGCCCGGACGTCGTCGTCGTCCGCGAGCTCCGCGCGCAGGGTCTTCACCGCGACGTCCCGGTCGAGCAGCAGGTCCCGGGCGCGCCAGACCTCGCCCATCCCGCCGGCGGCGAGACGGGAGGCGAGCTGGTAGCGACCGGCCAGCAGCCCGTCGACGACGCCCGCAGGCGTGCTCATCGCCGGAGCACCGCGCTCATGACCCGCCGGGCGATCGGCGCGGACAGCGCTCCGCCGGTCGCCTCCGAGCCCACGCTCCCGCCGTCCTCGATGACGACGGCCACGGCGACCTGCGGGTCGTCCGCCGGTGCGAACCCGATGAACCAGGCGTGCGGAGGTCGTCCCTGCGCGTGCTGCGCGGTCCCCGTCTTGCCCGCGACGCGCACGCCGGGGATCTGGGCGCGCACACCGCTGCCGTCGCTGACGACGAGCTCCATCATGCGCGTCAGCTCCTGCGCGACGTCCTCGTCGACGGCCCGCTTGTAGACCGTCCGGTCGGCCTGGTCGAGGCGGGACAGATCCGGAGCCTGGACCTCGCGGACCAGGTGCGGCTCCATGACCTCGCCGCCGTTGGCGATGCCGGCTGCCACCATGGCCATCTGGAGCGGAGTCACCCTGACGTCGAACTGGCCGATGGCGGACTGCGCGGTCTGCGGCTCGTCGGGATCTTCCGGGAAGACGCTGGTCGCGACCTTCGTCGGGACCCGGAGCGAGTCGTCACCGAAGCCGAAGTCCTCGGCCTGCGACCGGAGCCGGTCGGCGCCGAGCTGGAGACCGAGCGCCCCGAACGCGGTGTTGCACGAGATGCGCAGCGCGTCCGCCAGGGTCGAGGTCTCGCCCGAGCAGCTCCCGCCGCCGAAGTTGCGCAGCCGGGCGGAGGTCTGCGGCAGGTCGAGCTCGCGCGGCGAGGGGATCTGCGTCGTCGGCGTCACGTCCCCGGACGACAGCGCAGCGGCGGCCGTGACCACCTTGAAGGTCGATCCGGGCGGATAGGTCTTGCTGATCGTGCGGTTGAGCAGCGGATCCGAGGTCGCCTCGGTCAGCTGCGCGTAGTAGCTGCGGATCTCGGCCGGCTCGAAGGACGACAGCCGTGCGGGGTCGTACGACGGCCGGCTCACCATGGCCAGCACCGCTCCGGTGCGCGGGTCGAGCGCGACCACGGCACCGCGGCTGTCGCCCAGCGCCTCGTGGGCGACCTCCTGCGCCTGCGGGTCCAGCGTCGTGATGATGTTGCCGCCCTGCGGCTCCCGGCCGGTCACCGAGTCCGAGAGCCGGCGCACGAAGAAGCGGTCGTCCTCGCCGGACAGGACGCGGTCCTCGGTGCGCTCGAGCCCCGTGCGGCCGTAGACGAGGGAGTAGTAGCCGGTCACATGGGCGTAGGACGGACCACCTGGGTACTCGCGCAGCCAGGTGAGAGGGCCGTCGGTGCGGGAGGACTCGGCGACCGCCGTGCGCCCGCTGCCGTCGGCCTGCACCACCGCGATCGCACCGCGCTCACGCTCGTAGGTGCGCAGGAGCACGCGGCTGTTGCGCGGGTCGTCCCGGTAGCCGTCCGCCTTGACGACCTGGACCCAGTTGGCGTTGAGCATGAGCAGGCCGAAGAGCACGAGGCAGGCGACGGCCACCCGACGCAGCGGCCGGTTCACGACTGCTCCTGCTCGGTCGGCCTCGGCGGCCGGCGGACCACCTGGGTCTCGGCCGAGGCCAGTGCTGCGCGCGCCAGGTCGGGGGTCACCGGCGCCGGCACGGGGCGCCGGGCGGCATCGCTGATCCGCAGCAGCACCGCGACGAGGGCCCAGTTGGCCACGATGGACGACCCGCCGTACGACAGCCAGGGAAGGGTGACGCCGGTGAGGGGGATCAGACCCGTGACCCCGCCGACGATGACGAAGACCTGCAGGGCGAGCGAGAACGACAGGCCCGCGGCGAGGAGCTTGCCGAAGGAGTCGCGCACCGACAGCGCCGTCCGCAGCCCTCTCTCGACGATGAGCGCGAAGACGAGCAGCACCGCCATGACGCCGACCAGGCCGAGCTCCTCGCCGATGGCGGCCATGATGAAGTCGGTGCTGGCGAACGGCACCGTGCTGGGACGTCCCTCTCCGAGCCCCGTGCCCGTCAGCCCCCCGGTGCCGAACCCGAACAGCGACTGCACCAGCTGGAACCCCGCACCGTCGGCGTCCTCGAACGGGTCGAGCCAGATGTCGACGCGCCGCTGCACGTGCGAGAACAGCCGGTAGGCGACGTAGGCACCTCCGAGGAACAGCCCGACGCCGATGACCAGCCAGCTCGTGCGCTCGGTGGCGACGTAGAGCATGACGACGAACAGCGCGAAGAACAGCAGCGAGCTGCCGAGGTCGCGGCCGCGCACCAGCACCGCGAGGCTGGCGGCCCACGCCAGCAGCACGGGGCCGAGGTCGCGGGCACGGGGCAGGTCGAGACCGAGGACCCGGCGGCTGGCGAGGGACAGGACGTCGCGCTTGGCGACGAGGTAGCCGGCGAAGAACAGGATGAGCAGGAGCTTGGCGACCTCGCTCGGCTGCAGCGTGAAGGGACCGACCCGGATCCACAGCCGCGCTCCGTTGATCGTGCGTCCGAGCACCGGCAGAGCGGGCAGCAGCAGCAGCACCAGACCGGTGACGGCGGCGGTGTAGGTGTAGCGCTGCAGTCGGGTGTGGTCCCGGACGACGAGCAGGACGACCAGGAAGGCGGCGACCCCGACCGCGGTCCAGACCAGCTGCCGGGGCGCTTCCCCGGCCGGCACGTCGCGACCGAGCTGGGCGGCTCGCTCCGCAGCCGCGAAGTCGAGGCGGCGGATCACGACGAGCCCCAGGCCGTTCAGCAGAGCGACGCACGGCAGCAGCAACGGGTCGGCGTGCGGCGCGGCGAAGCGCACCACGAGGTGGGCGAGCAGGAACAGCGCACCGAGACCCAGCCCGTACCCCAGCGTGCCCGACGGCACCCGGCCGTCGACGGCCAGACCGACGGCGGTGTAGGCGAGAACGGCGATGAGCACGGCGAACACGGTCAGCAGCAGCTCCGTCCCGCGACGCGGCGCGGACGACGGGGTCACCGAGGGCGCCGTCACGACGCACCTGCCGGGCACAGCGAGACGGGGGTCGTCGACGGGCTGGGCTGCGGGTCCGGCACCTCGTCGGCCGGCGTGCACTCGGGGTAGGCGTCCTCGAGGCGGGCGACGATGCGCTGCGCCTCCTCGCGGTCCTTCGCGACCATGCCCCGCTCCACGCGCGAGCGCTGCAGCCGGTCCAGCCGCTCGACGTCGAGGGCTGTGCGCTCGGACACGCTCGAGAACGGCACGCCGGCAAGGGATCCCGAGACTCCGCGGAAGATGGCCACCTGCTGGCCGTCGACCCCGACGTAGTACTGGGCGCGGACGTAGGCCCAGCCGGCTCCGGCGCCGGCGGCGAGCAGGACGACCGCGAGCAGGGTCACCAGCGCCGTCCGGCGGACGTTGGGCGACCGGCTCGCAGGGGCCTCGGCAGCAGCGCGGGACGCCGGTGCGACGTCCCGGCCCTCCGCAGCACGCGCCCGGGCCGCCGACGACGTGCCGAAGCCGTCCGGTGGCGGCTGCGGTGAGTCCGCTGCCGCGCCCGCCACGACCGCCGGTGACGGACGCAGCCCGTGCGCGTCGACGACGTCCGCGACGATGACCGTGACGTTGTCCGGACCGCCGCCGCGCAGCGCCAGCTCGACGAGCCGGTCGCACGCCGACTGCGGGTCGGCGATCTCCAGGGCCTCCTGCAGCGTCTCCGGCCGTGCGACGGGGCCGGTGAGGCCGTCGGTGCACAGCAGGTAGCGGTCGCCGGCCCGGACCTCGCGGACGGACAGGTCGGGCTCGATGCCCTCCCGACCGTCGAGCGCCCGGGTGATCAGCGAGCGCTGCGGGTGGCTGTTGGCCTCCTCCTCGCTGATGCGGCCCTCGTCGACGAGGGCCTGCACCAGGGTGTGGTCGTGGGTGATCTGCGTCAGCGCGCCGTCGCGCAGCAGGTAGGCCCGGGAGTCGCCGATGTGCAGCATCCCGAGTCGGCTGCCGGCGAACAGGAAGGCGGTGAGGGTGGTCCCCATCCCCTCGAGCCCGTGGTCGCCGGTGACCATGTCGCGCAGGTGGGAGTTCGCGGCGACCGCTCGCTCGCGCAGGACGTCGAGCAGGTCGTTGCCCGGCACGTCCTCGTCGAGCGGGGCGAGCGCCGCGATGGCCACGGCCGAGGCCACCTCCCCGGCGGCGTGCCCGCCCATGCCGTCGGCGACGGCGAGCACCCGGGGCCCGGCGTAGACGGAGTCCTCGTTGCCGTCCCGCAGCAGGCCCGTGTGCGAGCGGGCTGCGAAGCGCAGGGCCAGGGTCACCGGCTGGTCCCCGCGATCATCGGCGCAGCTCGAGGACGGTCTTGCCGATGCGGATCTGCTGGCCGAGCGGCACGGGAGTGGGACGCACGACCTTCGCGGCGCCCAGGTAGGTGCCGTTGGTGGAGCCGAGGTCCTCGACCAGCCAGGCGCCGTCGCCGGGGACGAGGCGCGCATGGCGGCTGCTGGCGTAGTCGTCGGTCAGGACGAGGGTGGAGTCGTCGGCACGGCCGAGGGTCACCGGTGCGTCGCCCAGGCCGATGGTGGTGCCGGCCAGCGCTCCCTCGGTGACCACCAGCCTGCGTGCCGCGCTGCGGCCCTGGCGACCTCCGGGGCGCGGCGGCGGGACGGGTGAGCGCGGCGCGGCCGCGTTCTGGACCGGGCGTGCGGACGGCGGTGTGCGGGCCCCGGGGCCGAACAGGTCGTTGCGGACGGTGCGGAAGGCCAGCACCACGAACAGCCAGAGCAGGGCGAGCAGGCCGTACTTCACGGCCGCGACGACGAGGGCGCTGCCCATCAGCTCTCCGACCGGTAGACCAGCGTCGTCGCCCCGAGGTCGAGCCGGTCGCCGTCGGTCAGCGTGGCGATGCGCACCCGCCGGCCGTTGAGCTGCGTGCCGTTCGTGGACTGGAGGTCCACGACGCGGACCGTCCCGCCGTCGAGCCGCAGCTCGGCGTGGGCGCGCGAGACGCCGGTGTCCTCGAGCCGCAGGTCGGCGTCGGCGCCCCGGCCCACCACGGTGACCGGTCGCGTGAGCAGGACGACGCGCTCCGGCGACGTCTGCACGACCACGCGCGGCCGCCCGATGCCCTGCGTGCGGTGGCCACCGGCGTCCGGGGTCGCCACGACGCTGCTGCGGACCCGGAAGACGCCGGTGTCCAGCTCCTCGTGCCGCTCGAACTGCACCTCGACGTCGCCGACGAACGACCAGCCCTGGTCCCGGGCGTGCTCCTCGACCATGCCGGCCAGCTCGCTGCGCAGCGGAGCGTCCCACTCGCCGAACCGCTCCAGGTCGGTGGGACCGAGCTCGACGACGAAGGCGTTCGGCACGAGGACGCGGCCCTGCCCGACGATCTGCTTCTTGTCGGCGGCCTCGCGCTGGAGGGCCGCGGCGACCTCGACCGGCTGCACCACGCCGCCGAAGACCCGCGCGAAGGCACCCTCGACGAGGCCTTCGAGCCGACGCTAGAAGCGCTGGAGCACTCCCACGCCGGTTCCCCTTCCCTGTCGTCGGACGATCGTATCCGGGGCTCGCGCAGGCGGGGGGCCTGCGCCGCGCGGGTGCTAGCCTGCTGGTCGCACTCGGGCGAGTGGCGGAATGGCAGACGCGCACGGTTCAGGTCCGTGTGTCCGAAAGGACGTGGGGGTTCAACTCCCCCCTCGCCCACACACGCATGCGAACTCAGGGCTCCCGGCGGGAAGCCGCTCGCTCCGCGGGTCAGACCCCGGCGCGCTGGGGCTCGCCGGAGCGGGGGTCGGCGGTGGGGGCCTCCACGGACAGCCGCGGCAAGACCCGGTCCAGCCAGCGAGGCAGGTACCAGTTCGCGTCGCCGAGCATGAGCATCAGTGCGGGGACCAGGACGCTGCGGACCACCACCGCGTCCAGCAGCACCGCCGCTGCCAGCCCGAGCCCGAACAGCTTGATCGTCAGGTCCGGCCCGAGGACGAAGGCCAGGAACAGCATGACCATGATCGCTGCGGCCGCGGTGATCGTGCGCCCGGTGGTGGCCAGGCCCCGCAGCACCGCCGACCGGTTGTCCGCTCCGTGCAGCCACTCCTCGTGGATGCGGCTGAGCAGGAACACCTCGTAGTCCATGGACAGCCCGAACAGGATCGCGAACAGGATCACCGGCAGGAAGGCCAGGATGGGGCCGGTGCGGTCGACGCCGAGCAGCGACAGCCCGAAGCCGTCCTGGAAGACGGCCACGACGATGCCGAAGGCGGCTGCGGCCGAGAGCAGGTTCATCCCGGCAGCGACCGCCGCGATGACGATGCTGCGGAAGACCGCGGTCAGCAGCAGGAACGACAGCAGGACGACCACGCCGACGAAGCGGGGGAGCTCGTCCGCGATCGTCGCGCTGAAGTCCTCACCGATCGCCGTGCTGCCACCGACCAGCAGCTGCTGCCCGGTGCCGCGCTCGACCGGCGGGACGAGGTCCTCGCGCAGTCGGGAGACGAGCTCGCTGGTGGCGGCGTCCTGCGGCGCGCTCGCGGGGTAGACGGTCGTCACGCCGATGCCCCCCGCCGCCGGCTGGCCGGGGACGGGCCCGCCGAGGAAGGCGGTCGGGGACACGAGGGCCACCGCCGGGTCGGCCGCAAGCGCGCTGCGCAGTGCCGCCGTCGGCGTCGGGTCGGTGCTGTCGCGCAGGTCGGTGACGACGAGCAGCGGTCCGTTGAAGCCGGGCCCGAAGCCCTCGGCGAGCAGGTCGTAGCCCTGGCGCGTCGTGGAGTCGGGCGGATCGCTGCCCTGGTCGGTCAGGCCGAGCCGCAGGTGCAGGAACGGGGCGCTCACGCCGAGCATGAGGACCAGCGCGCCGAGGGCAAGCAGGCCGGGCCGCCGGTCGAGCACCTGCGCCCAGCGCTGCCAGCCACGGCTGCCGGGCACCCGCTCGGGGGGCCCGCCGATCTGCGCGCGCAGCCGCGGTGACAGCACCCGACGACCGAAGAAGCCGAGCAGCGCCGGCAGCAGCGTCAGGTTGGCCACGACGGTCGTGGCGACGGCCAGCGAGGCGGCGACCGCCACGCCGTGCAGGAACGACAGGCCGAGCGTGAACAGCCCGAGCAGCGCGATGCAGACGGTGATGCCGGCGAACAGCACCGCCCGTCCGCTGGTGTCGAGAGCCTGGACCGTCGCCTCCTCCGGGGTCGCGCCCTCGAGCAGGCCCTGCCGGTAGCGGGTGACGATGAACAGGGCGTAGTCGATCCCGACGCCCAGGCCGAGCAGCACCGACAGCGTGGGGGCGAAGGTCGCGATGGTGACGACGTTCGCGAGCAGGCCGATGCAGGCCAGGGACACCGCGATCGACAGCACGGCGGTGATGAGCGGCAGCGCCGTGCCGAGCAGCGAGCCGAACACCAGGAACAGCACGACCGCGGCGGCCCCGAGACCGACGAGCTCGGCGACGCCCTGCTCCGGCGGTCCCTGCGCGGCGGATCCGGTCACCTCGATCTGCACCCCGCCGCTCCCGGAGGTCTGGACGGTCTCGAGCACCTCGCGGACCTCGTCGTGGGACACGTCGTTCGGGACGACGCCGGCGAGGGTCAGCGTGGCGAACGCCGTGCGGCCGTCCTGCGACACCCGCCGCTGCCCGGCGGCGTCGTACGGGGAGGTGACGGCGGCGACGGCCTCCAGCGCCTCGGCCGACTCGAGAGCGCGCTCGAGCTGCTCCCGCACCGAGGGGTCGGTGACCCGTCCGCGCTCGACGTGCACGACGGCGGTCAGCGGGTCGCCCGCCGTGTCGGGGCTCACCCGCTGCAGCAGCTCGAGGGCCCGCGCGCTCTCCGAGTCCGGCAGCGAGAACTGGTCGTCGTAGCCCGCACCGACGGCTCCCAGCGCGCCTCCGACGACCAGCAGCACGGTGCACCAGGCGGCCAGCACGAGCCGCCGGTGGACGAAGCTGGCGCGGGCGAGACGGCGCACGGAGGGACTCCTGGGTCGAGGGCGTTCCGTCGAGGGCGTGGCACCGCCGCGCCTCAGAGGTGCGGGGACGGCTAGACCACGGTCCCCGGTCGGTCGTCGTCCTGCACCACGGGCAGGCCCGCTGCGGCCCACGCCAGCATCCCGCCGGTGACGTTGCGCACCTCGTAGCCCAGCTGCTCGAGCGCCGACGCCACCGCGGCCGATCGGCCGCCGACCCGGCAGAGGGCCAGCACCGGCCGGTCGCGCGGCAGGGTGTCCTGCCGCAGCTCGCCCATGGGCACGTGCACGGCGTCCGGCGCCCGTCCGTGCGCCCACTCCTCGTGCTCCCGCACGTCGAGCAGCAGCGCCTCGCCGCTGCGCGCCGCCCGAGCAGCCTCGTGCACGTCCACGTCGTCCATGGCGGACAGTCTGCCCGTCCTCCGGATGGCCGCTAGCGTGGCGGCCCTTCGGGGCCACCGGACCCCGCCGCCCGGGAGGTGAGCCGTGCACGTCCGCCGCTGCGCCGCAGCCGTTCTCGCCGGCGTGCTGCTGGCAGGTGTGCTGCTCACGGGGTGCGCTGCCGGGGTGCCGGAGCCGACGGGCGCCGCCCCGCCCGCGTCCGCGGCGCCGAGCACGACGGCCGGGCCAGCCGCAACGGGGACCGCAGCACCCGTCCCGACCACACCGCCCAGCCCGACGGCCACCGTCCGCACGATCGCCGTGGCCTACGCCGGTGGCCAGGTCACGGGGACGTCCGGCCGCGAGGAGGTGTCCGTGGGCGAGTCGCTCGTCCTGCGCGTGGCGAGCGACGTGGCCGAGGAGGTGCACGTCCACGGCTACGACCTCTCGCAGCCCGTGCCGGCGGGGGGCGCGGTCGACATCCCCGTGACCGCCACGCTGCCGGGCGTCTTCGAGGTCGAGCTGCACGAGGCGGGGAAGGCCCTGTTCCAGCTGAGGGTCGGATGACCCTGCTCGCCCACGGGATCGGCGGCCGGGCCGACCTCCCCGTGCCGTTGTCCCTCGCCCTGCCCGGCGCCGGTCTCGCCGTCCTGGTCAGCTTCCTCGCCCTGGTGCTGCTCTGGCGGCGGCCCCGGCTGCAGGGCGATGACGGCGGGCGTGCGCTGCCGCCGGTCGTCCAGCGCGTCGTCGACGGACCGTTCCTGCGCGGGGCCGTGCGCGCGCTGGTGCTCCTGCTCACGCTGCTCGTGGTGGCCGTCGCGCTGTTCGGTCCGCTGAGCTCCAGCGACAACCTGGCGCCGTACGTGCTGTACGTCACCTTCTGGGTGGGCCTCATCCCGCTGTCGCTCCTGCTCGGACCGGTCTGGGCCTGGGCGAACCCCTTGCGGACCCTGCACGCCGGACTCGTCCGCTTCACCGGCCCGGCCCCCTCCGCGGACCGCCTCCCCGCCCTCGGCTACTGGCCCGCTGCGGTCGCGCTGCTGTGCTTCGTCTGGCTCGAGCTGGTGCTGCCCGGGCGCGCCGAGCCGCGGACCGTCGGCGTCTTCCTGGTGCTGTACGGCGTCGCGCAGCTGGTCGCGGCGCTCTGGTTCGGATCGGGCTGGTTCGCCCGCGGCGACGGCTTCGAGGTCTGGAGCAGCCTGCTCGGCCGGCTGGCGCCGTTCGGCCGGCGGTCCGACGGCCGCCTGGTCGTGCGCTCCCCGCTCGACGGTGTCGACGGGGTGCACCCCGAGCCCGGGCTCGTCGCCGTCGTGATGGTCCTGCTCGGCTCCACCGGTTTCGACGGTCTGTCACGGACGCAGTTCTGGCAGGCCGGGCCGGGTCAGAACGCCTACGTGTCAGTGATTCCCGGCACGATCGGTCTTGTCCTGATGATCGGGCTGGCGACGGCGCTGTTCGTCGGGGCCACAGTCCTGGGGGCGGTGCTCGCCGGAGGTCCTGTCCGTCGGCAGCCGCACCTGTACGCCCACTCGCTCGTCCCGATCGCTGCCGGCTACGCCATCGCGCACTACTTCTCCCTCCTCCTGCTGGACGGCCAGGCCACGTGGATCCTGGCCAGCAACCCCTTCGCCGTCGAGGGCGTCGACCTGTTCGGGACCTACGGCCGCGCCGTCGACTACACGGCGGTCAGCCCGCGCACCATCGCCCTCGTGCAGGTCGGCGCGATCGTCCTGGGCCACGTCCTGGGCGTCGTCCTGGCGCACGACCGGGCGGTGCGCGAGTCGACGGGACGGTCGACGCTCGCGCAGGTGCCGCTCGTCACCGTGATGGTCGCCTTCACCGTCGGAGGTCTGGCCCTCCTGCTCTCGTCGTGACGAGACGCGCGCCCGAGCGCTCCGGAGCTCGGACCGGTCAGCCGGTCGGGCGCAGCATGGCCGGCCGCAGCGCGGTGGCCGGGCCCCGGCGGAACAGCGCCGCCGGCCGCCCGCCCTCCGGACCGACGGGCGCGGGATGCCCGACGGGCACGAGGAACTCGGGCGTCCCCGTCACCTTGCGGTGGAAGTTGCGCGGGTCGAGCGGATGCCCCCACACCGCCTCGTAGACGCGGCGCAGCTCACCGACGGTGAACTCCTCACCGACGAAAGCCGCTGCCAGGGGGGTGTACTCGAGCTTGGCGCGGGCCCGCTCGACGCCCGCCGCCAGCACCCGCCCGTGGTCGAAGGCCAGCGCCTGCGGGTCGACGGCGTCGACGGCGGCCCAGCCGACCGAGCGCGTGTTCTTGCCGGGGGAGGGCGCCTCGAGGTCGGGCGCGAACACGAGGTAGGCCACGGACACCACGCGCATGCGCGGATCGCGGTCCGGGGCACCGAAGGCGCCGAGCTGCTCGACGTGCGCAGCGTCGCGCCGCACGCCGGTCTCGCGCTCCAGGCGACGCACGGCCGCCTCGTCCAGATCCTCGTCCGGCAGCACGAAACCGCCTGGAAGAGCGAGAGCGCCGCGGAAGGGATGGGTGTCCCGCTCGACGAGCAGGACGCTGAACGTCCCGTGCCGGACCGTGAGCAGCACCATGTCGACGGTGACGGCGAACGGCGGGAACTGCCCGGGGTCGTAGGAGCGCAGCCACGCGGCCTCGTCCGGCGGCGGCCTCCTCACGTCCGCGCTCGCGGACCCCGGGGACGGCGGCCCGTCACGCGATGCGCACTCCCGCCTCGACGAGCTCCTGCCGGGTGCGCTCGCCGTCGCCCGGCTCGAGGTCGACCGCGGCCACCGCGCGCCACGGGACGGTGACCGGCCAGCCCTGCTGCCGGCCCTCCAGCGCGGTCGCGCGGACGCAGTAGTCGGTCGCCAGGCCGACGACGACCAGCTGCTCGACGCCGGCCGCGCGCAGGAGCTCGGCGAGCCGGGTCGGCACGACCTCGCCGGTCCTCGGGTCGCGCATGCTGAAGCCGGAGTAGCCGTCCTCGCCGGAGGAGCCCTTGCGCACGACCTCGCCGACGACCTCCAGCTGCGGGTGCAGCTGCGCCCCCCACGTGTCCTGGACGCAGTGCACCGGCCAGGTGCCGCCGTCCTTGGCGAAGTGGGGCGTGTCGGCGGGGTGCCAGTCCTGCGTGTAGAACACCGGCGCGCCGACCGCGTGCGCGGCGGTCACCTGCTCGTTGGCGGCTGCGACGACGGCGGGTCCCCCGCGCACCGCGAGACTGCCCGACGGGTCGGCGAAGTCGTTCTGCACGTCGACGACGACGAGCGCCGTGTGCGGGGTGTAGGGCGTCATGGGGTCGGCTCGCTCTCGACGGTCCAGGCAGGGGGTCCGGGGTCCAGGCGGCGGGCCTGCTCCGGCAGGGCGGCCAGCACTGCGGCGCAGTGGGCCCGTGCGGCCTCCACGTCGTCGGTCGACGGGAGGGGGAGCTGCAGGGGACGGCCGGCACCTGCGGGTCGCGCCCGCAGGACCTCCCGTCCGTCGCCGGTGCGGTAGGCCCACTTGCGCCCACCCACCGTCGTCTTGCCGACCGAGCGCTTGGCGACCGGCACCAGCGGGGCGTCCGGTCCGTCGTCGTGCGCGATGGCGACCAGCTTGTAGACGAAACCGGCCGTGGGGGCTCCGGACCCGGTGACCACGGAGGTGCCCACGCCGTAGGTGTCGACCGGCGCGTCGGCGAGGGCGGAGATGGAGCTCTCGTCCAGGTCCCCCGTCACCACGATGCGCGTGCGGGTCGCGCCGAGCGCGTCGAGCAGCGCCCGCGCCCGCGGCACCTCGACCTGCGGGTCACCGCTGTCGAGGCGCACGGCGCCGAGCTGCGGGCCGGCGACCTCGACCGCGTTGCGGATGCCCTGCTCGGTGTCGAAGGTGTCGACGAGCAGGGTGGTCCCGGTCCCGAGCGTCGCCACCTGGGCGCGGAAGGCCTCGATCTCGGTGCGGTGCGCGAGGGTGAACGCGTGCGCGCTGGTACCGGCGGTGGGCACCCCGTGGCGGCGACCGGCCTCCAGGTTGCTGGTCATCGAGAAGCCCGCGACGTACGCCGCACGGGCGGCGGCGACCGCGGCCTGCTCGTGGGCCCGTCGTCCGCCCATCTCCAGCAGCGGCCGGCCGGCCGCAGCGAGCACCATGCGCGCGGCCGCGGACGCCACGGCGCTGTCGTGGTTGAGGACCGACAGCACCAGCGTCTCGAGCAGCAGGCCCTCGCCGAAGCACCCCGCGACGGTCAGGACCGGGGAGCCGGGCACGTACGTCTCGCCCTCGGCGTAGGCGGACACCTGCAGGCCGAGCGGGCGGTCGCGCAGCCAGCTCAGCGCGTCCTCACCGAGGAAGTCGACGGCGGCCAGCGCCTGCTCGCCGTAGCGGACCTGTGGCAGGAGCTGCGCCAGCCGCCCCTGCCCGGCCACGATGCCGAAGCGCCGGCCCCGGGGCAGCCGCCGCGTGAAGACCTCGAACACCGCCTGCCGCTCGGCGAGCCCGCCCCGCAGCACCGCCTCGAGCATGGTCAGCTCGTAGCGGTCGGTCAGCAGCGCGGTCGTCATCGGGCTCCTTCTCGTCAGGACGACAGCAACCTTCCCACCTGAGGAAGCCGGAACCCGTCCCGGGGCGTTGTCAGAGACGATGACGACGACCTCCCCGCCCGGGCGACGCCCTCTGCTGGACATCCGCAGGATCTACCTCGAGCCGGCGGCAGCCGACCTGCCCCGCGGTCGGGAGGTGCTCGCCCGCTGGCCCGCCGCGCAGCGGGTCGAGGTCGACTCGCACTGGCGCATCCCCGAGCTCGCCGGGGACGAGGCCAACGTCCGGCGCTGGGTCCGCATCAAGACCGAGGCGCTCGTCCTCGGTGTCAAGAAGTCCCTGACCGCGCGCCCCAACGACCGGTCGAGCAACTTCGTCGCGCCGTCCACCGCGAACGGCTGCGCCATGGCGTGCGCCTACTGCTACGTCCCGCGCCGCAAGGGGTTCTCCAACCCGGTCACCGTCTTCGCCAACATCGAGCAGATCGTCGGCTGCACCGAGCGGCACGTCGGGCGGCAGGGCCCCAAGACCGTGCCCGACCAGGTCGACCCGACGGCCTGGGTCTACGACATCGGGGAGAACAGCGACTGCTCGCTGGACGCCCGCCTGTCCGACAACGTGCGCGACCTGGTGACGCTGTTCCGGCGGCTGCCGACGGCCAAGGCGTCCTTCGCCACCAAGCACGTCAACCGGGACCTGCTCGGCTACGACCCGCAGGGCCGGACCCGGATCCGCTTCTCCCTCATGCCGGACCGGGACGCGCGCGTGCTCGACGTGCGCACCGACCGCATCGCCGACCGGATCGCCGCGGTCGACGACTTCGTCGCCGCCGGCTACGAGGTGCACGTCAACCTGTCCCCGGTCGTCGTCCGCGACGGCTGGCTGGCCGACTGGGCCGAGCTGCTGGACCAGCTCGCGGACGGCACCGGCGAGGCGTTCAAGGCGCAGGCCGCGGCGGAGGTGATCCTGCTGACCCACAACGAGCAGCTGCACGAGGTCAACCTGGGCTGGCACCCCCGTGCCGAGGAGCTGCTGTGGACGCCGGCGACGCAGCAGGCCAAGTGGTCGCAGACGGGCGGCCGCAACGTGCGCTACCGCAACGGGTTCAAGGGCGAGCGCGTGCGGGAGCTCACCGATCTGATCGCCGCGCGCACCCCGTGGTTGCGCGTGCGGTACGCCTTCTAGCAGGCTCGTCCCCATGCCGGAGCTGCCCGAGGTGGAAGCGCTCGCGTCGTTCCTGCGAGGGCGGGCGGTGGGACGGGTGGTCGCCCGGGTCGACCCGGTCGCCGTGTCCGTCCTCAAGACGTACGACCCGCCGGTGACCGCGCTGGCCGGACTGGAGGTCACCGCGGCCGCGCGCCACGGCAAGTTCCTCGACCTCGACGTCTCGGGTCTGCACCTGGTCGTCCACCTGGCGCGCGCGGGCTGGCTGCAGTGGCGCGAGCAGCTGCCGTCGGCTCCCCCGCGCATGGGCAAGGGCCCCATCGGGCTGCGGGTCCACCTCGACGACGGCTCCGGGTTCGACCTCACCGAGGCCGGGACGAAGAAGGGGCTGGCCGTCTACGTGACCCCGGACGTCGGCACGGTGCCGGGCGTCGCACGGCTCGGCCTCGACCCGCTGTCACCGGAGTTCACCGAGCAGCGGCTGGCCGACCTGCTGGCCGGTCAGCGCGGGCAGGTCAAGGGGCTGCTCACCGACCAGTCGGTGATCGCCGGCGTCGGCAACGCCTACAGCGACGAGGTCCTGTGGGAGGTCGGGCTCTCGCCGTTCAAGCCGGCGAAGAACCTGACCGGCGACGACGTCTCCCGCCTGCACGCGGCGCTCGTCGACACGCTGCGGGCCGCGGTCGGCCGGGCGGAGGGGCTGGCCGCCGGCAGGCTCAAGGCGGAGAAGAAGAGCGGCCTGAGCGTGCACGGCCGGGCCGGGCTCCCCTGCCCGCGGTGCGGTGACACGGTGCGGGAGGTCTCGTTCGCCGACAAGGCGCTGCAGTACTGCCCCACCTGCCAGACCGACGGCAAGCCGCTGGCCGACCGCCGCCTGTCCCGTCTGCTGAAGTAGCCGGTGTCGGGGAGACTCGCGGGATGGCGGACTACGACCTGGTCGTGATCGGGGCAGGGGCGACCGGGCTCGGCGCGGCGCGGGCTGCGCGTCGCTCCGGACGCCGGGTGGCGCTCGTGGAGGCCGACCGGCCCGGCGGCGACTGCACGCACTACGGCTGCGTCCCGAGCAAGGCGCTGATCGAGAGCGCCCGGCGGGTGCAGGCGGCGCGCTCGGGTCCGGCGTACGGCTTCGCGGCGCAGGTCACCGTCGACTTCCGGGCCGTCATGGAGCGGGTGGCGGGCATCGTCGCCGAGATCGAGCAGGACGAGTCCCCGGCGCTGCTCGCGCAGCAGGGCATCGACCTGCTGCGCGGCTGGGGCGTGGTGACCGGCCCGACGTCGCTCGACGTGGACGGCCGGCGCGTGAGCTTCGAGCGCCTGGTCGTCGCCAGCGGCTCGCGGGCGACCGTGCCGCCGATCGAGGGCCTCGACGGCGTCGACCACCTCGACAACCGGACCGTCTTCGACCTGCGCGAGCAGCCCGAGCACCTGCTGGTGCTGGGCGGCGGGCCGATCGGCATCGAGCTCGCGCAGGCCTTCCGACGGCTCGGGTCGCAGGTGACCGTGCTCGAGGCCGCGCCCACCGTGCTGGCCCGCGAGGAGCCGGAGGCCGCCGCCGCGGTCGTGCGGGTCCTCGAGCGGGAGGGAGTGCGGCTGTGCACCGGCACGTCCGTGGTCCGCGTGGCGGCGGCTCCGGGCGGCGGCTCGGTGCTCCACCTGGAGGACGGCTCGACCCTGACCGGGTCGCACCTGCTGCTGGCCGTCGGCCGGACCCCCTCCACCGACGGCCTGGGGCTGGAGACCGCCGGGGTGCGGCTCGAGCGCGGACGGGTCGTCACGGACGAGCACCTGCAGGCCGCCGACACGGTGTGGGCCGCCGGGGACTGCACCAGCCGGCTGCAGTTCACCCACGTCGGCGACGAGCAGGGGCGCCTCGCGGCGGGCAACGCCTTCGCCCGCAGCGGTCCCGGCGGCCGCGGCACGTGGGACGACAGCGGCGTCCCCTGGGTGACGTTCACGGAGCCGGAGATCGGCCATGTCGGGCTGACCGAGGCGCAGGCCGTGGCCGAGCACGGCGATCGGGTGCGCGTGTCGACGTCCTGGAACACCACGAGCGACCGTGCCCGCACGGCCGGGGAGACCGACGGGCTGGTCAAGCTGGTGGCGCTGCCGGGCCGGGTCGGGGGGATGGCGCTCGGCAAGCTGGTCGGCATGACCGCCGTCGGGCCCATGGCCGGCGAGCTCGTCGCCGAGGGTGCGCTGTCGATGCGCGCGGGCACGGTCGTCGGCCGCCTGGCGCAGACGGTGCACGCCTATCCCACCTGGTCGCTGTCGACGAGGATCGCCGCCGCGCAGTTCTTCGGCCGCGGCCCGGAGCCGGACCGCGCGGGGCGCGCGTGAGCGGCTCGCCGCAGGTCCGGGTCGACCGGCACGCCGTCGTGCGACGACGACCTGGACCGGGGTAGCCCCCGCGCATGCCCGCACCTCCACCTCTGGTCGTCGCGCACCGCGGCTCGTCCGCCGCGCACGCGGAGCACACCCTCGCGGCCTACGAGCTCGCGCTCACCGAAGGCGCCGACTCGCTCGAGTGCGATGTCCGCCTGACCCGCGACGGGGTGCTGGTGTGCGTGCACGACCGCCGCATCGACCGCGTCAGCGACGGCCGCGGGGTGCTCTCGACCCTCGAGCTGGCCGACCTCGCCGACCTCGACTTCGCGTCCTGGAAGGCCCGCCAGGACGATCCGGTGCTGGCCGCGGCCTGGTCGGAGATGGAGCTCGACCCCGAGCGCCGCAGCGTCCTGACCCTCGAGCGGCTCGTGCAGCTCGCCCTCGACAGCACCACCCCGTCCGGGCGGCCGGTGCAGCTGCACATCGAGACCAAGCACCCGACGAGGTACGGCGGCCTCGTCGAGCGCGCCCTGATCGCGCTGCTGCACCGCTACGGCCTGGCCTCGCCGCTGAGCCGGTCGGTCTCGCAGGTCACCGTCATGAGCTACGCCCTGACGTCGCTGCGGCGCGTCCACGCCCTCGCTCCCGTCCTGCCGACCGTGCTGCTCATGGACCGGGTCCCGGTCCGCTTCCGCGACGGCCGGCTGCCCCTGCAGGTCAGCGCGGCGGGGGTCGCGCTGCCGGTGCTGAAGAAGCACCCCGGCTACGTGCAGCGGGTGCACGGGCAGGGCGGCGCGCTGGCCGTGTTCACCGTCGACGAGCCGGACGACATCGAGCTGGTGCTGGGACTGGGCGCCGACATGGTCATCAGCAACCAGCCGGGACGGGTGCAGCGCCGGCTCGCCGAGCGCCGCTGACCGACAGGCGGGTCAGGAGCCGCTGAGGTCGCAGGCCACCCGCTCGCCCAGCGCCCGGCCCGACAGGTAGGCGGTCTCGACCTTGGGCGAGCCCCAGCCGTCCCCGCACAGCCCGACGCGCGCAGGTCCCCAGAGGAAGGGCTCCTCGCGCGCCGCGGCCGGTCGCGCGAACGACCAGCGCTGCACGAACGTCCAGGCCGGCTCCTCGTCGATGGCGAGCACGGCCCGCGTGGCGTCGACGAGCTCGGCTGTGGCGGCCGGCGGGTCGGCCAGGTGGGCGGCGGCGAACGGCGAGGTGGAGTGCGCGACGAGCACCGCGGCCCCGTCGCCACGACGTCGGCCGTCGTCGGCGATCCAGCCGAGGACCGGGCTGCCGTCCACGAAGCAGCCGTCGAAGCCGTCGTCCCAGACCCGGGCCGGCCAGCCCGCCGCCACGGCCAGGACCGGTTCCCACTCGCGACCGGCCACGGCGGCCCGCTCCGCCGTGAGGGACGGGTCGAGCAGCCGCTCGGCCTGGGGATCGGGCATGGCCAGGACGACGGCGTCGTACGCCCGGCCGTCGACGGTGGGGCCGGGACCGACGGCCGCCACACCGGTCGAGAGCACCACGGGCAGGCCGGCCAGCAGGTCGGCCACGAGCGAGCGCAGTCCGCCGCCCGCCCCGTAGCGCACCGGTCCGCTCTTGGTCGTCCCCAGGCCGTCCGCGGTGGCGACGTGGAAGGTGTCGGTCCACGGGCGGGCCAGCCCGCGCTCGACCCAGTCGTCCACGACGGCGGTGAAGCGCTCGTCGCGGGCGGTCAGGTAGGACGCCCCGAGGTCGACGCGACGCCCGGCCAGCTCCCGCGTCGCGAGGCGACCGGCCGGGACCCGCCCGCGGTCGAGCACCTCGACGTCGACACCGCCCGCGACCAGTGCCCGCGCGCAGGCCGCCCCGGCGATGCCGGCGCCCACGACCGCCACGGTCATCGCGCGTCCCTCGGATCGTCCACCGGCCGAGCATGCCGCAGTGCGGCGCGTCCCACGACCCGGGTCGTACGCTCGGCCCGTCCCGGACCGCCCGAGGTCCCGCAAGACCCTGGAGCGCCCATCAGCACCCGCCGTCGCCCGCCCGCTCGCCCGACCGGTGCGCCGTCGCCCGCCGCCGATCCGGCTGCGGTGCCGGTCGTGGCGGCGCGCGAGCCGTGCCCGTGCGGCAGCGGCAAGCGCTACAAGGCCTGCCACGGACGGGGGTCGGGAGAGCTCCGCCGGCTGGTGCCGCGGCCCTTCGAGGGCCTCGGCGGCGAGACCGACTGGGTCGCGCTGCGCGAGATCGTGCCGGCGGCCACGGCGCCGCTGCGGCTGCGGGACGCCGGCGACCGCAGCGTCGTGCTGTCGACCGTGCTGCCCCTGGCCTGGCCGGCGCTCGCGCGGGCCGACGGGACGGTGCTGCTCGGGCTGCAGGTGCACTCGCGCTCCGGCGACGTGAGCCGCGACCTGGCGGCGGCCCTGCAGCTGGCGCTCGAGGCGGCTCCCGGGTCGCCGGTCGTGCCGGCCGGCCTGCCCGGTCCGGGCCCCCGCCTGCAGGACCTGCTCTCCGACGACCCGCTGGACGTCACGCTGCACGACGGCTTCGACTACTGGGTGGCCGGGGCCCCCGACCCGGACGGCGAGGTCGCCGCGTCCATGGAGCGCGCGAACGCCTCGGTGATCCCGACGGCGAGGCTGGGCTCGGTCGCCTCGGCGTACTGGTGCCGCATGGGCAGCAAGACGCACCTGCGGTGGGTGCTGCCCGAGCCGGAGGAGCCGCTGCTGGACGCGCTGGCCCGGCTCACCGTCGCAGGAGGTCTCACGCTCGGTCCGGACAGCCGCTACGTCGGGTCCTTCCGGGCGCACGGGCTGCTCGTCCCGGTGTGGGACCTGCCCGGCGACCGGGAGGCCGAGGCGCTGGAGGAGCCGGCGGCGGTCCTGCGCGCCCGGCTGGACGACGAGCTGGCGACGCCGCGCCCGCTCACCGGCGAGGAGCGCCGGGCCCGCGCCGGGCTGCTGAGCCGCCAGCTGACCCTGCGCTAGGCGGGCCCTGCGCTAGGCCGGCAGCGGGTCGCGCAGCACCGGGCAGCTCATGCACCGGGGCCCGCCCCGGCCGCTGCCGAGCTCGGAGCCGGCGATGCGCAGCACCTCGATGCCCGCGCGCTCCAGAGCGTGGTTGGTGACGACGTTGCGCTCGTACGCCACGACCAGTCCGGGCGCGAGCGCCAGCGTGTTGTTGCCGTCGTCCCACTGCTCGCGCTCGGCCGTCACCGGGTCGAGCCCCGTGTCGATGGTGCGCAGGTGGTCCAGGCCCATCGCGGCCGCCGCCGCCTCCAGGAACGGCGTCGGGGTGCTGACCCGCAGACCGCCCTCGCCGTCCGGGGTGACCGTGCAGGCCGCCAGCGTGTCCGCGACGGCGGGGAACATCACCACGGCGTCGCGGTCGACCATCGTGCAGATGGTGTCGAGGTGCATCGTGGCCCGCTCCTGGGCGATCGGGACGGCCAGCACGGTGGAGGCGATGCCCTCGGCGAAGACGCGGAGCGCGAAGGCCTCCACGCCCGCGGGGGTCGTGCGCTGGCCGGTCCCGACCGCGAGCACGCCCGGTGCCATCACCAGGACGTCCCCGCCCTCGAACCAGGCCTCCTCGCGGTCCCCGCCGTACAGCAGCGGGGTGCCGGCGAACCGGGGGTGGTGCGCGTAGATCGCGCCGGTCAGCGTCCGCTCCCGCGCCCGGGCGTGCATCGACGGCGTGGTGACGGCGACGTGGTCGTCGACCCACACCGACGAGTCGCGCGTGAACAGCAGGTTGGGCAGCGGGCGCACCACGAACTCGCCGTGCGTGGCGAGCCGGGCCACGACGCCGTCGGCCCCGTGTGCCGGCAGCTCCTCGTGCGTCAGACCGGCCGACAGGACGCCGGCCAGCTCCGCGCTCGGCAGGTCGTGCAGCCAGCTGCGCAGGACGTCCGCCAGCATCGGCCCGACGACCGTCGGCGCCACCGCCGAGTCGATCACCGCGGCCCGCGCCTGCTCGACCTCCAGCGTCTCGACCAGCAGGTCGGTCAGGTAGAGCACCTCCACGTCGCGCTCGCGCAGCGCCGCGGCGAAGCCGTCGTGCTCCTCCTGCGCCCGGCCCACCCAGGGCAGGCCGTCGAACAGCAGGTCGGCGCTGTTGCGGGGGGTCAGCCGCGACAGCTCCGGGCCGGGGCGGTGGAGCAGCACCGTGCGGAGCCGTCCGACCTCGCTGGTGACCTGGTGGGCGGTGCTCGTCATGGCGGCACGCTAGAGCACCGCTGCCACGGGGGTGCCGGCTAGGCCGCCCGGCTGTCCGCGACCAGGCCGTCCATGACAGCGGCGAAGAACTGCAGGTTGAGCGTCGCGCGCCAGTAGGCCCCCTTGACCATCCGCGCGCCCCACTCGGGGCGCTCGCCGGCCAGCGGCTCGATGGCCTTGTCCATCCAGTCCTTGCCGTGGACCGGGTCGACCTCGGCGTGCTCGACGTAGAAGGGATAGGCGTCCTGCGGGGCGCCGAGCCGCTCGAGCCCCTGGAGCACGAGCCGGCAGCGGGGTCCGGCCTGCAGCTCGAGCAGGCCGAGCGCGCCGATCATCTCCGGCTGCAACCAGCGGTTGGTGCCCAGCAGGCCGTTGAGGGCCGTCCGCTCGAGCGCCTCCACCGGCAGCTCCGCGCGCGGCACGGCGGGCAGCTCGAGCGCCTGCACCAGCCGGCGGTGCAGCTCGGTGTGCACGCCGGCGGCGTCGCCCTGGCCCATCTCGTCCCAGTAGTTCTTGCCCAGCTCCAGCTTGGCGCTGCCGGACAGCCCCACCTGGCACAGGGCGACCAGGTCGTCGAAGCCGCCGTCAGGACCGCCCTCCAGGGCGAGGAAGTGCACGAGCTGGGCGTACGTCGCGGTCTTGGCCAGCCAGCGGTAGGCGGCCGGGAGCCGGTCGCGCGCCGCGACGGCCCGCATGGCCTGCACGACCTGTGCCGGCCCCTCGCACGAGGTGATCGGCCCCGCCGCCGCCCAGTGGGCGTCGAGCTCGGCGAGCCACTCGCCCTCCAGCCGGCCCTTCAGCGCGGCGACGGCAGGCGCGTGCTGCATCCGCACGCGCTCCCCGACCGCCTCCAGCGGGGCGGTGTGCAGGTCGTAGACCGCCAGCAGGGTGAGGAAGCGGTCCCGACGGTCTGCGGGACGCAGCCCGGCCAGGCGGTCGAGGCCGGCGCCGCCGTGCGCCAGGGCGCTGTCGAGCGCGCCGGAGAGGGGAGTGGGAGGGGCGCGGTGCAGCGTCGGAGCAGGAGCGTCTGACGGGGTCATGGCAGCGGTCCTTCACGAGAGATGGGTCCTGTCCGTACCACCGTCGCCCCGCACGCAACCCGTCGGCAACTCGGCAGTACGGTCGCGCCATGGGTCTTCTGGACGGCAAGGTGGCGATCGTCACGGGTGCAGGTCGCGGTCTGGGACGGGGGGAGGCGCTCGAGCTGGCGCGCGAAGGCGCTGCGGTCGTGGTCGGCGAGGTGGACGAGACCGCCGGGGCAGGCGTCGTCGAGGAGATCGTCCGCTCCGGCGGCACAGCCGTCCTCCACGTCGGGGACTGCTCCGAGATCGAGCACGGGCAGGGCATCGTCCGCACGGCGGTCGAGCAGCTGGGTCGGCTGGACGCGCTGGTCAACAACGCCGGCATCCTGCGCGACCGCACGCTGGCGAAGATGACTCCCGAGGAGTGGGACGCCGTTCTGAAGGTGCACCTGCGCGGCCACTACGCGCCGACGCACGCGGCGGTGAACCACTGGCGCGAGGCCGGTGCACCGGGCCACGTCGTGTGCACGGCGAGCACCAGCGGCATCCTCGGCAACTTCGGGCAGAGCAACTACGGCGCGGCCAAGGCGGGCATCGCGGCCTTCGCGCAGATCGTGGCGCAGGAGAACTGGAAGCACGGGATCACCGTCAACGCGATCTGCCCTGCAGCGCGCACCCGGATGACCGAGGGCGCGTACGGCGACCGGATCACCGGGCCCGGCGGTGAGGGGGCCGACTTCGACTTCTGGCACCCGGACAACGTCGCCCCGTTCGTCGCCTTCCTGTGCAGCGACGCCAGCAGCGCGATCAGCGGCAAGGTGTTCGGCGTCCAGGGCGACACGGTGGAGCTGTACCGGCCCTTCACCAGCGAGGCTGCCATCGAGAACGGCGGCACGCGGTGGACCGCCGAGCAGGTCTCCGGGCGCGTGTCCGAGCTGTTCGCGGTCACCGGGATGGACCCGGCGCCGGAGAACGGGATGGCCCGCCTGCGCTACTCCATGACGCAGCGCAACTAGCTGCTCCACGGTCCGCGAGGACCTCGTCACCCGATCGGGTGGGGGGACGACACGGTCACGTCGGGGTCACGCCGAGGACACGGTCAACGCGTAATGTCGTTGTCGTGCGGGTCTTCCTGACAGGTGCGACCGGCTTCCTCGGCAGCGAGGTGGCGCGACTGCTGCGCGAGCGCGGGGACCAGGTCCGGGCCCTCGTGCGCGACCCGTGCCGGGCCGACCGCCTGCGGGCCCTCGGCTGCGAGGTCGTCGAGGGCGACCTGTCCGACGAGGCGGCCCTGGTGCAGCACTGCCGCGGCGTGCAGGCCGTCGTGCACGCCGCAGCCCTGGCCGAGATCGGCGTGACCCCCGCGCGCCGGGAGGCCATGGTCGACGCCAACGTCACCGGCACCGAGAAGGTGCTGGGCGCAGCGCTCAGCGCCGGCGTCGACAAGGCCGTGCACGTCTCGTCGGTGGCCGTCTTCGGTGACACGGGCGGCCGCGTCGCCGACGAGGGCTGGCAGCGCGACCCCGACTGCGCGTGGACGTCGGCCTTCGAGCAGACCAAGGCGCTGGCCCACCGGCGCGCCTGGGAGATCGCCTCGCGCGGCCTGCCACTGGTCGTCGTGCAGCCGGGCGGCGTCTACGGCCCCGACGACCCGAGCGTCCTCGGCGACGTGCTGGCGCGCTTCCTGGGCGGACGGCTGCCGGCCCTGGCGTTCCCGGACCTGGGCGTGTGCCCGGTCCACCGCGACGACGTCGCGGCGGGGGTGCTGCTCGCGCTCGACAAGGGCGTGCCGGGCGAGAGCTATGTCCTGGCAGGCGATCCCGTGCGCCTGGCCGACCTGGTCGAGATGCTCGCCGACGTGAGCGGTCTGCGCCCGCCGCGGCTGACGGTCCCCACGGCGCTCCTGCGGGCGCTCACCCCCGCGGCCCCGCTCGTGAGCCGCGCCCTCGGCCTGCCGCCCAACCTGCGCGAGGTCATCAGCTCCTCCGACGGGGTGACGTTCTGGGCGTCGTCCGACAAGGCCATGGACGAGCTCGGCTGGACGCACCGGTCGTTGCGCGAGGGCCTCACCGAGCTGGCGGAGAGCCGCTGACCGGTCCGGGAGCCAGGTCCCGGGCCCGCGCCAGCGCCTCCTGCAGCACCAGCTTGGCCGGTCGCCCCAGCGCGGCCGCGGCGGCGGCGACGTCCTCCCACTCCGGCATGGCGTTGACCACCTCGCCCCCGAGCAGCCCCAGCTTGACGCGCACGCGGCGGCCGTCGACGTCGACGGTCCGCTCGGCGCGGGTCAGGACGTGCTTGACGACGCGCTGCGCGCGCAGGCCCAGGGTGGTCGTCTCGCGGAACACGACGTCCTGCACCGCGGCCGTGCGCTCGGGGGAGCACAGGACGTGCAGCGTGTGCGCGGGACGGCCCTTCTTCATGAGGATCGGCGACAGCCAGGCGTCGCCGGCGCCGGCGTCGAGCAGCGCCTGCAGCACGCCGGGCCACACCCGCGGGTCCAGGTCGTCGACGTTGGCCTCGAGCACGACACCGTCCTCGGTCGCCGACGCAGGGCCGGCGGCGTCGCCGAGCACCAGCCGCAGGACGTTCGCCACCTCGGCGGGATCGCGGCCGCCGGCGCCGGTCCCGGTGCGCCGCAGCACCATCGGCGGCAGGGGGCCGTAGGACGAGACGGTCGCGGCGAGCAGCGCGGCGCCCGTCGGAGTCGTCATCTCGCGCGCCACCGGCCCGGCCAGCACCGGGGCGCCGGACAGCAGCGCGAGCACGGCGGGGGGCGGGACCGGCAGGGGACCGTGGGCGCCCCGGGTGGTGCCGGAACCCAGGACCACGGGACCGGCCGACAGCCCGGTCAGGGCGAGGTCGTGCAGGCCGGCGGCGCTGCCGACGACGTCCGCCACGGCGTCCAGCGCACCGACCTCGTGGAAGTGCACCTGCTCCGCGCTGGTGCGGTGGACGCCCGCCTCCGCGGCCGCCAGGCGACCGAAGACGTCCAGCGCGGTCGCGGCGACGACCGGGTGCAGCTCGGCCGCCTCCAGCAGGGCGCGGACGTCGGACCAGGTGCGCGTCCGCGGCTGCTCCGCGACCTGCACGTCGACCTTGCACGCACCGAGGCCCGCCCGCGTCACGGTCGTCTGCGACAGCCGCACCGGCTCGACACCGACCCGGTCGACCGCCGACTGCAGCACGGCCAGCTCGACCCCGGCGTCGACCAGCGCCCCGAGCAGCATGTCGCCGGAGACCCCGGCCGAGCAGTCGAGCCAGCCGATCACCGAGACACGCGCCGGGCCACCCGCGCCGCGAAGACGCCCGCCCCGAAGCCGTTGTCGATGTTGACGACGGCCACGCCCGGGGCGCAGGCGTTCAGCATGGCGAGCAGCGCGGCCAGCCCGCCGAAGCTCGCGCCGTACCCGACGCTCGTGGGGACCGCGACCATCGGGGTCCCGACGAGCCCGCCGACGACCGAGGGCAGAGCCCCCTCCATCCCCGCCACGACGACCAGGCAGTCGGCGCGGTCCAGGACCGGGCGGGCGGCGATCAGGCGGTGCAGCCCCGCGACGCCGACGTCGTCGACCCGCTCGACCGCCGCGCCGAAGACCCGTGCGGTGAGCGCCGCCTCGGCGGCGACCGGCCCGTCGGACGTGCCGGCCGCCAGGACGGCGACCGTGCCGCGACCTCCCGGCAGCGGGCCCACCGCGACGGTCTGCCCGTCGACCGTCGTGTCGTCGTGGGCCCGCCGCAGCGCGTCCACGGTCTCGGCGCCGGCCCGCGTCACGAGCACCGCCCGGTCGCTCGACGCGCGCAGGGCCTCCACGACCTCCAGCACCTGCGCGGTCGTCTTGCCCGCGCCGTAGACCACCTCCGGATCGCCCGTGCGCAGGGCGCGGTGCACGTCGACGAGCGAGTGCGCGAGGTCGTCGTACGGGGCGGTCGCGAGCTGGTCGAGCGCGTCCGCCGGGTCGATGCTGCCGTCGGCGACGCCGTCCAGCAGCTCCTGCGCTCGGGTCCGGTCCACGAGCCGGAGCGTACGGCGGGCGGAGCGCGCCTCCGGGGTGAGCGGCCCCGGCGCGCTTAGGGTCGGTCCGTGCCGACCGAGTCCCTCGCTGTGGTGGCCACCGGCTTCTCGGTGTTCGCCCTGATCATCGTCGTCGCCCTCGCCGTGCAGGTCGGGCGGCTCGCGCGCGGCTACGACGCGCTGGTGGCCGGGGACGCGAGCGACTCGTTCGTGTCGGCGGTGCAGCGCCACACCGGCACGGTGCAGGAGCTGCGCGAGCAGGTGCAGCGACTGCGCGACGAGCTGTCCCTGGCCCGCCGGGACGTGTCCGGAGCGCTCACCCGCGTGGCGGTCGTGCGCTACGACGCCTTCGGCGACCTGTCCGGCGCCCTGTCGTTCTCGGCCGCCCTGCTCGACGACGCCGGCAACGGCCTGGTGCTGTCGGCCATCAACGGACGCAGCGAGACCCGGAGCTATGCCAAGGGCGTGACCGCCGGGACCAGCGAGGCGCCCCTGTCGCCGGAGGAGCAGGAGGCCATCGCCGAGGCGCTGCGCCTGGCAGAGCCGGTCGACGCTGTCCGGGTCCGCGCACGCGCCTAGCGCCCCGCTCGGCTACTCGAACAGACCGCCGCCGCCCCCTCCGCTGCTGCCGTGGCTGTGCCGGGGCACGACCGGTCCCTCGCTGGCCTGCACGACCACGAAGCCCTGCCCGGCGAAGGCCAGCTGGAAGGCCTCGCCGCTGCCGCGGCCGATCAGGGCGCCGGCGCCGGCGCTGCGGACGAGCCGGGTCGACAGGGTGCTCGACCAGGCGATCGCCGACTGCAGGTCGGCGTAGGTCGGTGCCTCGGCCGTCCCCAGCACCACGGGCGTGCCGAAGGCGCTGATCACGAGCCGGCCCGTGCCGGTGAAGACCATGTTGAAGGCGCCGCCGGACAGCGCCGACGCGCCCTCCACGCGGCGGATGTCCCACGTCAGGCCGGGCTCGAAGGCCAGCACGTTGGCGCCGTTCACCGTGACGGAGTCGCCGTCGAGGTCGAGCACGTGCAGCTCGTGGGCGTCCTGGGCGAAGAAGACGTCGCCCCGCCCGCTGCAGCGCATCAGCGGCACCCCCTCACCGGTCAGCGCCTTTTTGAGGAACCGCCCGACCCCGCCGGCGCCCTCGTAGGCGAAGGTGACGTCGCCCTGGTAGGCGACCATGGCGCCCTGCCGGGCGAGGACCTCGCCGTCGAGCCGCACCTTGAGCATGCGGGGGTTCTGCAGCGCCATGCGCTCGTCGCTGGTGCTCTCGAGGTTCTCGCCGAACAGGCTGCTCCGCATGCTCGGACCGTACCCGTCCGGTCGCGGACAGGACGGCTGTCACGGCGAACTCACCCGCGTCCCGTCTGGAGGGCGCACAGTGCACGGCATGCCGGCCGACTCCGCGCTGCCCGGTCTGGCGGTGGCCACCGACGAGGACGCCGTGCGCCGGGTGCTCGACGCGCACGGCGTCGAGCCGGGGCCGGTGGAGCTGCGCGTGCGCACCTACCGGCCAGGGCGACGGGCGGTCGTGGAGGTCCGCACCCCCGACGCGCGGCTGTTCCTGAAGGTGCTGCGTCCGCACGACGTGGAGGCGCTGCACGCCCGTCACGTGCTGCTGCACGCCGCCGGCCTGCCCGTCCCGCGCAGCCGGGGGTGGAGCGTCGACGGGCTGCTCGTGCTGGACGCCCTGTCGGGCACCAGCCTGCGCGCCCGCCTGCGCGAGGGCGACGTCCCCGGGCTGCCCGGCACGGCTCTGCTGGCGCTGCTGGACCGCCTGCCGCCGGGGCTCTGCGCGCTGCCCCGGCGCCGCTCCTGGACCGACGAGGTCGAGCACTACGCCGGCCGGACCGCCGCGGCGCTGCCGTCGCTCGCCGGGCGGTGCGCCGAGCTCGCCGACCGCATCCGCGCGCGCACGGTCGAGGACGGCGCGGTCGAGCCGGTGCACGGCGACCTCTACGAGACGCAGCTGCTGCTGGACGGGTCCGCGATCAGCGGGCTGCTCGACCTGGACACCGCCGGGCCCGGCCGGCGC
>CADCUE010000222.1 GCA_902805805.1 uncultured Frankineae bacterium | reverse complement strand
ACGCCGTGCACCCCGGCGGCGAGCAGCGCCGGCACGTGCTCGACCGTGACCCCGCCGATGGCGATGACCGGCACGTCGACGGCGGCGGCGACCGCCCCGACACCGCGCACGCCGAGCGGGTCGGGCAACCCCGCCTTGGTCGACGTGGCGGCCGCCGGCCCCACGCCCAGGTAGGTGGCGCCCTGCGCGACCAGCTCCCGTGCCCGGGCCGGGTCGCGGGCCGTGCCCCCCAGCACGTGGTCCGGTCCGACGACCCGCCGCGCGGCGGACAGCGGCAGGTCGTGCGCGCCGAGGTGGGTCCCGCCCGCGCCGACTGCCAGCGCGATGTCGGCGCGGTCGTCGACGACGCACAGCGCGCCGGCGGCCTCGCACAGCCGGGCGACGAGCTCCGCCAGCTCGTGCAGCTCGCGGTCCGTGCCGTCCTTGGCGCGCACCTGCACCACGGGGGCGCCGGCCGACAGCGCGGCCCGCACGACGCCCAGCGCGTCGCGGCCGTCGCGCGTGTCGGTCAGGACGTGCAGCCGGCCCAGGACCGGGCCCGCCGTCATCGCGCCGGCACCTGAGCGCGACGGGCGCGCAGCGCGCCGGGCAGGGCGACGGCGACCGTGAGCAGGGACGCGACCGTGAGGCTGACCAGGGACGCGGAGAGCCCGTGCGTCGCGGAGATGCCCAGGTCGGCCTGGCGGGCGGCCCACCAGGACGTCCAGGCCGCCGCGGTCCCGAGGAAGAAGGTCGGCACGGTGAGCTGGTAGGCGACGAAGCCCGCCGCCCAGGGCAGCAGCAGGGCAGGCCGCGCGGGCGCGTCCTGCGAGACGTCCCACGCGCCGCGGGGCAGCAGGTAGTAGGCGACCAGCAGCACCCCGGCCAGCGGGACGAACACCGAGCCGAGCAGGAACAGGAACGGCTCGTACGCCACCACGTCGAGGCTGAGCGCGAGGACGGTGGCCACCGTGCCGACGACCGCCGCCATGACCCGCCGGTCGAGCCGGCCGGCGACGTTCTGCGTCGACACCGCGGTCGAGTAGATGTTGGCGAACGCCTCGTCCACCTCCACCGCGACCAGCACGAGCACCGCCAGCAGCCCCAGCGGCACCGCGAGCAGGGCGTCGATCACGTCGAGGCCGACCGCGCCGTAGGCCGACAGCGCCAGCACCCCGAGGGAGAACATGACGAACGTCGCGAGCCCGTAGCCGGCCGCGGTCCCGAGGAACGCGGTGCGCGGGTCGCGCACGTGCCGCGTGTAGTCCGCGGCCAGCGGGAACCACGAGACGGGCAGGGCGATGACGATGTCGACGGCCGACCAGTACGAGCCGGCGCCGCCCTCCTCGACCTCGGGCAGCGGCTCGGACAGGACACCGACGTACAGGTAGACCACGGCCGCCAGCGCGGCCCAGACGGCGTAGCGCGCCAGCACGCGCACGACGCCCAGCGGTCGCATCGCCATCGCCGTGGCCAGCACCCCGGCGGCCAGGACGAACGGCCACCGCGGCGCGTCGAGCGCCCGGGAGGCCGCCTCCGCGATGACGACGATCTCGAAGGTCGCCCAGCCCAGGCACTGCAGGACGTTCAGGCCGGTCGGCAGCCAGCTCGCCCGGTGGCCGAGCAGCCCCCGCAGCAGCACCATCGCCGGCACCCGCTCCCGCGCCGCCGGGGCCGCCGTCAGGCCGAGCAGCACCGCTCCGATCACGGACCCGACGGCCACGGCCGACAGGGTGACCCAGAGCGGCCGGCCGGCCAGCACGACGAAGGCCGCGGCGACGGGCAGCAGCAGGCTGATCCCGAGCGACGCCCACAGGCCGAAGGTGTCGCGCAGCCCCAGCTCCTGTGCCGGGGGCTGGGACAGGGTCAGCGGCGCCTCGGTCGGCGCCGGGCCGACGGCAGTGCCCGCGCTCATGGTGCGCTCACGCGCTCGCTCATCTCGTGTCTCCCTACGCCGGCATGACCCGGACAGGTTCCAGCGGTCGACGGCGACGCAGCCGTCCTCTCAGCCCGGTCTGTCCGGACTCCCGCACACAGCGCTCGAACCCTACGCCAGGCACCTATCGTGCGCGCCATGGCCGTTGCCCCCGTCCGCGCGCTTCCCGACCGGCACGCCGAGAGGTGGTCCGCCGCCACGCGGCACCGCTTCCTCGACGACGTGCGGGAGGGCTCGCTCCCGGTGGTGGCCTTCGACACGTGGCTGTCCCAGGACAAGATCTTCGTCGCCGACCTGCTGCGCTTCCAGGCCCGCCTGCTGGCCCGCGCGCCGCGTCCGGCGCAGCAGGTCCTGGCCGGCGGGGCGCTGGCGCTGGTGGACGAGCTCGACTGGTTCGACCGCCTGTCGACCGACCGCGGTCTGGACCTCGCGGCTGCACCGCGCCCGGCCACGGTGGCCTACGCCGCGCTGCTCGACCGGCTCGACGCCGCCGACTACGCCGATGCGCTGGGCTGCCTGTGGGTCGTCGAGCGGGTCTACCTCGACGCCTGGAGCTCCGCCCGTCCGGGAGCCGGCGCCTACGCCGAGCTGGTGGACCACTGGACGACGCCCGGCTTCCGCGTCTACGTCGCCGCTCTGCAGGACGTCGCGGAGCAGGCCGGCCCGCCCGACGACGCGCTCGTGGCGCAGGTGCTGGAGCAGGAGCGGGCGTTCTGGGAGATGGCCTACGAGGCCGCCGTCGACCCGGCGCCCCGGGGCGACGGCGGTACGACGGGCGGTGACCGGCCGTGAGCCTGGCGGCCCGGCTGTGGCAGGACAGCGCGGAGCAGGCCGCGGCGGCCCGTGCGCACCCGTTCGTGCGCGGGCTGGGGGACGGCTCGCTGCCGCTGCCGGTCTTCCAGGTCTACGTGGCCCAGGACGCGGTCTTCCTCGAGGGCTTCGCCCGGGCCTACGCCCTGGCGCTGGCCCGCAGCCCGGACCGGGCGACGCTGGAGGCCTTCGCCGACCTCATCTCCGGCGTGCGCGACGAGCTTCGGCTGCACGCGTCGTACGCCGAGCAGTGGGGGGTCGGGGTCGAGACGGCCGAGCCGCTGCCGGCCACGGCCGCCTACACCGACTTCCTGCTCGCGACGGCCGCGCTCGGCGGGGTCGGCGTCACCTGCGCCGCGCTGGCGCCGTGCCTGCGGCTGTACGCCCATCTCGGGCAGGGACTGGACGCCGAGGCGGCGGGGCCGTACGCGCCGTGGGTCCGCACGTACGCCGACCCGGCCTTCGAGGCGCTGACCGGGACGCTCGAGGACCTGCTCGACCGGCACGCCCCCGACACCCCCGAGGTGGCCGCGGCCTACCGGCGGGCGATGGCCCTGGAGCTCGGCTTCTTCTCCGCCGCCCTGCGGGCGGCCGACGGCTCGTCCGGCTGAGCGCACCTGCGCCATGCTGTCCCCGTGAGCGGTCCGGTCAGGCGGGAGGACGCCGCCCCGACACCGGGCGGGGCGGCGCCCGAGCCGGCCGTCGCGGAGGTGGCCGACGCCCGGGAGTCCGTCGTGGGCGGCATGACGGTGCGGCGGTCCCTGCCCAGGTCCCGTCGTCGGACGGTCGGCGCCTGGTGCTTCGTCGACCACTTCGGGCCGCTCGCGGTCGAGCCCGACGGCGGCCTGGACGTCGGCCCGCACCCGCACACCGGGCTGGCCACGGTGACCTTCCTGCTCGACGGACAGGTGCTGCACCGCGACAGCCTCGGCACCGAGCAGGTCGTGCGCCCGGGCGAGCTCAACCTGATGACCGCCGGGCGGGGCGTCTCGCACGCCGAGCAGCCGACCGGCCACTACCGGGGCACGATGCACGGCGTGCAGCTGTGGGTGGCCTCGCCGTCCACGACCCGCTCCGGCGCGGCGGCGTTCGAGCACCACGACGCTCTCCCGCAGGTCGACCTCGACGACGCTGAGGTGACGGTGCTCGTCGGGGCCCTGGCCGGCCGGCGTTCCCCCGCCCGGGCCGACAGCGACCTGCTCGGCGCCGCCGTCGCGCTGCGCCCGGGGGAGGTGCTGCTGCCGGTGCGGGAGGCGTACGAGCACCTCGTCGTCGTGCTCGACGGCGTGCTGCTGCTCCCCGACGGCCGACCGGTGCACCCCGGTCAGAGCGCCTACCTGGGCACCGGCCGCGACGAGCTGCTCCTGAGCGCACCCGACGGCGCCCGGGTGCTCCTGCTCGGCGGGACGCCGTTCGAGGAGTCGATCGTGATGTGGTGGAACTTCGTGGCGCGCAGCAAGGACGAGATCGCCTCCGCCGCGGCCGCGTGGGAGTCCGGGGACGACCGCTTCGGCGCCGTCGCCACGGACCGACCGCGCATCCCCGCGCCCGCGCGGTAGTCGCGCTCCGGTCCGGCGGGGCCGGCTCCGACACGCCTCGCGGCCTGCCGGGTGCAGGGCGGCGCGGCGGCTAGCGTGGCTCGGACGCAGGCGCGCGGGACCTGCCGCCCGGCACGCCGAGCCCCGGCCCGGAGCGTCGCCACAGCGAAGGTGCAGGCCGGCAGTGCAGGACGCAGCAGGACAGCGGGACAGCGGGACAGCGCAGCATGACAGAGCAGTGCAGGACGCGGCGCGGCGGACCCCGGTGCAGCGGACGACCGGCGGACCGCACGGGCGTCGCGCGCTGCAGAGGCGGCTGGCGGCCCTGGGTCTGGGCGCCGTCGTGCTGGCGGGCTGCTCGGCCGCTGCCGACGAGGCGGCCGGGCCACCGCCGACCGTCGCCGGGACGACCGCGCCGCAGGCGGGGACGGCGCCGCAGGCCGGGACCGGCGAGCCGCAGACGGGGACGGCACCGTCCGGCCCGCCGGACGTCCCCTGGGCCGAGCGGCGCCTCGTCCGGGTCGCCACCGTCGGCGGTGACATCGCGCCCAAGTCGGTCGTGGCCTCCGGCTCCGGGCTGTTCTTCGCGCAGAACATGATGTACCGCCACACCGTGACCGTCTACGACCGCGACTTCCAGCTGGTGAAGACCATCGACGACACGGTGCGGCCGTCGGACTTCGGTCACGACGACCTGACGGGGGAGTACGCCGGCGCCCCCGTCGAGGCCGCCTTCACCCCGGACGGGCGCTACGCGTACGTCTCGAACTACTCCATGTACGGACCGGGGATGCAGGAGGGCTCCGACACCTGCTCGCCCGACTCCGACTACCCCGACAGCTTCGTCTACCGCATCGACACCCGCAGCCTCGAGATCGACCAGGTGATCCGGGTCGGAGCCGTCCCCAAGTTCGTCGCCGTCACCCCGGACGGCACGCGGCTGCTGGTCTCGAACTGGTGCTCCTACGACGTCAGCGTCGTCTCCACCGCCGACGGCTCGGAGCTGACCCGCGTCCCCGTCGGCCGCTACCCGCGGGGGCTGGCCGTCTCCCCGGACTCCCGCACCGCCTACGTCGCCGTCATGGGCAGCACGGCGATCGCCACGGTGGACCTGGGCAGCTTCGAGGTCGGCCGCATCCCGGACGTGGGCGGCGGCCCCCGCCACCTGAACATCGCTCCGGACGGGCGCCACCTCTACGCCACGCTCAACCGCGACGGTCGGGTGGCCAAGATCGACCTCGCCTCCGGTGAGGTCGTCGAGCGGATCACCACCGGCTCGGCGCCGCGCAGCATGGCCATCTCCGACGACGGCGAGTCGCTCTACGTCGTCAACTACGAGTCCGGCACGGTGGCCAAGGTCCGCACGCGCGACATGGAGGTCGTGCAGACGGAGGCGGTCGGCTCCCACCCGATCGGGATCACGTACGACGCGCCGACCCGCCAGGTGTGGGTGGCGGTCTACTCCGGCACGCTGGCGGTCTTCCAGGACACCTGAGGACCGCCGGGCGACCGGACGACGAGGACCGGACCGCCTCGGGCGGTCCGGTCCTCGTGCGCGCAGGGCTAGTAGCGCTTCTTGCCGCCTCGGTTCTGCAGCTGCGCGATCAGGCGCTTGGCCTTGGCCTGGTTCTGCGGCTTGCGCGCCTCGTCGAAGATCTTCTTGGCGATGCCGGCCTTGACCAGGCCGTTGATCAGTCCCACGGTCGTCTCCCTCGGTCTGCGGTGTCCTGCTCCGACAACGCCCCTACCCCCTGACCGGTGCCCCCGACCGCAGCGGCAGCTCGGCGAGCCGGGTGAAGGACCGCAGCCGGTCGGCCGGGTCGTGGACCATCGTCGTCACCATCAGCTCGTCCGCACCGGTGTCGTCGAGCAGCCGCTCGAGCGAGGCCCGCACCGTCCGAGCTCCGCCGATGCTCTGCTGCGCGAGGCGCTGCTCCACGAAGGCCGCCTCGTGCGGGGCGTAGGGGTGGGACAGCGCCTGCTCGACCGTGGGCAGCAGCCCCGGCCGGCCGCTGCGCAGCCGCAGGAACGACAGCGCGCCCGGCATCGCCAGCTCGCGGGCCTGCTCGTCGCTGTCCGCGAGCACGACGGAGGTGCAGACCATGGCGTACGGCGCGTCGAGCACCTCGGAGGGCCGGAAGCTCGACCGGTAGAGCTCGAGCGCCGCCAGGGTGCCCTGGGGCGCGAAGTGGTGGGCGAAGGAGAAGGGCAGTCCGAGCAGACCGGCCAGCTGCGCGCTGAAGCCGCTGCTGCCGAGCAGCCAGATCGCCGGCCCGTTGCCGAGGGCGGGGACGGCCTGCAGGGACGACCAGGGGTGCCCGGGCGTCCAGCGGCCGTCGAAGAACGAGCGCAGCGCGAGCAGCTCGGACGGGAAGTCGTCGGCCGAGGCGCCGCGGCGCAGCGCGGACGCCGTCGCCGGGTCGGTGCCGGGAGCGCGGCCGAGACCGAGGTCGATGCGGCCCGGGTGCAGCGCCTCGAGCGTGCCGAACTGCTCGGCCACGACGAGCGGGGCGTGGTTGGGCAGCATCACCCCACCGGAGCCGACCCGGATGCGGGAGGTGGCGGCGGCGACCGCGCCGATCAGCACCGCCGGCGCGCTGCTGGCGACGCCCGGCATGCCGTGGTGCTCGGCGACCCAGAACCGGCCGTACCCGAGCCCCTCCACCGCCTGCGCGAGCGCGACGGTGTCGGCGAGCGCCTGCCGGCTGGAGCCGCCGTCGGGGACGGGAGCGAGGTCGAGCACGGACAGCGGCACGGAGGTCACTGCGACTGCAACGCCCCCTCCCGCCGGTGCTTCCCGGGCCGTCGGCGAGCATGACCGCATGCCGACCGTCGATCCCCGCCGCGTCCAGGACGTCCTGGACATCGCGCTGCACCGCTTCCTCGGGGTGGAGCTGATCGACGTCGACGACCCGTCGGCCGGCATCGCCTTCGACGTCGGACCCGCCTCGCAGAACCAGGTGGACCTGCTGCACGGCGGGGTGATCTGCGCGCTGCTCGACGTCGCCTCCTACCTCGCGCTCGCCGCCCAGCTCGCGCCGGACGAGCACGCCGTGACGCACGACGTGTCGGTGCAGCTGCTGCGCCCGGTCCCGGCGGGCAGCCGGGTGAGCCTGGCCGGGACCGTGCTGCGCCGCGGCCGTGCCGTCGCCTTTCTGCGCGCCGAGGCCCGCGTCGACGAGCGGGTCGTGGCCGCCGCGCAGGTCACCAAGACGCTGGTCGGCCGGGCCTGAGCCCTACCAGAGCTCGATCGACCGGGTGAAGATGCCGGCCAGGTCGTCCTCGGTCACGTCGCGGGGACAGGTCGCGAGCAGCCGCTGCTGCTTGAGCGTCCCGTCGACGAGCGCGCCGATGTCGCCCTCGTCGAAGCCGACCGCACCGATCCCGTTGGGGATGTCGATGTCGCGCATCAGCTCGGCCAGCACGGTGGGGAGGAACTCCGACAGGTCGGACGGCCGGTCGGCGCCGGGCGCCAGCAGCTCGGCCGCGCGCAGGTGCCGTTCCGGAGCGGCCTCGAAGGTGAACCGGAACGCCTCCGGCGCGGTCAGGGACACCGACATCCCGTGCGGCACCATGGGCTCGCCGCTCGGGTAGTCCTTGGGGTGGAAGTCCTTGACCTGCCCGGCGATCGGGTAGGCGTTCGCGTGCGGGATGTGCACCCCGGCGTTGCCGAACCCCATGCCGGCGAAGGTCGCCGCGATCGCCATGTCGGCGCGGGCCTGGTCGTCGTCCCCGTGCTGCACGGCCCGGCGGAAGGAGCC
>CADCUE010000221.1 GCA_902805805.1 uncultured Frankineae bacterium | reverse complement strand
AGGCGCTGGCCGCGGTCCGGGTGCACGGCGGCCGCACGCTCGTCGTCACGGGCAAGCACGCCCCGAACGCGCTGCTGCACACCGAGGCGCTGGCCTTCGACGTCGACGAGGTGGTCGGCGGGACCTGGGGCGTCGGCAAGGGCGCGGTGCTGCGCGAGCACGGCGCCTCGGTGTTCGTCGGCGACCACGTGCACGACGTCGAGGGGGCGCGTGCCGCGGGCGTGCTCAGCGTCAGCGTGCTGACCGGGAGCAGCACCGAGGCGGAGCTGCGGGCAGCCGGCACCGACGTCGTGCTCGACTCGCTGGCCGCCTTCCCCGCCTGGCTCGAGGAGCACGTCCTGCTCCGGCGTACCGCCGCGCTCGAGGAGCGGCTGCGCGGGCTCGGGTCGGTGCTCGTGGCGTTCAGCGGCGGGGCCGACAGCGCGCTGGTGCTCGCGGCGGCGGTGCGGGTGCTCGGCGCCGACCGGGTCGCGGCGGCCACGGCGTACTCCGGCTCCCTGCCGGCCCGCGAGCGGGACCCCGCACGGGCCTTCGCCGCGGGACTCGGCGTCCGCGTGCTGACCCCGGAGACCCACGAGATGGAGCGGGAGGGGTACCGCCGCAACGCCGGCGACCGCTGCTTCCACTGCAAGGCCGAGCTGCTCGACGTCCTCACCCCGCTCGCGCAGGCGCACGGCCTGGCCGCCGTCGCGACCGGGACCAACGCCGACGACCTCGTCGCCGGGTTCCGACCCGGCATCCGGGCGGCGGCCCAGCGCGGCGCCTGCACCCCGCTGGCCGACGCCGGCCTCACCAAGGCGCAGGTGCGGGAGGTGTCGCGGCGGTGGGGCCTGCCGACCTGGGACAAGCCGGCCGCGGCGTGCCTGAGCTCGCGGATCGCCTACGGCCTCGAGGTGACCCCGGCGGGGCTGGCGCGGGTCGAGCGCGCCGAGGAGGCGGTACGCCGGGCGCTGGCCGGCCTCGGCCTGACCGCCGCCGACCTGCGGGTCCGGGACCTGGGCGACAGCGCCAGCATCGAGCTCGACCGTGACCTCGTGGCCGGGCTCGCCCCCGACGCCGTCGCGGCGCTCACCGAGGCGGTCCACGGGGAGGGGCTCACCGCCGCCAGGGTCGACCCGCGCGGGTTCCGCTCCGGCGCGATGAACGAGCGGCTGCCGGACCCCACCCGCTGGCGCTGACCCGGCGTGAGACGCGGAGCCGGGGGTGCCGCCGCCGCCCGACTAGGCTGGCGGACGGTCGCAGGACACGGCCCGCGAGGGGCGGGTCTTCGAGCTGACGCAGGACGGGGTGCACCGGTGCCAACGGGCAAGGTGAAGTGGTACGACGTGGAGAAGGGCTTCGGCTTCCTCTCCCGCGAGGGTGGCGAGGACGTCTACGTCCGGTCCTCCGCGCTGCCCGCGGACGCGGGCGGCCTCAAGGCCGGGACGCGGGTCGAGTTCGACATCGCGGCCGGCCGCCGCGGCGACCAGGCGCTCCGCGTCCGGGTCCTCGACGCGCCGCCGTCGGTCTCCCGGGCGCTGCGCAAGAAGCCCGCGGACATGGTCAACATCATCGAGGACCTCCACCGCCTCCTCGACAACGTCGAGCAGGGGTACCGCGGCGGACGCCACCCCGACCCCAAGGTCGTCGCGCCGACCGCCAAGCTGCTGCGGGCCCTCGCCGACGAGCTCGAGCTCGGCAACGAGCGCTGACCCGCGGGCCGTCGCGCGGCTCGGCCCAGGTCAGGGTCAGGCCGAGAGGCCCAGCCCGCCCTCCCGGCGTACGCCGCTGACGACCCAGGCGGCCAGCGTGACCAGCACCGCCGCCGCCACGCCGAGCCCGACGACGGGGACCAGCGGGAGGGCGATCCCGAGGAAGCCGCCGGCCACCCAGGAGAGCTGCAGCAGCGTCTCGGACCGGGCGAACGCGCTCGATCGCGTCCGGTCGGGGACCCGCTCCTGGATGAGCGCGTCGAGCGAGAGCTTCCCCAGCGACTGCGCGACGCCGGCGGTCAGGCCGAGCAGGACCACGACCGGGAGGCTGTAGAGCACCGCCGCCACGACCGCTGCGGTCGCCGCGGCGACCAGGGCGACGACCACCACCGACTCCGCCCGCAGGGAGCGCAGCAGCGTCCCCAGCGCGATGCCGATCGTGTTGCCGAGCCCGGCCGCGCCGATGACGAGACCGAGCAGCAGCGCCTCCCGCCCCTCGAAGGCGGGGAACGGCTCGGCGCGGAGCAGGAAGGCCATGTAGAGGGTGAGGAACCCCGAGAGCAGCCGGAGCCCGGCGTTGCAGCGCAGCGCCCGCACGACGACCGCAGGCACGCGGGCGGAGGTCTCTCCGCCGAGCTGCGCGGTCTGCTCCCCGTGCGAGGAGTCGACGCGGGCCGGCAGCAGCACCGCGAGCACGGTGGCGACGACGAAGACCGCGAAGGCGTAGCGCAGTGACCACTGCGACCCGGCCAGCGAGGCGAGCAGCGCGAGCGGCGCGGACACCGCCGCACCGGTGATCCCGGCCAGCGAGATCCGCGAGTTCGTGCCGACCAGCCCGAGGGACTCCGGCGCGACCCGGGGGACCGCCGCCGCGCGGGTGACGCCGTAGGCCTTGGACGCCACCAGCACGCCGAGCGCCGCGGGGAACAGGCCGGCGGAGTCCCCGGCCACCGCCCCGGCCAGCACCCAGCACAGGAACGCCCGGACCGCCATCGTGGCGCCGACCGCCCAGCGGCGGCCGTGGCCGAACCGGTCGAGCACCGGACCCACCAGCGGCGCGACGACCGCGAACGGCAGCATCGTCAGACCGAGGAACAGCGCCACCTGCCCGCGGGCCTGGTCGGTCGGGACCTGGAAGAACAGCGTGCCGGCCAGGCTGATCGCGACCGCGGCGTCGCCGGCAGCGTTGAACGCGTGCAGCTCGAGCAGGCGGGACAGCCCGCTGTCGCCGGCGCCCTCGGCGTGGCTGGCGCGCCGAGCCTGGCGCACGACGTACGTCGCCCCGCGTCCGGTCGCCGACCCCGACCCGCGCACCCCGCGCGCGGTGGCGCCGCCGGCGAGGCG
>CADCUE010000220.1 GCA_902805805.1 uncultured Frankineae bacterium | reverse complement strand
GCACCTCGAGCAGGCCGCGCAGGCCTGGCTGCGCGCGCGTGCCGAGCACGGGGCCGTCGCCGCCCGCCGCAGCACCCTCGACCACGTGCAGGCGCTGCTCGACCGGGTCGCGGCCGGCGGGCCCGTCGGTCCGGTCGACGCCGCGGTGCTCGCGGTCGGCCTCGCCGACGTGCAGGCGAGGGACGCCGTGGCCACGCTCATCCTCACGCGCGAGGAGGAGCTGCTGTCGCTGCTCGTCCAGGTCGCCCGCCAGGTCGTCGCCCCGGACGACGTCCCGGTCTGCACCCTGGTCGCGTGGACGGCGTACGCCCGCGGCGAGGGCGCCCTGGCCAACGTCGCCCTCGACCGGGCGCTCGCCGGGCGGCCGGAGTACTCCCTCGCGCTGCTGCTGCGGTCGGCGCTCGACGGCGGCGTGCACCCCGACGAGGTGCGCAGCCTGGCCCGGGGCACCGAGCAGGTGCTGCGCGCCAGGGGCGGCAGGGATGTCAGGGGCGGCCGGCGCGCTAGGAGGCCTGGCTGACCGAGCTCATGTTGAAGTCGGGGACGCGCAGGGTCGGCATCCGCACCCAGGTGAAGCCGTCGCTCCACTCCCGGGGCAGCGCCGCGACGCTGCGGCCGACCTCGGAGACGCGGCCGAGCAGGTCGACCGGGCTCTCGTTCCAGCGGAAGTTGTTCACGGCGCCGACGACCTCGCCGTCCTCGACGAGGTAGACCCCGTCGCGGGTGAGGCCGGTGAGCAGCAGCGTCTGCGGATCGACCTCGCGGATGTACCACAGGCAGGTCAGCAGCAGACCGCGCCCGGTGCTCGCCACCATCTCGTCGGTCGTCGCGGTGCCACCGCCGTCGACCTCGAGGCTGTGGACGTACGGCGTGACCGGCGACCCGGTCTTGGCCGCCGACGCCCGGGTCTGGACCAGGGCCGTCAGCGCCCCGTCCCGCAGCCAGTCGGTCCTCGACAGCGGCAGGCCGTTGTCGAAGACGCTGCTCATCGCCGACGAGGCGCTGGTCGCGACGAACGGCGTGGTGGCGAGCGCCGGGTCGTGCGGGTCGGAGGTCATCCGCAGACCGGCCGGGCCGAGGTGCTCGCCGACCCGCGTGCCGCCGCCGGGGGCGCTGAACACCGTGCGGCCCTCGGCGGCGCTGCGCCCGGCGGCGGTCCAGTAGGCGTAGGCCATGAGGTCGGCGACGGCCGACGGCGGCAGCAGCGTCTCGTAGCGGCCGGCGGGCAGCTCCACCGTGCGGGCGCCCCAGGCGAGCCGGCGCCGCACCTCCGCGTCGAGCGAGGGCACCGCGACGTCGCTCCAGTCGCGCGTGTGCTGGCCGACCCACGAGGAGCCGCCGCTGCTCTTGCCGGTCAGCTCGACGTAGCCGGTCGGCTGGACGTGCCGCAGCCGCAGGCCGGTCGAGGAGCCGAGCCACAGGGTGGTGGTGTCGTGCGAGGCGTAGCCGTAGAGCGCCACCCCGTCGGCCCGCGCGGCGCCGAAGGCGTCGCCCAGCTCGCGGGCGAGCCCGGCGAAGACGTCGGTCGGCGTCTCGACGGCGCCCTCGGCGAAGTCGGCTGCGGCGCCGCCCTCGACGAGCGGGCCCGCGTCCTCGGCCGGCCCGGCCTCGCGGGCCGCCGCCTCCGACGCCCGGACGAGCGCCTCGAGGTCGTCGACGACGGTGGCGCTGCGGACGCCCACCGACTCGCCGACGACGCTGATGACGACCACGGACCGGCCGCGCACCGCGCCGTTCGTCGTCAGCGTGCTGCCCGCCCACCGCAGGTTGGCGCTGCTGCTCTCCTCGACCAGCACGATGCAGCCGTCCGCCCGCGACAGGCCGAGGGCCCGCTCGACCACGTCGCTGCCGGTGCTCATCGCCCGCCCTCCCGCGCCGTGTTGAGCACCTGCACGCCGCGGAACAGCGAGGTCGGGCAGCCGTGCGACACGGCCGCGATCTGCCCCGGCTGGGCCTTGCCGCAGTTGAACGCCCCGCCGAGGGCGTAGGTCTGCGGCCCGCCGACCGCCTCGAGCGAGCCCCAGAAGTCGGTCGTCGTCGCCTGGTAGGCGACGTCGCGCAGCTGGCCGACCAGGCGCCCGCCGCGGATCTCGTAGAACCGCTGCCCGGTGAACTGGAAGTTGTAGCGCTGCATGTCGATCGACCAGCTCTTGTCACCGACGACGTAGATGCCGCGCTCGACCCCGGCGATGAGCTCCTCGGTGGACGGCCCGTCCGCCGCCGGCCGCAGCGACACGTTGGCCATCCGCTGCACCGGCACGTGGGCGGGGGAGTCGGCGAAGGCGCAGCCGTTCGAGCGCGAGACGCCGAGGGCCTCGGCGTTCTGCCGTGCCATGCGCCGGTCGAGCTGGTAGCCGACGAGCACGCCGTCGCGCACGATGTCCCACTCCTGCGTCTGCACGCCCTCGTCGTCCCAGCCGGTCGTGGCCAGGCCGTGCGGCGTCGTGCGGTCGCCGGTCACCTGCATGACCGGCGAGCCGTACTGCAGCGTGCCGAGCCGGTCGAGGGTCGCGAAGGACGTGCCGGCGTAGGCCGCCTCGTAGCCGAGCGCGCGGTCGAGCTCGGTGGCGTGGCCCACCGACTCGTGGATCGTCAGCCACAGGTTCGACGGGTCGACGACGAGGTCGTAGCGCCCCGGCTCGACCGACGAGGCCTTGGCCTTCTCGACGAGCAGCGACGGCAGCTGCTCGAGCTCGGCGTCCCAGTCGTAGAGCCCGCCGGTGAGGTACTCCCACCCGCGGCCGACGGGCAGCGCGAGGGTGCGCATCGTCTCGAAGCCGCCACCCGGGTCGACGCGGGTGGCCACCACCCGCGGCTGCACGCGGATGCGCTGCTGCGTCGTGGTGGTGCCGGCGGTGTCGGCGTAGAACTTGCCCTCGAGCGCCTGCTGCAGGCTCACGTCGACGTGGTCGACGTCGTCGCTCGCGAGCAGCCGCTGCGACCAGTCGGCGAACAGCGCGACCTTGTCGGCGGTCGGCACGGCGAACGGGTCGACGTCGTACGCCGACACCCAGGTCACGTCGTCGTAGACCGGCTCGTCGGCGAGCTCGACCGGCTCGCGGTTGAGCGGGCGCGACGCGGCGGCGACCTCGACGGCGGACCGGGCGAGGCGCACCGCCTCGTCGACCGTCACGTCCGGGCTGCTCGTGAAGCCCCAGGTGCCGTCGGCGACGACGCGCACCGCGATGCCGAGGCTCACGTCGTCGCCGAGCCGCTCGAGGCGGCCGTTGCGCAGCGCGAGGTCCTGGCCGCGCAGGCGCTCGATCCGGACGTCGGCGTGCGAGGCCCCGGCGGACTGGGCGGCCTCGAGGGCCGCGGCGGCGCACTCGCGCAGCGGCAGGCGCAGCAGCTCCGGGTCGAGCCCGGTCGAGGAGGACGTCACCGCGTCACCCTAGACAGGCAGCACCCCGGCGGCACGCGGGCACCGGCCGGGACGGCGGACAGCCCGGTCGCGGTGCGACCGGGCTGTCCTGGAGCAGGGTCGGCGCGCGTGCTGGCACCGCGGCCCTGCCTCGTGCTCGTCCTCTCGGCTCGGAGGGGCGGGAGCAGTCGCTGCCCCTTACGGGGCGTGCGGCCTGTGCTCGAAGTCCGATGGGTGCGACATCGCCACCTCCGTCCGCTCGGGTCAGCACGAACACCTCAGACCGTCCTCCTCCCGGCGAAGCGTGTCAACGGGCTGGGGACGAGGGGTGCCCCCTGTCGGTCGCCCGTGCCAGGGTGGCGGCTCCTCGACCTCCGGAGCTCCCGTGACCACGCCGTCCCCCACCAGGCAGGCCCCGTCGACGCAGGCCGTGACCACGCAGCCGACCCCGCACCCGACCGACCACCCGCCCTCCGCGCTCGCGCAGACCGAGTACGACGTCGTCGTGCTCGGGGCCGGCCCGACGGGGGAGAACGTCGCCGACTACGCCGTGCGGGGCGGCCTGACGGCGGTGGTGGTCGAGCCCGAGCTCGTCGGCGGCGAGTGCTCGTACTGGGCGTGCATGCCGAGCAAGGCCCTGCTGCGGCCGGTCGAGGTCCTCGCGTCCGCCCGCGCGGTCGACGGCGCCCGGCAGGCCGTGACGGGCGAGCTCGACGCCGCCGCGGTCCTGCGCCGTCGGGACGGCTTCACCTCCGGCTGGCAGGACGGCGGGCAGGTCGGCTGGCTCGACGGGATCGGCGTCCCGCTCGTGCGCGGCACCGGACGGCTCGCCGGGGAGCGCGAGGTCGAGGTCGAGGGCAACGACGGCAGCTCGGTCCGGCTGCGCGCCCGCCATGCGGTCGTGGTCTGCACCGGCAGCGCCGCGGCCCTGCCGCCGGTCGAGGGGCTCGCCGACGTCCGGCCCTGGACCAGCCGGGAGGCGACGAGCGCGTCGGCGGCCCCCGGGCGGCTGCTCGTGCTCGGCGGCGGCGTGGTCGGCGTCGAGATGGCCACGGCCTGGTCGGCCCTCGGGTCGCAGGTCGTCCTGCTGCAGCGCGGGCCCGGTCTGCTGCCGGCCTACGAGCCGGAGGCCGCGGCGCTGGTCACGCAGGCGCTGCGCGACCGGGGCATCGAGGTGCGCACGTCGACCGACGTCACCGCTGCCCGGCGCGACGCCGACGGCAGCGTCGTCGTGACCGCCGGCGGGGAGGAGCTCGTCGCCGACGAGCTGCTCGTCGCGACCGGCCGCCGGCCCCGCACGGACGACCTGGGGCTGGAGACCGTCGGGCTCGAGCCCGGCCGGCCGCTCGCCACCGACGACACCCTGCTCGTCACGGGCGTCGACGGCGGCTGGCTCTACGCCGCCGGCGACGTGACCGGCCGGGTGCTGCTCACGCACCAGGGCAAGTACCAGGCTCGGGCCTGCGGGCAGGTCGTCGCCGCCCGCGCGAAGGGGCTGGCGCAGGAGCCCGGCCCGTGGAGCCGCTTCACGGCGAGCGCCGACGACGCCGCCGTCCCGCAGGTCGTCTTCACCGACCCCCAGATCGCGAGCGTCGGCCTCACCGAGGCCGCCGCCCGCGAGCGGGGGATCGACGTCTGGACGGCCGAGCACGACCTCGGCGCGATCGCGGGTGCGGCGCTCGTGTCCGACGACCCCCGCGGCTGGGCCAAGCTCGTCGTCGACCCCGAGCGGGCCGTCGTCCTCGGCGCGACCTTCGTGGGCCCCGACGTCGCCGAGCTGCTGCACAGCGCCACCGTCGCCGTCGTCGGCGAGGTGCCGCTCGACCGGCTCTGGCACGCGGTCCCGTCCTACCCGACGGTGTCGGAGATCTGGCTGCGCCTGCTCGAGCACCTCGTCGGACGGCTGGGCTGGGACGTCTGAGGGCCCGGCGGGGGTCCGGTCGCAGGAGGCAGGCATGCTCTGGCGGGTGAGCTCCTCCGACCTCCCCGCACCGGTCCTCGAGGCGGCCGAGCAGGCCCTCGCCGGCGAGCCCGAGCACGACCGCACCGTCGTCCTGGCGCGGCTGCGGCGCCACTGGCGCGACCTCGTCACCGGCCTGTGCGAGGCCTACGGCGAGCAGGGGCCGGCGCTCGCCGCCCGCGTCGCCGGCCTGGCCGTCGCCGGCTTCGTCGCGCGCCCGTCCGAGCTGCGGCTGCTCGACCTGCGCCGCCACGTCGAGCCCGACTGGTTCCAGTCGCCGCGGATGCTCGGCTACGCCTGCTACGCCGAGCGCTTCGGCGGCGACCTGCGCGGCGTCGCCGAGCGCGTGCCCTACCTCGCCGAGCTCGGCGTCACCTACCTGCACCTCATGCCGCTGCTGTCCTCCCGACCGGGGCCTGACGACGGCGGCTACGCCGTCATGGACTACCGGTCGGTCCGCGACGACCTCGGGACGATGGACGACCTCGCCGCCCTCGCGGCCGTCCTGCGCGGCCAGGGCATCTCGCTGACGCTCGACCTGGTCCTGAACCACGTGGCCGCCGAGCACGAGTGGGCCCGCCGCGCGCGGGCGGGGGAGGAGCGCTACCGCGCCTACTTCCACGTCTTCCCCGACCGCAGCGTCCCGGACGAGTACGAGCGGACGCTGCCGGAGGTGTTCCCCGACTTCGCGCCCGGGAGCTTCAGCTGGGACGAGGCGCTGCAGGCGTGGGTGTGGACGACGTTCAACGCCTGGCAGTGGGACCTCGCGTGGGACAACCCCGACGTCTTCTGCGAGTTCGCCGAGATCGTCTGCTTCCTGGCCAACCAGGGCGTGGAGTGCCTGCGCCTGGACGCCATCGCGTTCCTGTGGAAGCGGATGGGGACCGACTGCCAGAACCAGCCGGAGGTGCACGCCGTGACGCGCGCGCTGCGGGCCGTCGCGCGCATCGCGGCTCCCGCGCTGGTCTTCAAGGCCGAGGCGATCGTCGGGCCGCCGCAGCTCGTGCCCTACCTCGGCGTCGGCCGCCACGCCGGCAAGGTCAGCGACCTGGCGTACCACAACAGCCTCATGGTGCAGGTCTGGTCGTCGCTGGCCGCCCGAGACGGACGGCTGGCCACCGCCGCCCTGCGGCGGTTCCCGGCCAAGCCGTCGACGACCGCCTGGGCGACCTACGTGCGCGGCCACGACGACATCGGCTGGGCGGTCGACGACGCGGACGCCGCCGCGGTCGGCTGGGACGGGGCGTCGCACCGCGCGTTCCTGTCGGACTTCTACAGCGGGCGCTTCGAGGGGAGCTTCGCGCGGGGGCTGGTGTTCCAGGAGAACGAGGCGACCGGCGACCGGCGCATCAGCGGCAGCGCGGCCTCGCTGGCAGGGCTCGAGGCGGCGCGCACCCCGGACGAGCGCGCGGTCGCCGTCCGGCGGCTGCTGCTCGCGCACACCGTCGTCCTGGGCTTCGGCGGCGTGCCGGTGCTGTGGTCGGGCGACGAGCTGGCGACGCCGAACGACCCGGCCTGGGCCGACGACCCCGCGCACGCCGACGACAACCGCTGGGTGCACCGCCCGCGGCTGGACTGGGCGGCCGCCGAGCGCCGGCACGTCGGCGGGACGGTCGAGCACGAGGTGTGGACCGAGCTGCAGGCGCGGGCGCGCGTGCGGGCGGGCCTGCCGGCGCTGCACGCCGCGGTCGAGCCCGAGCTGCTCGACGCCGTCAACGGCGCGGTCCTCGCCTGGGTGCGGCGGGCGCCGGAGCAGACGCTGGTCGCGCTGCACAACATGAGCGAGAGCTGGCAGATCTGGCCGCGGGCCGCCGTGCCCCTGCCCGACCCGCTGTGCGACGCGCTGTCGGGCGAGGAGCTCGCCGAGGGCGACCTGGTCCTGGCGCCCTACGCCTGCCGGTGGCTGGTCCTCGACGCCCGCGGCGCCTGACGGCGGTCGAAGCGCCCGGGAGCAGTCCGTCCGCCCGCCTGGTGCGAACGTCCGGGCAGGCGGCGGGCTTCCCGGCGCCGGCCGTCTGCAGCGTCACAGCAGGGGCCGGAACGCTCCCGGCCGGCAGGCGTTGCACCAGGAGCGGGCAGCAGTCCGGGCCCGCGGACCACACGAAGGAGCGCTCCGATGACGACCTCGACCCAGCCCGCCACCGACGCCACCACTGCCACCTCCGTCGAGCGCGCGCCGCTCACCGCCGCCGACCGCTGCGACCGCTGCGGCGCGCAGGCCTACGTGCGGGCGACGCTGCCCGGCGGCACCGACCTGCTGTTCTGCGGCCACCACGGCAACGCCCACCGTCCGTCCCTGCTCGTCGCCGGCGCGTCGATCCACGACGAGACCGACAAGCTGCTCGTCGCCCGGGAGTCCAGCGCCGCCTGACCGCTCCTGCACGCCCGAGAGCCCGCCCTGCACTCGCAGGGCGGGCTCTCGTCGTCTCGAGGCAGGGGCGCCTCAGCCGCAGCAGCCCCCACCGCAGCAGCCCCCGCCCCCGCCGCCGGCGGCGGGGGCCGGCGCCGACGCGGCACCACCGACCGCCACGGGCGTGAAGACGCGGGTCGTCTCGAGGTGGCCGGACGGGCAGGAGGTCGGGACGTCGGGGTACTCGTGCAGGCCTCGCCGCACCTCGAACAGGGCGTCGCAGGTCCGGCAGCGGTAGTCGTACGCAGGCATGCCCCCAGCCTACGGAGCCCCGGGGCCGACCACCCCGCTCGAACCGTTCGCTGGAGCGCTCCTGCCGAACGGTTCGAGCGTGGTAGTGGCGGGGGCG
>CADCUE010000219.1 GCA_902805805.1 uncultured Frankineae bacterium | reverse complement strand
GGGCCCCAGGTCTCAGAGGTCGCGGCGGGCGAAGACCGTGCCGGCGAGGCCGAGCACGAGCGCGACCCACAGGGCGGCGTACGCGAGGTAGGTCAGCGTCAGGCCGGACGGGCTGAGGAACGGGAAGCCGCCCTCGACCGCCGGGCCGCCGAACTGCGCCAGCGTGCTGGCGTCCTGGAAGGCGTGCATGGCCCCGCGCCACAGCCCGTCGGTGGGCAGCACCATCCGCGACACCGCGCCGACACGGGCCACGCTCTCGGGTCCGAAGGCCTCGCCGACGCCGCCGAGCACGCCGGCGATCCAGGTGGCGCCGAACAGCCCGACCGCGACGATGCCGGACGCCATCGGCGAGATCACCGTCGACAGCAGCAGGCCGAGGGTGAGCAGCACGGTCGTCTGGAAGGCCAGCAGCAGCAGGCCGGTCACCGGTCGGGGTGGCCAGTAGCCCACGGTCGCCTGGACGATGAGCAGCTGCGCGAGCCCCGCCAGCACGATGAAGCCGCCGCCGAAGGCGACGAGCCCGAGCCACTTGCCGACCAGCACCGACGAGCGGCGCACGGGTCGGGCGAGCACGGCGAGCGCCTGGCCCGACTCCACCTCGCCGGACAGCGTCGGGCCGGCGAGGAAGGTCGTGCCGAGCGCGGCGATGAGGCTCAGCCCGAACATGACCAGGTTCAGCAGCTGCGAGGCCACGATGCGGGACTCGCCGCTGGTGAGCTCGCCGGCCTCCGTCTCGACCCCGGTCAGCCGCGAGAAGCCCCAGGCGCTGAGCACGAGCAGGACCGTCGTGAGCACGACGAGCGAGCGGATGACCCGGCGGCGCGCCGCCTCCTGCACGGTGAGGGCGGCGAGCACCAGCACGACCCGGGCGGTCGCGGCCGGCCCTGTCGGGGCGAGCGCGGTCACGGGTGCGAGCTCCCGCCCTCGGCGCGCAGGATGCCGAGCAGCCGCTCCTCGAGGCTGATCCGGCTCGGTTCGACGGTGTGCACGCGCACCCCCAGGGCGACGAGGTCGGCGACGAGGTCGGGCACGGTGCGCGGGTCCTGCTCGGCGGCCAGCTCGACGACGTACGAGCTGCCGCTGCGGCTGAGGCTGCCGGCCGCGGCGAGCCGCGCGTGCGCGCGGGCGTCCACGCCCTCGAGGTGCATCCGCAGCTCCCGGCGGCCGAGCAGCTCGGCGAGCGTGCCGGCCGCGGCGACCCGGCCCTTGTCGAGGATGACGACGCGGTCGCACACGCGCTCGACCTCGCCGATGAGGTGGGAGTTCAGCAGGACGGCGACGCCGCGCTCCTTCAGCTCGAGCAGCAGGTCGCGCACGTCGGCACGGCCGACCGGGTCGAGGGCGCTGGTCGGCTCGTCGAGCACGACCAGCTCCGGACGCGCCACGAGCGCCACGGCCAGGCCGAGGCGCTGCTGCATGCCCTTGGAGAAGCCGCCGACGCGGTCGCCGGCGCGGGCGGCGAGGCCGACGGCGCGCAGGCTCTCGCGCCGGTCCTGCGCCGGCACGTCCGCGCCGGCGAGGCGGACGTGCAGCGCGAGCACCTCCGCGGCGGTGAGCCACGGCTGGTAGCGGAACAGCTCGGGCAGGTAGCCGACCCGCGCCCGGGCGCGCGGGTCGGGCGCCGGCCGGCCGAGCAGCAGCACCTCGCCGGCGTCGGGCCGGACCAGGCCGAGCAGCATCTTGATGACGCTCGTCTTGCCGGCGCCGTTGGGTCCGAGCAGCCCCACGACCTGGCCGCGCTCGACGGTGAAGGAGACGCCGTCGACCGCGGTCTGCCGGCCGTACCGCTTGCGCAGCCCGGAGCACCACACCGCCGGTGACGGCGGCAGGTCGGTGAGCAGCTCCGCCGCTGCCGGGACGGTGGAGGTCATCGCAGTCCGCGCGCCACGGACAGCACCTCGTCGGTGGTCAGCGAGCCGGCCACGGCGGTGACGACGCCCTCGTCGACCCAGACCACCGCGGTGAGCGCGCCGTCCCGCGACTCGAGCAGCGTGGCGGTCACGCCGTCGACCTCGACCTCGGAGGCGGTCGCCTCGTCGGCGGGGACGGGCAGCGGCAGCGTCGTCCCGTCGGCGGAGTAGCCCCGCAGCTGCGTGGCGACCTCCTCGGGCAGGCCGGGCAGGTCGAGCAGGTAGTCGCGGGCGGTGCCGAACGGCACCCCCGAGGAGAAGGCCGTCGGCGCGACGGCGCGCGCCACCACCAGGCCCGGCAGGCCGCTGTCGGCCGACCACACCTGGGCGACGCCCGGCCCGGCGACCAGCCGGAAGCGGCTGCCGTCCAGACCGGCCGGCGGCGGCGGCAGGGTCTCGCCGGCGGCCTTCGCGGCGCGCGCCGCCTGCTCGGCGGAGAAGGTGAACTCGGCGCGCAGCTGGCTGCCGACCGACAGCGTGGAGCGGTCGTCGACGCCGCGCGGGAGCTCGGCGACCTCCGGGACCTCCAGGCCGGACTCCTCCTCCGCCGTCTCGACGTCGGCGACGACGCCGACCTCGGGCTCGGCGACGACCTCGACCGTGCCGTAGGCCGTCAGGTCGGGGAGCTGCACGAGGTCGGCCTGCGTGATCGTGACGGCCTCGACCCGCTCGGTGCGGAACACCTGCAGCCAGTCGGCGGCGGCGGCAGCGCTGGCCCCGGCGACCAGGGCGACCGCGCCGACGGCGGCGACCGCCGGACTGCGCAGCGCACCGCGCCGACGGCGGCGGGGCTGGAGCGGGACCACCGCCGCCGGGGCGTCGGCGGCGACCGCCGAGGACAGGCGCTGCCACGCGGCGTCGACGTCGACGGCGTCCTGGAGGTCGGCGGGCGGGAGGTCGAGCGCCGCCCGGGTCGCCGCGGCGTCCTCCTGCGCGGCGGCGAGGCCGGACAGGCACACGGGGCAGTCCGCGACGTGCTCGCGGTCGGGGTCGGCGACGCCGACCGGCTCGTCGAGGAGCCGGCGCAGCGTGCCGTCACTGGGATGACGCATGACGGGTCAGCTCCTTCCGGAGAGCGGTCTCGGCGCGTCGGACGGTGGTGCCGACGCTGCCGGCGGAGAGGTCGAGGGCGGCGGCCACCTCGGCGTACGA
>CADCUE010000218.1:7099-8158 GCA_902805805.1 uncultured Frankineae bacterium | reverse complement strand
CGGCCGCGGTCCGGTTCGCGCGCTGCGGGAGCCGGTCACGCAATGCCGTTGCACAGCGGCGAGGCGGCAGGGCACTGTGGCGGCGCATGAGGAAGGCGGAGATCACCCCAGACGTCGTGTCCTGCCTCCTCCGCGAGCAAGTCCCTGACCTCGCCGACCTCCCGGTGACGCCGATGGACGTCGACGGCTGGGACAACAGCTCCTTCCGGATCGGCGCTCATCTCACCGCCCGGCTGCCCTCCGACGAGGGCTACGTGCCTGCTGTGGCGAAGGAGCATCGGTGGCTGCCTGTCCTTGCCTCCCAGCTCCCGCTGCCGATCCCCGAGCCGGTCGCTCTTGGAGCCCCCGGATGCGGCTTCCCTCGACCGTGGTCGGTGTACCGATGGCTGCCGGGTGAGACGGCGTCCGCCGGGCGCGTCGGCGACTTGCGCTCCTTCGCTTCGGACGTCGCGCACTTCCTGACCTGCCTGCAGGCGGTGGACACCCGCGGTGGCCCCGCCGCGGGCGCTCACTCGTTCGGGCGCGGCGGACCCATGTCGCTGTACGACAGGGACGTCCACGCCTGCCTCGACGCTCCGGCCGCCGACGTGGACCGCGACAAGGCGCTCGGTGTCTGGCGTACCGCTCTCTCAGCGCCGTTCGAGGCAGAGCCCTGCTGGTTCCACGGGGACATGGCGCCGAGCAACCTGCTCGTCCGGCACGGACGGCTCGCAGCCGTCATCGACTTCGGCACCTGCGGCGTCGGCGACCCGGCGTGCGACCTCGTCCTCGCCTGGACCTTCTTGGACGCCGGATCACGTCGCACCTTCCGCCAGCAGCTCGGTGTGGACGCCGGCACCTGGACGCGCGGACGCGGCTGGGCGCTCTGGAAGGCGCTGTTGACGTTGGCCGATCCTGACCACGACGTCACGATCCGCCGCTACGGGTGGCGGTACGGCGCACGTGAGGTCATCCACAACATCACTCACGACGACTGAGGTCGGCGAAGTCCAGCGAAGTGACGCTGTCGCACGTCGTCTGCAGGCCCGCCGAGCCCCCGAGGTGGGCGCCGGACCGACG
>CADCUE010000218.1:0-7089 GCA_902805805.1 uncultured Frankineae bacterium | reverse complement strand
CTTCTGACCTGCGGCTCAACTGTCAAGCTTGGCGGTGGCGGTGGGATTTGAACCCACGGAGGAGTTGCCCCCTCACACGCTTTCGAGGCGTGCTCCTTCGGCCGCTCGGACACGCCACCGCGGCAGACTCTAGCGAAGGCGGCGGCGGTCCTCGAAGAACGAGCGCAGGACGGCGGAGCACTCCTCGGCCAGCACACCGGCGACCACCTCCGGCCGGTGGTTGAGCCGACGGTCGCGCACGACGTCCCACAGCGAGCCGGCGGCGCCCGCCTTGGGGTCGGCGGCGCCGTAGACGACGCGCGCGACCCGTGCCAGGACGAGCGCCCCCGCGCACATCGTGCACGGCTCCAGCGTCACGACCAGCGTGCAGCCGGACAGCCGCCAGGATCCCAGCCGCTGCGCGGCCTCGCGCAGGGCCAGCACCTCCGCGTGCGCGGTCGGATCGCCGCGGCCCTCGCGGTCGTTGTGCCCGCCGCCGAGCACGCCGCCGTCCGGGGCGAGCAGGACAGCCCCCACCGGGACGTCGCCGTGCTCGGGAGCTCGCGCCGCGGCGGCCAGCGCCGCGCGCATCGGGCCGTCCCAGGGACCGGCGCCGGCGGTGCTCAACCCTCGCGCAGCTGCTCGAGGACGTCGTCGCAGCCGGCCCGCTCGCACAGCGTGGTGAGCACGTCGGCCGGCAGCAGGCCCTCCTCGGCGCACAGGTCCAGCAGCGACTGCGCGGACGTGCCGAGGTCGGCGAGGATCGCCGTGTCCCCCACGGGCTCCGCGATCGGACGCGTCCCCTCGTCCTCGTCGTCCTCGTCGCTCTCGAGCTCGGCGTCCTCCCAGAGCATCGCGGCCACGTCGCTGGCCGAGACGGCACGCCGGTCGGACAGGAAGACGCGCGGCTCGGCCAGGCTGCCTGCCCCGCCGTCCACCCGGACGACGGCGAGGTGCTCGTCGTCCTCGTCGAGCAGCATCAGGGCCGGGCCCTCCCCGTCACCGGTGAGGTCCCGGAGCAGGTCGGCGAGGGACTCGAGGTCCTCGACCTCGGCCAGGTCGAGCTCGACCCCCGTCCAACCCTGCTCGGTGCGGGCGAGCGCGGCGGCGAAGTACGACACGGTGGACTGCTCCGGGGGTCGGTCTCCGGCAGGAGCCGGAGACGAGGACGGCAGAGGAGGACTACTGCACGAGCGCGTCGACTACCCGCTCGTACCCGTCAGCGAACCCCAGTCGACGGGCCAGGCTGCTGAGCATCTCGTCGGCGTACGCGTCGAGGTCCGACAGGAAGGCCGCCATCTCCCTCGCGTCCAGGCCCAGGTCCTCGAAGATCGCGAGATCGCCGGCCGGCTCGACGTCCTGATCGTCCTCGGCGGGAGGGTCCAGGTCCAGGTGCTCGAGCACCTGCGCCGCGAGGTCCCAGTCGAGAGCGGCGGTGACGTCGGACAGGAGCAGCCGCACGGAGCCCTGCCGGACGCGCACCACGACGAAGTACTCGTCCGCCACGTCCACGAGCGCGAGCGCACCGTTCTCCCCCGGCTGCTGGCGCACCGCGGCGATCAGCGCGTCCAGGTCCTCGGTGACCGCCTCCGGCAGGACCTCCACCTGCCACGGCCCCTGGTCGCGGTAGGCGATGACGGCGTACGCCTCGGCCTCCGTCGGTGCGGGCACGGCCTGTCCTCTCGTGGTCGGGCTGTCGCGCGGAGCCTCGCAGAACACCGCCCCGACGGGAAGGGTCGCAGGAGGGGAGGAGCGGGTTCCATCCCGTGCGGCAGGGGTAGGCGCTCACCCGACGCAGTCGTCCCCTGACCCACATCTCCTGGAGGAGAACCATGTCCGAGCGCAACACCCTCGCCCACGCACTGCACGACCTCGGTCTCGCCGCGTGGTTCGGTGGCTCCCTCATGGGTGCCATCGGCGTCAACGGCGCGGCCGCCGACGTCGACGACCCGCGCCAGCGCGCCCGCGTCGCCAACGCCGGCTGGGCCCGCTGGACGCCGTTCAACGCCCTCGCCATCGGTGCCCACCTCGTCGGTGGCGCGCAGCTGCTCAAGGCCAACAAGGGCCGGGTCGCCACGCAGAAGGGGGTGCTGGCCAACACCAACGTCAAGATGGCCCTGACCGCCGGCGCGCTCGGCGCCACCGGCTACGCGCGGGTCCTCGGCCAGAAGATGATGAAGGCCGGTGACGTCCCGGTCGCCGGCGGCACCGACTCGACGGCGTCGACGCCGCCGGAGGTCGCCAAGGCGCAGAAGCAGCTCTCCGCGCTGCAGTGGGCGATCCCCGCCCTGACCGGTGCGATGCTCGCCAGCTCGTCGCTGCACGAGGAGCAGCAGCGCCCCTCGCAGGTCCTCGGCGGCACCATCAAGGGCCTGCCGAGCGCTGTGGGCACTGCCGCCAGCGGCGCGGCCCTGGCCGCCAAGCACAAGGTGCAGGACGTCCTCTAGGACCTCCCGCCGCACGGACGACGGCCCCCCCTCCTCGGAGCGGGGGCCGTCGTCGTGCGGGCGGAACCGGTCAGTCGACCGAAGGGGCCGGCTCCGGCGAGCTCGGAGCCCCCTGCCGGCCGAAGAACGACTGGCCCGCAGCGACCCCGGCCACCACGCCGGACGCAGCCGCCACCAGGGACAGCTGAAGCCCGGGGGTCAGGTCGCCGGCGGCGTAGACCCCCGGCACGCTGGTCTCGCCGGACGCGTCGACGATCACGTAGCCCTCTTCGTCGAGAGCGCAGCCGAGCAGCTCCGCGAGCTCCGTGCGCGGCTGGTGCGACAGGGAGAACATCACGAGCGAGGCCGGCAGGACCTCACCGCCGTCGAGCTCGACGCCGCGCAGATCGCCGCGTTCGCCGACGAACCGGACCGCATTGCGCTCGAGCAGGGTGATCGAGTGGTCCGCGAGCTGGGTGCGGCACCTGCCGTCGCCCTGGAACCCGATCCCGTTGGTCACCACCGTGACCGAGCACGCCCAGTTCTTGAGCGTCGAGGCGAAGCCGACGAGGTGCGGGTCCCACCCGAGCGCGACGACGTGGCGGTCACGGGCCTCGTAGCCGTCGCAGGCGGGGCAGTGGAAGACCGAGGCGCCGTAGTGGTCGTAGAACCCCTCGACGTCGGGGAAGGCGTCCTTCACCCCGCAGGCGAGGACGAGACGGTGCGCCAGCAGGTCGTCGTCGACCTCGAAGAGCCCGTCGCGACGTCGTTCGATCCGCTTCACCTCGCCGAACCGGATCTCGGCGGTGGGATAGGCGAGCACCTCCTGCCGGCCGCGCTCCAGCAGGTCCGCCGGGCTCTGCGGGTCCCGGCCCAGGTAGCCGTGCGAGCGCTCGACGTGCTTGTTGCGCTGGTCCTCGGAGTCCATGACGACGACCGAGCGGCGGTAGCGGCCGATCCAGGACGCGGCGGCCAGTCCCGCGGCTCCGCCGCCGACCACCACGACGTCGACCTCGAGGCGGTCTGCGCCCGTCGGCTCGATCACGACGCCTCGAGCAGCCCGCGGGCGGCGACCGCCTCCAGGGACAGCGTGCGGTAGCCCACCTCCTCGAACAGGACCACGATCCGGTCACCCTCGTAGCGCATGACCATGCCGCTGCCCCAGGTGCTGTGGGTCACGCGCGACTGCAGCGGGAAAGGGGACTCGTCCGCGTCGGCCTGCTCCTGCGCCGTGCCGGCTGCGCACGTGTCGCAGCTGCCGCAGGGCTCCTCGAGGGCCTCGCCGAAGTACGCCAGCAGGAGCTGCCGGCGGCACCCGGACGTCTCGGCGTACGCGCGCATCATCTCGACGCGGGACTGCTCCACCTTGCGGTGCGACTCGGCCACCTCCGTCGCCGAGTCGGCGGCCTGCTGCGGGCTCAGGTCGTCGTCCCCGGGCGCGATGGCGCCGTCGTCGCGGACCTCGACGGCGCCGGCCTGCTCGAGCAGGTTGACCAGCCCGGCGAGGCGGGTCGGCGCGACGTCCATCTCGTCGGCGAGGGCCGTCGGCTCCACCGGTCCGCCGGCGTGGTTGACCAGCGTGACGACCTTCTTGAGGGCGTGCTCGTCGACCCCGCCGGAGGCGAAGAACCTGCGCAGGCCGAGGTCCTCCTGCCGGTAGAACAGCACCGCCTGCGCGGGCTGCCCGTCGCGACCCGCCCGGCCGATCTCCTGGTAGTAGCTGTCCAGCGAGTCGGCGACCTCGGCGTGCAGGACGAAGCGGACGTCGGCCTTGTCGATGCCCATCCCGAACGCGTTCGTCGCGACCACCACGTCGAGCTCGCCGGCCAGGAAGCGGGCGTGGACGTCCTCGCGGTCCGCCGCCCTGCGCCCGGCGTGGTAGTGCTCGGCCGCGATGCCGAGGTCGGCGAGCGCCTCGGCGTACCGCTCCGCGCTGCGGCGGGTGGCGGTGTAGACCAGTCCCGGCTTGGCCTCCCCCATGGCCCGCAGCACGACGGCCTCGCGCCGCTGCTCGTCGTCGCGGAAGGACTGCACCTCCAGCGCCAGGTTGGGCCGGTCGAAGCCGCTCACCACCTGCGCGGGGTCCTCGAGCCGCAGCCGGCTGACGATCTCGTCGCGCACGGGCGGGGAGGCGGTCGCCGTCAGGGCGAGCACGGTCGGCCGGCCGAGCCGCTCGACGGCGGTGTGCAGGCGCAGGTAGTCGGGGCGGAAGTCGTGGCCCCAGGCGGAGATGCAGTGCGCCTCGTCGACGACGAACAGGGACGGCCGCGCCTGCGCGACGGCGTCCAGCACCTCCGGCTTGCTGAGCTGCTCCGGCGCCAGGAAGAAGAACTCCACGTCGCCGGCGCGCAGCGCCTCGAAGGCCGCCTCGCGGGCGCGCTCGCTCTGGCTGCTGTTGGCCTGCACCGCACCCCCCGCCCCCGCGCGCTCGAGCAGCCCGGCGACCTGGTCGCGCTGCAGAGCGATCAACGGGCTGACCACGACGGTGGGACCGTCGAGCAGCAGCGCCGGCACCTGGTAGATCGCGCTCTTGCCCGACCCGGTCGGCATGACCGCCAGGGTGTCGCGGCCCGCCATGACGTGCTCCATGGCCTCGAGCTGGCCCGGACGCAGCCGGTCCCAGCCGTAGGCCCTGCGGGCGGTGCGGCGCAGGGCGGCCGCGGACGACGAGGACGTGCGTGCGTTCAGCGTGGGCTCCAGGAGACGTGCGGGGAGTGGACCGCCCGGGCTGTGCCGGGCGGGTCGTCAGCCGTCGGCGCGGACGAACTTGTGGAAGCGGCTGACCGAGCCGTCGCTGGTGCGCTCCTGGTAGAGGAAGTCCACGTCGCTGTCGTCGAACGTCGCGAAGAAGGCGTCCCAGCCGACGTCCTCGAGGCGGTCGCCCTCGTCCCTGAACTCGATCCGGAGCACACCGGCGCCCCTGCCGTCGCCGGTCCCCTCGACGTCCGCGGGGGTGCCACCGCGTGCCTCGGCCCACGTGCGGATCACGTCGTGGTCGCGGGTGGTGAAGCTCGCCGCGACGGTGGCGCTCTTGGTCCCGCGCTCGACCTGGCCCTGCTTGCCGAGGCTCTCGGCGGTCGTGCCCGCCTCGTGCACGGACGTGTCCTTGTCTTCCAGCTCAGCCACGGGGTCCTCCGTCACCAGTCGGTCGGCATGTCGCCACAGGCTCGCAGGATCCCCCCGGCACGGCGACCCGAACGCGGACGAAGCGCACACCGCCGCCGGGCCGCCCCGCCGTTTCCGGTCCGGGGCTCCGGGTAGCCGCCCGGTCATGATCTCGAGCGCGGCTCCTGCCCCTGTCCGCGTGCTCACCTGGCACGTCCACGGCTCCTACCTCTGGTACCTCAGCCAGGTGCCCGTGACGTGGCTGCTGCCGGTGACCGCCGAGCGCACGAACCCGTACGGCGGGCGCGGCGAGACCTTCGACTGGCCGGACAACGTCGTCGAGGTGCCGGTCGAGGACGTCGGGGACGTCGAGGTGGACGTGGTCCTCACCCAGTCCCGCGCGACCTGGACCGACGACCGGCACCGGCTGCTCGGTGCGCGGGTGGCGGACCTGCCGCGCGTGCACGTCGAGCACGACCCGCCGCCGTCCTGGCCGAACGACGCCCTGCACCCCGTGCAGGACGAGGCGGCGACGCTGGTGCACGTCACGCCCTTCAACGCCCTGATGTGGGACAGCGGCATCACCCCCACGCGCACCATCGACCACGGCGTGGTGGTGCCCGACCTGCCGTGGACCGGGGAGACCGACGCGGCGATCACCGTCGTGAACAACCTGCACGGTCGCGGCCGCCGGCTGGGCCCGGACGTCTTCGACCGCGTGGCCGGTCAGGTGCCGGTCGACCTCGCCGGGATGGGCGGCCAGGCGTACGCCCGGTGGCTCGGCGACGTCCGGCTGACCGAGCTGCACGCGCGGCTCGGGTCCTACCGCGCGCTGTTCAACCCGATCCGCTACACGTCCCTGGGCCTGGCCGTCTGCGAGGCCATGGCGCTCGGCCTGCCGGTCGTCGGCCTGGCGACGACCGAGATGGCGACGGCCGTCCGGAACGGCGTGAACGGCTACGTCGAGACCGATCCCGATCTGCTCGTCGGACACCTGCGACGCCTGCTGGCCGACCGGGACGAGGCGACGGCGCTGTCGCAGGGCGCCCGCGACGTCGCGCGCGAGCGCTTCGGGATCGACCGCTTCGTGCGGGAGTGGACCGAGGTGCTGCAGGCCGCCGCGGGAGCGTGAGGGCCGGGCCTACGCTGTGCCCATGACCGAGCTCGACACGCGCCCAGCCGTCGACCCGCAGCTCGACGACGGGGACGACGACCAGCGGTTCAGCCACTACGTGCGCAAGGAGGACATCCTGCGCAGCGCCCTGGACGGGGTGCCGGTCAAGGCGCTCTGCGGCAAGGAGTGGCTGCCCGGGCGCGACCCCGAGAAGTTCCCCGTCTGTCCTGCCTGCAAGGACATGATGGGCATGCTGAAGTCCATGCAGTGACGACGCCGACCTCGGCCGACCCGTCGGGGACGGTGCTCGCGGTCGACATCGGCGGCACCAAGATCGGCGCCGGGATCGTCGACGCGGACGGCTCGCTGCTGCGCTCGGCGTTCGAGCCGACACCGACGGGTCCGGACCCCGAGGCCATCTGGTCGGCGCTGGTCTCGGCCGTCGCCCGCGTCGAGCACGACGGG